>WYBA01000349.1 GCA_011526095.1 Myxococcales bacterium | reverse complement strand
CCGCCGCCGGCGACAGCGACGCGGCGCGCGCGAGCTCGACGAACGCGGCCAGCGCGGCGGCGTCCTCGGCGCGCGGCGTGGCCGCGGCCGACCCGACCGCGTCCGCCGACGCGTCTGCGCGGGGCGCCTCGGCCTGGTGCGCGCGCGCGACCTCGGCCGCGCGGAGCTGCTCGACGGCCCGCGCCTGCTCGGCACGGTACGCGTCGACGATCGAGGCCGACGCGGCCTGCTGCGCCGGCGCCTGCGCGGCGGTCGCAGGACGCGCCGGGGCCGGCACCTGGGCGACCGACGCGCTCGTCGCCTCGACCGTGGCCGTCCGCGCCTGCTGCGCCACCGCGAGCTGCGCCGCGACACGCGCGAGGCGCACCGCGTCCGCGGAGGTCGCCGACGCGGCGGGGGCGGGGACGCCCTCGACGGTGCGCTCGCTCGCGACGTCGCTCGGGGCGACGTACGCCAGGCCCTCGAGCACCGGCGACCGCACCGCCGCCGACATCCCGGACTCCTCGACCATCGCCGAGGCGCCCGCGACCAGCTCCGCCGCCTGCGCCGCCGCGAACGACACCTGCGGCGTCCACGCGCGCAGCGTGCGCGCCACCGGCGACGGTGCCGCGGGCGCGGCGATCCCGGCCGGCGCGAGCGCCGCGGGCAGCGCGAACGACGTGGCGCGGCGCGGCGCGGACTCGGCCGCGCCGCCAGACATCGCGCCCGGGCCCGACGACGCCAGCGTCATCGACGGCGCGACGTACGACAGCTCGTCGAGCGTCGGCGCCGCCGCCGCGCGCGACGACACCAGCGCCGCGCCGAACGAGCTCGGCGCGACGACGACCACGGCCTGGTCGGCGCGGACCGGCGCGGGGCCCGCGGCGCCGGGCCGCAGGTACGTCCCGCGCGTCGTCAGCGGGCCCCTCTGGGCCTGCGCCTCGGCCTCGCGCGCCGCCGCCGCCCAGTCGAGCTCGTCCTGGTACCACGGACGCGGGAACAGCCACGACACCTGCGGCGTCGAGCGATCCGTCGTCGCGCCGGCCCGGCTCATCGGCGCCGCCTCGGCCGCCGCGAGCCACGGCCCGAGGATCCGGTCCGCGAACGCGACCGAGCCGAGCGACCGCGACCGGCGCGTCGCGTCGCGCTCCGGCGCCCAGCGATCGACGTGGCGATCGCTGGCGTGGAGCGCCGCCTGCGCCGCGCGACCGGTGAACGGGGTCGGCGCGGACATCGCCGCGGCGAGCGCGCGCGTCTCGGTGGCCGTCCCCGTCGTCGGTGTCGTCGGCGTCGTGGTCATCGTGTTCCGATCTCGATGCGGGCGTCGTGCGGGAACCGGGCGCGCGGCGGGGCCGCGCTACTGCTTCAGCTCGCTGATGCCATGGTGTGCGAGCTCCAGCGTCTCGATCGCGACCTCGTTCTTGGCCGCGTCGAGCTCCGACAGCTCCCACTTCACCGGGAAGCAGTCGACGACCTGCCAGGTCTTGCCGACCGTCTTGAGGTCGTTCTTGAGCTGCGTGATCGTCACCGTGGCCCGCGCCCGGGTGCCGCCGTCGCCGGTCCACGCCTTGCGCCAGTTCATCAGCGTGTCCCCGCCGGTCGCGTCGGTGAACCCGCGCTTGAGCACGATGTTCGACCACTTGGTGCCACCGATCAGCTTGTAGGTCGCGCCGTTGACCCCGGCGGCCTTGTACTCGACGACCTCGCTCTCGGACTTGATGCCGCCGACGCTCTTGAAGAACACCTCGGTGGCCGACGCGTTGCCGATCGCGATCGACACCTTGAAGCAGAATACGGGGAGCGGATCCATGCGGTCGGCCATGCGGTCCTCCAGAGCTCTCGTGGCGGCGTGCGATCAACCCGGCGGCGGCGGCGTCCTCGTCAGCCCGTCGGGCTCCCCATCTCCTGGACCATCGAGATCATCACGAACTCGGCCGGGACGGTGGGGGCGATGCCGATGTTGCAGACGAGGATGCCTTTGTCGATTTGATCCGGCGGGTTGGTCTCGGCGTCGCATTGTACGAAGAACGCCTCCTCCGGCTTCCCGCCGATCAGCATCCCCTGCTTCCACAGGGACTCGAGGAACTGGCTCGCCGCCGTCTGGACGGTGCTCCAGGTGAGCTGGCTGTTGGGCTCGAAGGTCACCCAGGAGAACCCGGTATCCAGGGTCCGCCGCAGCATGATGAACAGCCGGCGGACGTTGATGTAGCGCCAGGCCGGGTCCGATGACGCGGTGCGTGCCCCCCACGGACGGACGCCTCGCTGGAGGCGGAACGTGTTGACACTGCTGGCGTTCAGCTGCCCCAGGTGGTCCTCGGTGACGCGCAGGGCGAGGTCGTCCACGCCCACGATCGACACGTTGGCCGGGGCCGTGTGCACCCCGTGCTCGGTGTCCCGCTGGGCATAGACCCCGGCCATCACTCCGGACGGCGGGACCGGCCGGGCCTTGCCGCCCTCCGGTCCGACCATCATCAGCCAGGGCCAGTAGTAGGCGCAGAAGCTCGAGTCCGTCCGGCGCCGCCAGCGCTGGACCCACTCGATGTCCTTGCTGGGGGGGATGTCGAGGATCGCGAACCTGTCCTTCTGGTTCTCGCAGATCGTGATCATCGCGTCCTGCAGCCGCTGGGCGCGCATCTCGCCCGCCGGGCCGCGGTCGCGGTCGGTGAACAGCATCGCGTCCGGGATCGCCAGCAGCGCGACCTCCTCGGTCGCCGCGAGCGCCGCGAGGCCCGTGCGCTCGCCCGGCCCGAAGTCGTTGCCGAGGAAGTCCTCGGTCGTGATCGCGTCGACGCCGTCCCGGCCACCGCCGAGCCGGACCATCGGCTCGGCCTCGGGCAGGTTGTGCGGGACCGGCGACTTGGTGCCCAGATCCTCGACGCGGATCAGCCGCGAGCGCGAGGCGACCACGCGCGGAGCGTAGTTGCGCGAGCTCGGATGCATCTGCAGGTTCTTGAACACCTCGCGGCGATCGCGCAGCGCGACGTGGATCTCGAACTCGAGCACCTCGAGGTGCGTCGGCGCCGCCGCGCGGTGGCGGCGGTTGACCGGCGTCTCGTTGCCCCACTTGATCAGCTTGTCGCCGACCTCGGTGAGCACGACGTAGTCCGAGTTCTCCTTGTCGAAGATCCGGACGAGCGCGCCGACCTCGAACCCGCGCGTGATGTTGACGTGGGCCTCGCCCGAGCCGACGTCGAGGTCGCGCGTGAGCAGCGCGCTCGCGCCCGTCGCGTGCACGCACTTGACCCAGATGTTGTTGCCCCAGCGCCCCTCGTTGAGCGCGCGGATCTTGAGCGAGGGCTTGTTCCAGTCGTCGACCTGCAGGTGCTCGGCGCACGTCGCGTGGTCGATGCCGATCGGCTCGCCCTTCGGCGGGACGTGGGCGACGCGCACGACGTGGCATGCGAGGCCGCCGTTCTTGAAGAACGCGTAGACCGCGTCGGACAGGTAGTGCTCGGTCGAGTAGCCGTAGATCTCGACGAACTCGTCCCAGTTCGAGATCCGCACCGCCTCGTTGATCGGCCCCTTGACCGTGAGGCCGACGAAGCCCGGGACGCGGGTGTCCGCGACCTCGAGCATCGGCCGCACCGGGTCGACGAACGCGGCGTACACGCCTGGGGGTCTGTACTCGGGTCGCATGCGGTTCCTCGTCGGTCAGAGACGCCCGCCGGGCAGATGTGGCGGACGACGTGTCGAGCGCGGCAGCGGGCGGTCGGGGGCCGCGGCGATCGCGGCGACGGTCAGCGGCCTCGGGCCTCGTTGATCTCGCGGTTGATCCGCGCGATCTCGCGTAGCCACGTGTGCCGCTCCTCGTGCTCCATGTCCATGATGGTGTCGAGCGGCCAGTGGAAGTGGTACGCGATGTAGGCCATCTCCTGGTGCAGCTGCTCCGTCGGGTACGTGGCGATCGCCGCCCAGCTCACCCCTGGCCAGAGCGGCCACTACCTCCATCCTCGCCGGTGATCAGCGCACCGGTGACCATGTCGACGTCGAACTCGCGCGCGCACCCGGGGCACGCGACGTGGTGCTTGGGCGCCCCGCCCTCCTCGTTGATCTTCCGGTAGAACTCCTGGAGGAACGCGAGGTCGGTGGAGAACAGGTTCTCGATGTCCTCGACTGTGATGTGCTTCTGGTCGCCGAGCCGCGTGATCACGCGGGACAGCAGCACGATGACCAGGTACGCGCGGTTGGCCTGCACGCGGTAGTCCTGCAGCGGCAGGATCTCGTCGCGCGCGGTCGCCAGGCGCATCGTGCCTTCCTTGTGCACGTTGCCGTCCTTGTCGACGAACCCACGCGGGAGGATGAACTTGAACTCGGTCTTGAACGCCATGCGAAGCGATCTCCCCGGCCGTCAGTGGACAGACAAACGGCCTGCCCGGTTCCCCGAGCAGGCCGCATCGTAGCAAACCGAACCCGCTAGCTCACGCCCCGAGGATCTCGAACTCGCACCACTCGAAGTAGCACTTGGCGTTCCAGGTCTTGACGCCCTCCTTGCCGGCCTCGTTGGCGTTCTCCTTCAGCTCGATGATGCCGATCTGGTGGAAGGTCACCCGTGCCAGCTCTTCCTTGCGGTTCTGGCTCAGCCACGTGATCGAGCCCGACAGCTCCCTGTCCTGCCCGCAGTTGCCGTCGAGCACGAAGTCGCGGAACCAGTCCGCCCACTTGTCGTAGTCGCGCATGCCGCCCGTGATGTCGAGGTCCGTGAAGCTGATCGGTCCCGGAATGATCTGGGACTCACGCGAGTCGCCGATCGGGTCCACGACGACCGCCTGCTTGAAGGTGAACGCACCCACCTTGCTGACCGTCTGGCACGGCAGGCCACCGATCTCCAGGCGGAAGTTCGACGGCAGGAAGACCTTCTGCTTCGTGTTGACGTCGCCCTTGATCTTCGAGCCATCTCCCGGGCTGCTCCGAGAGTACTCCGGCTTGAACTTGACCGTGACAGGCGTGGTGTCCTTGCTCGCGGCGTCGCACGCCGGGAAGCTGACCTCCGTGACCAGCGCCTCCGAGAAGTCACGGCGCGAACGAGCGTTGCCGTCTGAATCGGCAGCGATGATCGAGCCAGCTTTCCGGATGTGCTCGCCACGCATCGACGCGTTGATCCAGTCGATCAGGCCCTGGCCCATCGAGAGACCGAGCTCGACCGTCGCGTCTTCGTACTCGACATTGCCGATGGTCTTCAGCTCGTAGCCCGCCGACTGCTTCGTCGAGACGACGCTCGTCTTGGGGAAGAGCCCGTCGAACTTCTTCACCAGTGCGGCTGCCTTGCCGTCGAGCTCGAAGGCGTACTTGCCGCCGGAAAAATTGCGCTTGGTGTCCACAGCCATGTTCGTTCTCCAGCTTTCGTTTCAGAGGTGGAGCCGTCCACGGCGACCCTCGTCGACTCTTGGTCCCCCCGAGCAGGGCAGGCACGAAGCGGCCTGCAAGAGGTTTGGTTTGGACCAAGAGCCCGCGGGGGTCTCCCTGTCTGGCGTCTGATACTCCCTGGTCGATCCAGGACTCGGGCGTTCTACGTCGCACCGCCCGGGCACCTTCCCAGGTGCCGGGCGGCACGACCTCAGAAACTCACTCCTCGACGCCGCCGCCCGACGCCATCTGACCGATACGGAAGATGACGAACTCGGCCGGCTTGACCGGAGCGATGCCGATCTCGACCACGAGCTGGCCCGCGTCGACCACCTCGGGCGGGTTGGTCTCGGAGTCGCACTTGACGTAGAACGCCTGCTCCGGCGTCACGCCCATCAGCGCGCCGCTGCGCCAGATCAGCGTCAGGAACGACGAGATCGTCCGCTGCACGCGCTTCCACAGCCGATGGTCGTTCGGCTCGAACACCACCCACTGGGTGGCGCGCTCGATCGACGACTCGATCATGATGAACAGCCGGCGGACGTTGATGTAACGCCACGAGGGGTCGCTCGAAAGCGTGCGCGCGCCCCAGATGCGGATCGCGCCGCTCATGAAGCGGATGCAGTTGATGCCCTTGGGGTTGAGCAGGTCCTGCTCGCCCTTCGAGACGTTGTACTTCAGACCCAGCGCGCCGCGGACGATCTCGTTGGCGGGCGCCTTGTGGACGCCGCGCTCGCTGTCGACGCGCGAGTAGACGCCGGCGATGTGACCGCTCGGCGGCACGAAGACCTGGCCCTTCTCGGGGTCGAACACCTGGATCCACGGGAAGTAGTACGCGCCGTACTTCGAGTCGCGCGGCTTGGGCAGCTTGTCGACGCCGCCCGAGATCGTCTCGGGGCTGTCCAGGATCGCGAAGCGATCCTTGCGGGTCTCGCAGTGGGACAGGATCGCGTCGGCGACGGCCGGCGAGGTCTGGCCGGGCGCAGCGACGATCGCGATCTCGTCGACCTCCTCGAAGCACTTCAGGCCGGTGCGGGCGCCCGGGCCGCCATCCTTGCCGATGTACAGCGCGTCGCGGTTACCACCGCCACCGCCAGCCGGCGCGGCCGCCGCCTTCTCGTCCTTCTTCTCGCCTTCCTTGGCCGGCGCGGCCGCCTTCGGGGCGTCCGCCGGCGCGCCGACGTTGACCACGAAGCAGCGCGAGCCGCCGTTGTTGAAGAAGCCGTAGACGCCGTGCGCGAACGCCTCCGAGCACTCCTTGAAATCACCGAACGTCTTCACGAACTGCGACCAGTTGGTGATGAGCACGGCCTCGTTGAGCGGGCCCTTGGACGACTCGCCGAGGAACCCGACGGTGTTGGTACCGACGGCCTCGATCGGCTTGGAGCCGCGATCGACTTCTTCGACGTAGACGCCTGGGGACAGATAGCTGGTCGCCATTCGAGAATCCTCCTGTGTGTTCCAGACAGAGATGCGAACTCAGCGCCGGCCGCCTCCTCCGAGGTCGAGGCGCCGGGCGAACGGGTTGGGGGTCGGTCCTTGCTCGCGGACCTTCGGGTCGTGGATGTTGCGGTACTCCATCGTCTTGTGCTCGACGCGCGTGAACGCCTCGAGCTTCTCGGGGACGATGGGGACGCTCGTGTAGATCTGGATCGCCGGACGAACGGGCTGGTTCAGGCTGCCCCAGAACCGGGACAGCGTGCCCTCGTCGAGACGCCCCGAGAGCTGCAGTTCGATCGTGAAGTCCTCCTCGAAGCTGCCACCCTTGAGGCGATCGCCGCCGAGCTCCACGTTGTCGATCACGGTGCGAAGGATCAGCCCCATCAAGAGCTGCTCGTCCTCGGGGGTCTGCGCCCAGCACGAGACCAGGTAGTCGAGACGCATCCACAGCCGGCGGCGCCGATGGAACTCCTTCATCGTTCCATCTGGCTGCGCGACCTCCACCAGCTCCGTGGCGGCGTTGCTGTCGAACCCGTCTGGATCGACCGAGATCTGATACAGGTACAGCGACACCGCCGGCAGCTTGCCCTCGATCGCGTCGGGCTTCGGCGCCTGGTCCACGATGTGGACGCGCTTGTACCCGCTGCGCTTGAACTCCTCCTGGAGCAAGCGCGAGATGGAGTCCGAGGTCTCCTTGATGATGTGGTGCTGCGGCGTCGACATGCGCGCGTGTGGCGGGCTCTCTCCCCCGAGAGCGTTTGAGAACCGGCGAGGAATCGTGTGACAGCGGACCTGCGCGCTCAAGGGCTTGCGCCAGGTTTTCGGTGCAACTCTCGGACGTCCGGCGCGTCAGCGCGACGCGACGCGGCACGGGAGTGTCGGTAGATTCTGGCAATGCGTCATCGCCGTCACCTGTTCGTCTGCACCCAGACGCGGCCGGACGGCGGCAAGCCGTCCTGCGGCGCGCGCGGCGGCGTCGATCTCGTCGCGGCGCTGCAGCGCGAGGTCGCGGCGCGCGACGAGCTCGTCGGCGCGGTGGCCGTGACCCCGTGCGGCTGCCTCGGGCCGTGCTTCGACGGCCCGAACCTCGTCGTCTACCCCGAGGGCGACTGGCTGTGCGGCGTGTCCGCCGCCGACCTGCCGGACCTGCTCGGCTACCTCGCCGGCGGCGCGCTGCCCGCGCGCCTGCGCTACGACGGTCTCGACGACGATCAGTAGGTGAGCAGCTCGTCGAGGTGCGCGCGCTCCCACGCACGCGCCTCGTGGTACTGCTCGAACCGCGCCTCGTCGGCGAGGAACGCGCGCGAGTGGAACTCGCGGCGGCCGTTCTTGACCTTGATGTCGTGCACCTGGTGCAGCATCTCGTGGAACACGATCCACGCGACGACAAACCGCGGGACGAACGCGCGGTCGAGCGCGCGGTGGATGCGGATCAGCCGGTCCTCGACCGAGTAGCTGCCCATCTTGATGCTGTTGCGCCGCCGCGGCTGGCCGGTGCGCGGCCCCCACGTGATCGCCGCGTCGATCTGGTTGTCGAAGTACCGCTCGTTGAGCTCGTCGAAGATCGAGCGCAGATCGTGGTGCTGGCCGGCGGTGACGACGACCTGCATCGGGGTGCGCCGCGCCCGGCCGCGCACGCGCTCGGTGTTGTCGTCGATGAACGTGCCGAGGATGCGCGAGGCGTCGCGGTCGTTCTCGCCGACGTAGCGCGCGAGCGCGCGCGTGATCACCGGGTCGGCGTCGGCGAACATGTGGTGGAGCCGGACGTCGTAGTGCCGCTCGCGCCCCGGCGCCCGCCCCTGCCGGCGCACCGAGATCATCGTGTAGCGGTTGTCCGTCAGCGTGACCCGCACCGTGCCGCGCGCCAGGTGCGCGCGGATGCGGCGCTCGAGCGACGCCTGCGCGTCCGCCAGCTCCGGCCCCGGCGCCGCCTCGGGATCGCGGCGGCGCTTGCGCAGGCTGTCGGCGATCGCCAGGGCCCGCGCGGCGCGCTCGTCGGACACCTCGTCCGATCGCGTCAGCGACGCGTCGGGTTCGGCGCAGGGAGAGGCGGTTCGCATGGGCACGAGGTACGAAGTCGCGAATCCGTCTGGGGGGCTCAGGTCCACCGCCAGCTCGGCCAGGGGCGCGGCCAGGTTCACTCGGTCTCCTTATATAAGCAGGTATCGAGACAGCAGGCGAAGACAGCTTCAGGGGCAGGACGCGGACAGACCTCGGCCGCCGGGGCGCCGCGCGCCCGATGCCGGGTTCGATCCGCAACTCCGCGAAACGGATCGGGTTTCTGCCAGGGGACCGACCGAGAAAATGCTAACAGTCGCCGCGCGGAGGGATCAAATTCTGCGCGGTCCAGGGGATCGGATCGCGGTCGCTCACCTGGTGAGGACCGCTTCGAGCCCCTGAGCTCGAAGCCAGGACTGCCACGGCGTCGGGATGTCGCCAGCACCGAGCGCGCGGAACTCCAGGATCGCCTCGCGGAGCATCGACCGTGCGCGCGCACGGTCCACTCCGACCTGCCAGATCGCCCGCCCCCACACGTACTTCGCGGTGACCTCGTCGGAGGGTGACATGTGTTGCTGCAGCTCGGGGTAGGCACGCTCGATCACGGCGAGCCCACGTCGGGCGTCGCCGGTCGGGGCCTCCAGCTCGGACAGCGCGAGGAACAGCGTCCACCTCATCGAGATGCTGCGAGATGCGGGATCGGACGCGGTCGCCGCTTCGCCACGCCGCGCCAGCTCGAGTGCCGCGTCGTGGGCGCCGCGCCGGTCTTCCATGACCCAGAGCGACTGCAGCGCCTGCTGCACTCTTCGGTGACTCGCGCCGAGCGTGACCGTCATACGATCGACCGCCTCGCGTTGGAGTCGGGCAGCGCCGTCGAAGTCGCCCTGCCCCGCGGTGACGAGCGCTTGCACTTGGGTCACCTGGCCCATGATCGGGTGATCGGGACCGACCGCGGCGCTCAAGAGGCGGCGTGATGCATCGATCTCCGCTCGCGCACGGTCATGCTCCCCCTCCTCCGACAAGGCGCGGGCCAGATCGCCGTGGGCCGTGGCGACGCTGAGCAGACTGGGAGGGTCGAGCTGCTTGGCCCACTCGAGTCGCTGTTCCGCGAACCGCAACGCATCCGCACCCCGGTCCTCGTACTGCGCGAGACCGCTCTTCGCGGCGAAGAGCGACATGAGCTTCTTCGGGTGGGGTCCTCCGGGCAACCGGTCAAGCACCGCGCTCGCGCTCGCCAGTGCCCCACGCGCGACGTCGAACTGCCGCCGCTGCGTGTGCAGAGTGCCCTGCGCGAGCAGCAGCGAGAACCGGCTATCGTCCATGCCTAGAGACTCGGCGATCAACAGGGCCGCCTCGATGCGAGGCAACGCATCCGGCCAGTCGGCGCCCTTGGAGATCTCGGCCTGCGCGACGACGGCCTCGGCGATCAGCGCTGGATGTCCGATCAGTCGCGCGGCCACCTCCGCCCTCGTCGCCTCCACCATCCCACTCGTGAAGTCCTGCAGAGTGAAGGACGCCTCGGCCCTGGCGAGATCCTGCTCGATGGCGTCCACGGTCGCAGCGGCGGCGGCGGTGTGGGGAGCCGCGGCGTAGCGGGACAGAAGGTCTGGGACCTCGCAGACACGGAGCTCGGGCAGGGCCACCGCGGCCGCGACCGCGCGATCGAGTGTCGTCTCGGGCGCCGCGGCGAGGGCAGACGTCAGAGCGCGAAGGGAGTGGAGGCGAGTGTTCAGACAACGGGTGCGCAGGTCGCGCTCGGCCGATGTGATGGACTGATGAACGATCGCGGCTCGGCACGTCGTCTCGGCGCTCAGGACCCACGCCGCGGCGTAGCCATCGAGCCGCTCCGCGACGCGTTCCCAGGTCGCCTTGGCGCGAGGGATTCCCGTCGCGAGCATCGCCGCGTGCAGGCGTGCGCGAGCATCGTCGTCCCAGACTCCGGTCAAGTGGAACGAGAACCCCTCGCAGGGGCGCTCACCCACGGGCTCCGTTGCCTTGGTCAAGGTCCGCATCGAGACCGTCGCCGCGACAACACCTGCCACCAACGTCGCGAGTACCTGCCCACGCCGCCGCGGGACCCGCTCGAGCGCGCCGAGCATCGCCGCGAGCGAGGGCCAGCGGCGATCCGGATCCGGCGACAGGCCCCGCACCACGATCGCCCGCAGCCAGCCCGGCACGCGCGAGCCGCGCGGCGCGGGCTTCACCGCGCCGCGGCGCACCTCCTCGGCCAGCTCGATCAGCGGCGAGCGGCCGCTGCCCGTCGCCGCCGCGAACGGGCGCTCGCCGTACAGCGCCTCGTACAGCGACACGCAGAAGGCGAACTGGTCGCCGCGCGCGTCGACCACGCCGTCGAGCGCCTCGGGCGCCACGTAGCCGGGCGTTCCCGCGACGCCCGCCGTGCGCATGGTCAGCCCGGCGACGCCACCCGCCTCGCCCGCCTCGTCGGGGCCGAGCACCGCGTCGTCCACACGCGCCAGCCCGAAGTCCGTCACCCGGACGCGTCCGTCCATCCCCACGAGCACGTTCGCCGGCTTGAAGTCGCGGTGCACGATCCCGGCGGCGTGTGCGGCCGCCAGCCCGCGCCCGGCCGCCACGAGTGCCTTCACCACGTCCTTCCACGGCCGTCGCGCCGACTTCAGCCAGTCGCGCAGCGTCTGCCCCTCCACCAGCTCCATCGCGATGAACACCCCGCCCCCGCCGCCGCCCGCCTCGTCCACCGTCCCCACGTCGAACACCGGCACCACCGACGGGTGCGACAGCTGCGCCATCGCCTGCGCCTCGCGCAGCAACGCCCCCTGCCCCACGCCGGCCACGCCGCGTCCGCGCACCACCTTCACCGCCACCCGCCGCTTCAGCTCCGGGTCCATCGCCTCGTACACCACCCCCATCCCGCCCTCGCCCAGCTTCCCCACCACCACGTAACGCCCCACCTTCGCCGGCAGCCCGGCCACGGACGCAGCGCGCGCCGGTCCGCCCGCCGCCGTCCGCGTCTCCGCCGCCATCAACTCCGCCGCACGCCCCGGCGACGGCTCCGTCGCCGCGACGCCGACCGAGCTACCCGGTGGGGTCCGCTCAGACACGAGCGCACCGTCGCGGCATGGTTACGTGGACGCTCATTCCCGCAGTACCGACTCGATCGCATCGATGTTGAGCTGCGCGGTCGGTCCGATCGCCCGCAGCTCCTTCAAGGCGTTGCGCAGGATGCGCCGCCCTTCCTCCGACTGGCCAGCGCGCACCAAGGCCTTCCCCAGCACGGCGTGAACCGACCATCGATCCGCGGGTGGAATCTGCTCTCGATCGATGATCTCGACCGCACGGCGTGCGGGCGCGATCGCCTCCGCCGCGCGCCCCAGCCCGGAGAGAGCCTGCGACTTGCCCATCAGGTGGTAGCCGAGCATCAAGCGAGGCCCGACACCGCGCTCGCCGATCCGCACACCGCGCTCGAACGACAGCAGCGCATCGGCATGGCGGCCGCCGTTGGAGAGGGTCTGACCGTGCACGAAGAGCAGCTCCATGAACGCAACCGAGTCCTCGCCCAGCAGTTGCTCGCTGAGCGCGATCTGCTGTTCTGCGTAGGCAAGGGCCTGATGCTCGTCCCCACCCTTCATGTGGGCACCTGATAGGTTCGCGAGTACACGGGCCTCCTCGTCCTGTGCGCCGCTCGCTCGCGCGGCCACCAGCGCTCGCTCGTAGTAGGCGATCGCTTCCTGGAACCGATTGAGGTTGCTCAGCACGTTCGCCACGCCGTGCAGCGCCTCGGCGTAGTTCGAGGTACCGGGCCCTCGCACGGCCTCGACGATCGAGACGACTCGCCGCCGCAGGGCGAGCGCCTCTTCGTAGTTGCCAAGGCGGTTATGGGCCAGCGCGAGGCCTCTCAGGTCCACCTCGGTTTCGTGATGACCAGGGCCGAACTCTGCCTCGATCGCCTCGAGCGCGCGGGTGCACACAGGGATGGCGTCCGCAGGCTTGTACTGGTTCAGGGCCTGGCACCTGCAGCGATCCGCATCCTGAGCTCGAGACGCTCCTTGTCGACGGATCTGCTCACAGGCGGTCAACGCCTCGTCGAAGCGTCCCATGCGCCGGAGCGCGTAGGACTCGACCGATGCGAAGCGGACCTGGATGCCACTGTCGTCCTCGACACGTGTGACCGCCGCGCGCACGACCGGAAGCAGCGGCTCGATCGCGGCCTTCACGCCCTTCGACGCGACTCGATTCAGAAGCTCCATCGCCGCACGCGCCTCGAGCCGCGGGTCCCGCGCGGAGACCCCGGCCTCGAGCGCACGCTGGAGGTCCGCGATGGCAGCGTCGGCATCGCCTCCACCAACCAGGTTCGCGCGCAGGATCAGCGCATCGGCGACCAGCGCCGGGTGCCCGATCGCCTCCGCCAGCGCGAGCCCTTGCTCCATCACGGGGAGCGCGGCGCGATGATCGCCCAGATCGCGCAGCGCGCGCGCCTCTGACAGGAACGCCTCGCACGCCTCGACGCGCGGGTCGTCCGGCATCGGCAGCACCGTGGCGACGCGCTCGAGCGAGCACGCCTCGGGCGCCGGCAGCGCCTCCACGGCCGTCCGGGCGTTCGCGACGACGCTGGGGCCGCCGCGCGCGAGCACCACACCGAGCGTGTACAGCTCGCCGAGCGCGCGATCGAGGCACCGCGTCCGCAGATCGAGCGCCTCGCTGGACTGCTCACCACGCTCGTGCGTCGCCCGGCACGTGTCGATGCGCGTGTCGCTCCAGGTGCGCGCGTACTCGTCGAGCTGCGCCAGGACCGCCGTGGCCTCGCCCGAGCCGTGCGGCGGGACGAGCGCGAAGGCGTCGCGGATGGAGCGGCGCAGCGGCTCGTTCCATCGCTTGTCGATCACGCGACCGGCGGCGCCACAGTCCACGCCCTTCGCTCGAGCTGGCTCCGCGGCCGCGAGGTAGGCCACGGTCGGAATGACCACCGCGGCGCTGACGAACGTCGCGCCGAGCGCTCGCCGGCGCCGCGGCACGCGCTCGATCTCGTCGAGCATCGCCGCGAGCGTCGGCCACCGGCGCTCCGGCTCCGGCGACAGGCCGCGCACCACGATCGCCCGCAGCCAGCCGGGCACCCGGGCGCCGCGCGGCGCGGGCTTGACGGCGCCGCGGCGCACCTCCTCGGCCAGCTCGATCAGCGGCGAGCGGCCGCTGCCGGTCGCGGCAGCGAACGGCCGCTCGCCGTACAGCGCCTCGTACAGCGAGACGCAGAACGCGAACTGGTCGCCGCGCGCGTCGATCACGCCGTCGAGCGCCTCGGGCGCCACGTAGCCGGGCGTTCCCGCGATGCCCGCCGTGCGCATGGTCAATCCGGCGACGCCGCCCGCCTCGCCCGCCTCGTCGGGGCCGAGCACCGCATCGTCGACGCGCGCGAGCCCGAAGTCCGTCACCCGGACGCGTCCGTCCATCCCGACCAGAACGTTCGCAGGCTTGAAGTCGCGGTGCACGATCCCGGCGGCGTGTGCGGCCGCCAGCCCGCGCCCGGCCGCCACGAGTGCCGTCACCACGTCCTTCCACGGCCGTCGCGCCGCCTTCAGCCAGTCGCGCAGCGTCTGGCCCTCCACCAGCTCCATCGCGATGAACACGCCCCCGCCGCCCGCCTCGTCCACCGTCCCCACGTCGAACACCGGCACCACCGACGGATGCGACAGCTGCGCCATCGCCTGCGCCTCGCGCAGCAACGCCCCCTGCCCCACGCCGGCCACGCCGCGACCGCGCACGACCTTCACCGCCACCCGCCGCTTCAGCTCCGGGTCCGTCGCCTCATACACCACCCCCATCCCGCCCTCGCCCAGCTTGCCCACCACCACGTACCGCCCCACCTTCGCCGGTAGCCCCGCCACGGCCGCGGCCCGCGCCAGGCAGCCCGCCGCCGTCCGTGTCTCCGCCGCCATCAGCTCCGCCGCCCGCCCCGGCGACGGCTCCGTCGCCGCGACCTCCAGCGATCGCTCGCCGCTCGGCTTCGGCTCGTCTACCACGGCGGAGACGTACACCGCCGGCGCCCCCGGTTTCAACGTCGGCGCTATCCCCCTGCCGGGGGGACTGAGCCAGCCTCGCCCTCGCTGACCGTCGGGTCGAACAGCCGCACGGCCCGGCCCAGCGAATCCCCCGTCCCGACGAAGTACACGACGTCGCCGGCCTCGAACGTCTGCGTCGGGTCCGGGTCCTCGAGCAGCCGGTCGCCGCGGCGCATGCCCACGACCAGCGCCCCGGTCACCGTGCGCAGCCGCAGCGATACGGGCGACTCGCCGACGACCGCGCTGCGCTCGTGGACGCGCGCGCACTCGATCTTCATCTCGTCGAGCCCGCGCACCTGGCCGATGCGCGAGCGCGGCACGGTCTGCTTGCGCTCGCTCGTCTGCGTCTCGGTGCGCAGCTTGCGGATCTGCAGGTCGATCTCGTTGCGCGGCACCTCGACCGCGCGCATCACGCGGCTGACGATCTCGATCGCGCCCTCGACCTCCTCGGCGACGACGTCGCGCGCGCCGAGCGCGACCAGCCCGTCGCGCTCCGACAGGTAGCGCGTGCGCATCACCACCGGCACGCCCGGCGCCACGCGCTGGACCGTGTCGACCACGCGCCGCGCCGCCTGCGGATCGTTCATCAGGAGCACGATCATCCGCGCGCGCGCGACGTGGGCGTGGCGCAGCGCCTCCTCGCTCGCGGCGTCGCCGTAGAACACCGGCAGGCTCGTCTCGCGGCTCTTGCGCACGGTGTCGGGGTTGAGCTCGAGCACGACGAACGGCACGCCGGCGTCGCGCAGCGTCCGCCCGACGAGCCGGCCGGCCAGCCCGAACCCGACGACGATGACGTGATCGTTCAGCGCGCGCGCGCCCGCCGGCGTCTCGTCGGCCTCGTCGATCGCCCGCACGCCGATCAGCCGCTCGAGCGGCGCGAGCAGGCGCTCGCCCGCGGTGATG
The DNA here is from genome assembly GCA_011526095.1 of Myxococcales bacterium. Classification (GTDB taxonomy): domain Bacteria; phylum Myxococcota_A; class Polyangia; order Haliangiales; family Haliangiaceae; genus WYBA01. The sequence goes on along the minus strand of WYBA01000349.1, from coordinate 52,353 downwards.
TGCGGCGCGACGCGCACGAGCAGCGGCGTGAGGAACATCGACGCGATCCCGGCGGCGAGCAGCGGCGGCACCGCGGCCGCCTCGATCACGCCGCTGTCCTCGGCGAGCCGCGTCAGCACGAACCCGAACTCGCCGAACTGCGCCAGCCCGACGCCGGCGAGCCACGCTACCCGCGCCGGGAACCGCATCACCATCGCCGCGACCGTCGCGAGCAGGCCCTTGGCGACGAGGAACCCGGCGAGCAGCGCGAGCACGAGCAGCGGCTGATCGGCGACGACGCGCACGTCGAACAGCATCCCGAGCGAGACGAAGAACACGCTGACGAACGCGTCGCGCAGCGGCAGGATCTCGCCCATCGCGCGGTGCCCGTACTCGGTGTCGGCGACGACCATGCCGCCGAGGAACGCGCCGAGCGCGAGCGACAGCCCGGCGAGCGAGGTCAGCCACGCCGTGCCGATGCACAGCCCCAGGATCGCCAGCAGGAACACCTCGCGGCTGTGCGCGGCGTCGACCCAGCCGAGCACGGTCGGCACGACGAACCGCGCGACCGCGACCGTCCCGACGACGACCGCGCCGGCCTTGGCCATCGCGATCGCGACGTCGATCGCGGCGTCGCCGGCCGGCGTCGCGGCGCCGAGCAGCGGCACGATCAGCACCATCGGCACGACGCACAGGTCCTGGAAGATCAGCGTGCCGACGATGAACCGGCCGTGCGGCGCGTCGAGCTCGCGCCGCTCGGCGAGCGCGCGCAGGACGATCGCCGTGCTCGACAGCGCGAACACGAACCCGTACAGCACGCCGAGCCCGACCGGCTCGCCGAGCGCGACGACGACGCCCATCGTCACGAGCGTGGTCAGCCCGACCTGGATGACGCCGCCGAGCGCGACCTGGCGGAACAGATCGCGCAGCCGCGCGAGCGAGAACTCCAGGCCGATCGAGAACAGCAGCAGCACGACGCCGACCTCGGCCAGCACCTCGATCGCGTGGACCGAGGTGGTCAGCCGCAGCCCGAACGGCCCGACCAGCGCGCCGGCCGCGAGCAGCCCCGCCACCGTGGGGAGCCGCAGCCGCGACAGGATCACCGTCACCGCGACGCCGAGCGCCGCGACGATCGCGAGCTCGTCGAGCAGGGGGACCTGGCCCACGTCCATGCGTACCGCGAGTCGGGGGCCCGGCTCAACGGCGCGGGGTGACGCTCAGGATCCAACACATCTGGGAACCTCGTCGGGACCCGAGATCCGTTCGTCCTGAGCCTTTCACCGATGTCGTCGGAGATCGCCGCTGGACGAACAGGTTCCCTGGATCCGTTCGCCCCGAGCCGGGCCGAGCGCCAGCGAGGCCCGTGTCGAGGGGCCGGCCTTCCATGCGCTCATCCCAGCCCGCGGGGTGCGCTGTCAGGCTGGCCCCTCGACACGGCGCTCGGCGCTTCGCGCCTTGCGCCGGCTCGGGGCGAACGGAAGGGAGCAACCTCGTGCTCGTGATCTCGCGTGCTTCGCGGCGCTGTTCGTTAGGAGCGGCCCGAGCGACATCGAGGGCCAGTCGAACGACCAGCCTGCCGTGTCCATGCCCAGGAAGGCTGGCCCTTCGACTCGTCGGTCGGCGCTGCGCGCCAACCGACGGCTCAGGGCGAACGGTTGGAGATCACAACCGTTTCGAGGAACCGGAGATCTGATCAATCCTGAGGGCGACGGCCGTCATGCCTTGCGACGCGGCGAGGGCGCGCCTCGCCGCGCGGCTGGCTTGCCTTGCGCGGCCGGCTTGCGCGGCGAGCCCGGCTTGCGAGTCGCGCGCCGCGGGGCCGCGGCCGCCTCCGCGACCGGCGGCGCGAGGTCGAGCCCGAACAGCGCGGCGAGATCCTCGCCCTGCAGCACGCGGCCGCTCGCCACCGGGCCGCCGGCGAGCGCCGCGGGCGCCGCGGCGCCGGCGAGCAGCTCGGCGCTGTCGACGCCGCGCAGCGTGAACAGCAGCTCCGGCGCCTCGTCGAGGCGCGCGCCGACGCCGTAGAGCGCGGCGGCGACGTGCTTGCACATCGACGCCCAGTCGGGGCACGTGCACGCCAGCTCGATCTCCGCCGGCGCGGGGAACAGCCCCTCGCCGCGCGCGCACAGCCGCTCCATCACCTTGCCGGACAGCCGGCCCTGCAGCAGCTCGACCAGCGAGTCGATCTCGCCGGCGCACGCCGTGCGCAGCGCCTGCCACCGCGCGGCGGGGACCGCGGCGATCGCGATCTCGACCGTGTACAGCGACGAGCCGCTGACCCGCGCCACGACCTCGCCGCGCTCGATCCGCAGGTCGACGACGGACCCGTTGCGCACGTAGCTGCGGCCGCGCGGCAGCCGGCTGGCGTAGTCGCTGTAGCGCTCGAGGTTGTCGCACCACGCCTGGCCCCAGAACGTGTGCGCGATCGTCCGGCCGGTGATCACGACCGGCGCGGCCGCGCGCGCGCCCTGCTTCTTCCCCAGCCGCGCGAGCTCGCGCTCGGCCTTGGCGCGGCGCGCGGCGACGGACACGTACGGCTTCCACTCCACGGTCAGGCCTCCCCCGTCGCGCCGAGCGCGCCGAGATCGAGCGACACCAGCCGCAGGAGCGCCGCGTCGTCGAGCTCGGTGAGGTTCAGCTCGGCGCCGCCCTCGAGCAGCTCGCGCGTGAGCTGCTGCTTGCTCGCGATCAGCGCGTCGATCTTGTCCTCGACCGTTCCGCGGCACACGAACTTGTGGACCATCACGTTGCGGGTCTGGCCGATGCGGAACGCGCGATCGGTCGCCTGGTTCTCGACCGCGGGGTTCCACCACCGATCGAAGTGCACGACGTGCGCCGCCGCGGTCAGGTTGAGGCCCGCGCCGCCGGCCTTGAGCGACAGCACGAAGAACGGCACGCCCTCGTCCTCCTGGAACCGGCGCACGAGCGCCTGGCGGCCCTTCACCGCGGTGTCGCCGTGCAGCACCAGCCCCGGGCGCCCGAACACCTCGCCGAGGAACGCCGCGAGCGGCCCCGTCACCTCGCGGAACTGGGTGAACACCAGCACCTTCTCCTGCTTGGCCGCGATCACCTCGGCGAGCTCGCGCAGCCGCTGCAGCTTGCCGCTGTCGGCCTCGCGCCAGCCGTCGTCGCCGAGCCACTGCGACGGGTGGTTGCAGATCTGCTTGAGCCGCATCAGCGACGCCAGCACGGCGCCGCGCCGCGCGATGCCGTCGGTGCGGCCGAGCTGCGCCGCGAGGTCGTCGACCGCCTGGCGGTAGAGCGCGGCCTGCTTCTTGGTCAGCGCGCAGTGCGCGGTGACCTCGACCTTGTCCGGCAGGTCCGAGATCACGGCGCGGTCGGTCTTGAGCCGCCGCAAGAGGTACGGCCGCACGAGCTCGCGCAGCGGCGCGTACGATGCGCCGGGCGCGGACGTCAGCCGCTTGGTGTACGCGCCGAACTGCTTCGCCGTCCCGAGCAGCCCCGGGTTGACGAAGTCGAAGATCGACCACAGATCGCCGAGCCGGTTCTCGATCGGCGTGCCGGTGAGCGCGATCCGCGCGCGCGCGTCGAGCTGCTTGGCGGCGCGGGTCTGGCGCGCCGCCGGGTTCTTGATCGCCTGCGCCTCGTCGAGGATCGCGAGCTGCCACCGCGTCGTCGTCAGCCACGGCACGCGGACGAGCGTGCCGTACGTCGTGAGGACGAGGTCGACGCCGGCGAGGCGCGCGGGCGTCACCGCCGCGAGCTCGACCGACGGCATCGCCGACGGGTGCGCGACGAGCGCGGTGAGCCCGGGCGCGAACCGCTCGAGCTCCGCCGCCCAGTTGGCGAGCAGCGACGCCGGCGCGACGAGCACGCTCGGCCCGCGCGCGCCGCCCTCGGCCTTGTGCACGAGCAGCAGCGACAGCACCTGGATCGTCTTGCCCAGGCCCATGTCGTCCGCGAGGCACGCGCCGAGCCCGAGCCGCGACAGCAGGTGCAGCCAGCGCACGCCGACCTGCTGGTACGGCCGCAGCGCGCCGCGCAGCGCCGGGCCGGGATCGACGGCGGCGAGCCCGGCGGGCGTGCGCAGCCCGGCGAGCACCTGGGCGAGCCACGGGCCGGCGACGACCTGCGCCCAGTCGCGCGCCTCGGGCGCGGCGGCGGGGTCGCCGCCGGTGACGTCGGCGCCGGCGAGCAGCCGCATCGCCTCGGCGAACGACAGCCCGTCGCCCTCGGCGAGGCGCTCGGCCGCGCGGAACCGCGCGAGCGTTTCGCGCAGCCGCTCCGGGTCGACCTCGACCCAGCGCCCGCGCAGCAGGGCCAGCCCGCCGGTGCCGGCGAGCAGCGCGCGCGCCTCGGCCTCGGTGAGCGGCTCGCCGTCGAGCGTGAGCTCGGCGCGGAAGTCGAGCAGCGCGTCGGCGCCGACGCCGCCCGGCGGCCGCGAGCCGACCGACGCGGTGACGCGCGGCCGCGCCGGCCGCCCCGACGTCCAGCTCGCCGGCATCCGCACGATCACGCCGGCCTGCTCGAGCGTCGCCGCGTCGCGCAAGAGCTGCGTCGCCTCCGCGACCGACCACCGCAGCGGGTGATAGATCTCGCCGGCCTCGACCATCGCGCGCAGCCAGCCGCAGCGCTCGGCCGCGCGCTGCACCGGCAACAGCAGCGCGAGCAGCTTCGCCTTGTTCGCGGCGCCGGCGAGCTCGCGCAGCGCCTCGCCGAGCGGCTGGTGCTGCGCCTTGCCGCGCGCCGAGATCGAGCCGGTGTACGTGGCGAGAAACGCGAACGGCGCCTGCTCGTCGCGGCGGTTCTCGGCCAGGTGGAAGTGGACGCGCCCGACGACGTTCCACGCCGGGTGCAGCGCGCGCAGCGCCTCCTGCGTCGAGCCGGCGGCGCGCCGGCGCGCCGCGAACGCCGCGGCGAGCTCTCCCCACAGCGCGCGCAGCGTGTCCGCCGAGACGTACTCCGCGCCGTCCATCGCCGGCGCCGCGGCGGCGATGGACGCGAGCTCGTCGTCGGGCGGCGCCGGCACGTCCGCGTCGTCGGGATGCGTGCACACCGCCGTGACGAACCGCGCGCCGAGCTGCCGCCAGTAGTGCAGCGCCGGCGGCAGCGCCGTACCGACCTCGCCGCCGCCGAGGTGGAGCAGGCCGGCGCCGACGCCGTCGGCGAACGCCGCCGCGATCGCCGCCGCGCGCGCCGGGTCGAGGGCGGCGGCGGCGCCAGGGCCGTCGGCGTCGGCGGTCGTCTCGCCGAGCACGACGTGCCCGTGCGGCGTCACGCGCGGCGCGAGCGAGGGACTGACGGAGGTCACGCCCCGCGAATACCACGCGTCGCGGGCCGCTCGCGAGCGACTGAACCGCACACCGGATGACGCCGGCGTGAGCGCGGTGACGCTCGAGGTGCGTCGAGATCGCGAGGCCCCGCGGATGTGATCCGTTTCCTTGCTCGCGCTCGCGGGTCGGGGCTACCGTGCCGAGGATCAACGCTGCGAGCGGACGTCGGGAGCCCGCGGCACTGGCTTCAACGATTCCCCGGAGGACTGTGATGCGGATGCGGACCTGGAAGAGCCTGACCTACACCTTCGCCACGGCCGGCGCCTTCGCCCTGCTCGGCGCCGCCTGCGGCGACGACGGCGACGACCACGACCACGAGCACGACGCCGCGGTCAACGACGACGGCGGCGAGCCCGACGCGTCGATCGACGCGATGCCGACGGCGACGCGGTCCGGGACGATCGCGATCGCCGACGTGAACGTGACCACGCCGGGCGCCGTCGCGATCGGCGGCCTGCAAGGCGGCTCGATCACGATCGACGTCAGCGACCTCACGCAAGGTGGAGGCGAGATCATCTACGGCACGAGCCCGCTCGACGGCTGCATCGTGACCCGCTACGACGAGACGCACACGGCGAACCCCGTTGTTGACATCGGAACCGTGACGCTGTCCGGCAACGGCTTCCACAAGCCGGTGCCCGCCGGGGGATGCACCTTCGTCGGCGGCGCGTACCGCTGCATCTACGACGCAGCCACGGGCCTGACCGGCTCCGTGGTGGCGGGGGCGCCTGGCGCCGGGCAGACGCTGTTCAACTTCACCGGGGAGGACTTCTCCGGCTTCAACCCGGTGGGAATGTATTTGTCGACCGGTGGATGGACGAATGCGTCGAACAACGGGAGCTTCCCGGTGCTCGGAGCTGTCGGCCAGACGAGCTTGGTCGTACCGCAGGGCACGACCGTCAGCGAGACGCAGAGCGCTGAGCAAGTGACGCACAGCCTGCTCGTAGGCGCCGGTCCGATTCCGTATCTGGGCGGTGCGATCGCCACCGACTTTCTTGCCGGCGCGGACACCAACGTGACGGTCGCGACCGTCGCGGGCGACGTCTACCCCGCGATCACCGAGTCGATCAGCGTCCAGGGTGACGGGTTCACGCTCGATACGGCCGACGCCAGCGGCACGTTCGGCGAGGACGACTACGTCCCGGCGCGGATCCTCCCGCACCAGTTCCCGACGGAGGCCCCGACGGGCGGCTCGGCTGAAGACGTGTTCGCCGAGTTCGCGTGCTCCGGCGGCTCCTGCGGCGAGCAGAGCACCACGACGTTGAAGGCGTTCGTCGTGTCGGGTCGCGCCACGACGCAGGCCATCCCTGGCGGCGCGCCGGACTACTACATGCCAGCCGCCGGCGCGACCGAGACGTACACGACGTTCCAGTGCGCGTTCATCGGTGCCAACACCGCCGAGCTCACGAAGGGGTTCATCGAGGCCGTCCTGAGCGTCAACCCGACGCGCATCGAGACCCGGACGTTCCGCTTCGCCGGCGAGCTCACCGGCGACGGCGGCCTGAACTCGCTCAACATCCTCGTCGGCCACGGCCACGTCGGCCACGCGACGCCGTAGCGTCAGTGGGCGGCGGCATCGCCGCCGCTGCCCGCGGTCGCCCTGCTCACGAGCGATCCGCCACGCATAGCGAGGATGCCCTGGCGCTCAGGGGACCAGACGAGTCCCAAGCACCGCGTTCGACGAAGCCGAGCGAATCGCAGCACCGTTCTGGGGGGCGATCGTTCCCGCCGTCGTAAGGAACCGGGCGCGACCAACGGAGCCGCCACCTCCGCCGCCGTCATTGGTGCCTGTCCCATCGGCGCCCTTCTGTGGCGACGTGCCAAGGGTCCCTCCGGCACCGCCTGCCGCGAGTGAGCCGTTCGTCCCTCCAGCTGCGACGGCTGAACCAGTGCCTCCGTCCTGGCCTTCGTGGCCCGCACTGCCGATCCCTGCGGCCGCACCGCCCCCGCCCTTGGTCGAGATGACAACGCCAGAGCCGTCGAGCACGATCTGCGGAGCCTCCAGCAGGACATTCCCGCCGCTCCCACCCCCTCCGCCACCGATCGGTGACGTGCTGCTGCCCCCGATGTCCTTCGAGCGGCCACCACCACCGCTCGCGTCGATCTTCCCTGCCCCTTGGAGGGTGATCCGCGTCCTGCTCACGATCTGCAAGCCACCACCACCACCACCACCAGACGACACTCGCGTCGGTGGGTCCTCGACGGTGAAGCCGCCAGAGCAACCTCCCGTCAGTGGAGTGAGTCCGCCGGCGCGAATGTAGCCGCCGGGAAGCGAAGTTCCGTCCCCTGCCAACCCTCCAGCGCCTCCCGAGTTCGAACCTCCGCCCCCACCCGCTCCAGGAGACGGATTCGAGGAGCCGACCGAACGCGACCCGCCTCCGCAGACCTGGCCGAAGTCGGAGGTCCCGCTGTTGCCACCGGGGCCAGGGGTGTAGCCGTCGGCAGACACATCGAGCGTGCCCGAGATGCTCACATCCCCATCAACGACGAATGCAACGACAGGGTCACCCGTGACCTTCGCCGTGCCGGTCACACTCATCGAGGCCAGGACAAACACGCGCACATCCGGCGAGCTGGCGTTGTCGATGAGGAAGCTGGGTACGCTCAGGCTTTCTCCCCCGATCAGCACAACGCCCGTCGTCGTGTTGATCGTCGAGCTGCCCGTGAAGACCACATCCGGCCCACCCGCCGCCATGTCGAGATACATCGCCAGCCCGTTGCTCGGGTTCACGTCCACGCACTGCTCGCTCGTCGTCGAGCAGCCGAGCGGGCAGGTCATCTGCACCTCGACCTCGCCCGTCGGGCCGCAGTCGGTGTAGACGCCCATCGCGTCGTTGCACTCGATCACGTTCGGCACGCAGTCGAGCTGGTCGAACGTCGCGCTCACCGTCGTCGTCGGCGCGGTCAGCGCGAGCGAGCACGTGTCGCCGATCGTGCCGGCGCATCCGCCGCCCCACGCGCCGAAGTCGTAGCCGAGCGCCGCGTTCGCGGTCAGCGTGATCGGCGACTGCGTGAACGTCACCGGGCCGCACGTCGGCCCGCACGCCAGGCCCGACGGCGTCGACGTCACGGTGCCGCCCGTCGGCGCGGTCATCTGCACCTGCGCCGCGCCCGTCCCCGTCAGCGTCACCGCCACGCCCACCTCCGCGCTCTCGCGGATCGACAGCGTCGACGGCGTCGCGCCGACCGCGGTCGGGTTGAACCGCACCTGCACCGAGCACGACTGCCCCGCGCCCAGCGGCGCACCGTGGCAGGTGTCGTTCGTCTTGCTGTAGCTCGTCGCGTCTCCGAGCTGCACCGTCAGCGCCGCCGTCGCCGTGTCGCCGGTGTTTTGCACCGTCACGGTCTCGTAGTCCGTCGCCATCGTGATCAGCTCGTTGCCGAACGCCACGGTGTCGCCGCTCGTGACCACCAGGTCGCCAGGCGTCAGCCCGTTGCCCATCAGGTCCACGGTCAGCGTCCCGCCCGGCTCGCCCGCGATCTCCACCTGCGCGGTCCGCGCGCCGGGCGCCGTCGGCGAGAACCGCACGCGCGCCGTGCAGTCCTCCCCGCCGTCGAGGATCGCACCCGCGCAGTCCGTTCCGTCCCCGGCGAGCACGATCTCGAAGTCGCCCGCGTGGTCGCCGGCGAGCGACACGCTCACCGCGCCCGACGCCTCGTCGCCGGTGTTGCGCACCAGCAGCGGCTGCACGCCGCTGTCTGCGCCCACCGTCACGTCCGTGAAGTCGTGCGACCCAGGGCTCACCGTCAGCATCGCCGGGTCGGGGATCACCATCGCGTCCGGCGGCATCGCGTCGCGCGGGTCCGCGTCGGGCTCCACGTCGGGCGGCGGCGGCAGGCTGCAGGCCGCGAGGGCCAGCAGCGACATCGAGAACAAGGTCGACACTCTCATCACGCCGCCTTTGTACCAGAGCGCAGCCGGCGGTCGGCGGCGAAAGCCCGGTGAGCGAGATGACAGTCGTGCGCGCGTGGCGAGGCTGGGTCGCGTCATGCTGCCGTCTCTCGGCCGGCCCGCGCCGCGGTTGCGCGGCCTCTGCTCACCCCGGCCGGGCGAAGGGGGAGCGCCAGAGCGTGCCGGGATGAGCCCGGCGAACTTCAATCAGCGTCCCCATCCATTCCCAGCACGGCCGCGCCCAGCTCCGTGAGTGCCACGCGGTGCGGCAACTCGCTCCGCAGGATCGTCGCGAGCTGCCCTGGCAGCAGGGTCGACCGCCGGAGCTCGACCGAAGCATCTCGCTCGGCGATGCGCGCGACCTCCAACATGAGCTGCCGAAAAGGCGGCGGACGTGCGGCCAGGCAACGGGCGCGGGGCACGGCACCACGGAGACGTCGACCACGCGGTTGAGCAGCAAGACCCAGCCGCCGCCGAGCCGCTCGGCGATCGCCGCCGACGTCTCGTGCGCCAGCGTGTGCACGTCGATCGTGAAATCAGCGCATGTCGCAGGATTCATCGGATCACGGCCTTCTGCGCCGCCCCGAGGCCCAACAGCGTGCGATCCGACTCGTCGAGCGCCCCCGCTCTCGGGAGCTCGTCCTCGAGGAATCGGCGGAGGGCGCCTGCCGCGAGATCGTGCAGCGCGATGCCATCCAGCGGCTGTCGCGCGGCGTGCGTCGCGACGTCGTCGACCAGCCGCTCGAACTCCGGACGCGCGAATCGGAACACGCTGCAAGCGTCGGGCGGCCCTGGATACCTCAGCTCGACCAAGTCGTGACCGTCATGGGGCGACGGCCCGACGACGAGATCCGTCGTGCTCAGCACCTGCCATGCGGCCTCGTCGAGGTCGCGGGGAGTCGTGAGCTCACCGCGGTAGGCGACCGGGTCCAGACGCGAAGGCAGGTGCGGTAGGACCACGAGCCAGACCCGCCGATTCAGCGTCAGCAGATACCCGCCCGGCAGCAACGCACCGACGTCCGGATCCATCTCGCCACGTAGCGACCGGATCTTGATCGGGTAGTTCGGGTTCGGGAGTTCCTTCATTCTTGTTCTCTACCAGCGATGCGTGCGGGGCTTCAGGTCATGCCCAAGGCGGCGAATCTCAGCCTCGAGCTCCGGGATCTCCGGAAAGTGCTCGCGCGCCCACGTTGTGATGGCTCCACCTCGCCCAAGCCCATGTGACTCCGACGAGATTCTCCAGCGAGTCAGCTCATCGAAGTGCGCGGCCAGAATGATTCGATTCGGGATCACGGGGAGCTGGATCGGATGTCCACGCTTGCAGCGCGGCTTTGGCACGATGGCACCTCGTCCTGTCCTCGTTGCTCAGTCGCCCAGGTGCTTCAGGGGACGGGCGAACCCCCGAACGCTTCGTCCGACGCCCGGAACCCCGGCGCCGGCGTATCGGCGCTCGACTGGATCTCCTCCAGCCAACGAGCCCACGTCGAGTCTGCGGGCGTCAGGCCGGTGCGCAACTCGAGGAGCAGACCTGAGAGCGCGAGGTGACCATCGCCGCTCAGGGGCGACCCGCGAGGTACGCCCAGCATTTGCGCCAGCGCGTCCACCTCCAAGGGCATCGGCGTCGCGAACGCGGCCCACATCGCACACGACGCGATCGATCGACGGAGCTCGAGCGCAGGATCAGTCACGCGATCGAGCGCCGCGCGCGACCGGGGGTCCACGACGACGTTGTGCTGCCACGCCAGCTCGGAGCGTTGCCAGTAGCGCGTCGCCCGGACCAACACGGCTGGACTGCGAGGGTCCTCCCCCCAGGTCGCCAACGTGGGGCGACGACGCCACCAACGCTCACCCTCCACATGGTCGAGGCTCCCGAGCACGCTGGCGGCAGGCGCGAGCAGCATCTCGCGTACAGGCCATGCAGGACCGCAGAGCAGATCCGCAAGGCCCCAGGTTGCCGCGTCGCCCCCGCCCAGCAACACCTCGTCGACGAACGGCGCGGCGTCGCTGAAGTCGCACCGCCGAACGACCCGCTCGAGGTACTCCGTCGCGGCGACGCGGTGTCCTCGCGCCAGCCGTCGGGCAATTTCGACTTGCTCGGGAGTCAGATCGTTGAGGGTCGCCACCGCTCCGATCTCGGACTCGAGCAGCGAACGCAGCTCGCGGGCGCCGCGACGTCGCCGGCGCGCGCACGATCGCGCAGGGCGTCGACGCGCAGCTCCTCGCGCGCCTCCGCGGTCATCGGCCGCGCGCGCCCGACGAGCTTGAGCGAGGCGAGCACCACCCCGCCCTCGCCGATCACGTGCAGCCGCTCCTTGTGGAGCGAGCCGCGCGCGCCGTCGTGCCGGGCCTGGACCGGCGCGAACACGACCTGCGCCGCGAACGCGACGCCCGGCGGCACCTCGCCCGGCGGCACCTCGGCGCGGAAGTCGCCGAGCTGGCCGTGCGTATCCGCGGCGGGCTCGTGCAGGACGCCGCGCACGACCAGCGGGTGCGCTGTCTGGTTGACCAGCGCGGCCGCCTGCGGCGCCGACGCCTCGCCGATCCGGCCGCGCAGCGACAGCTTGCTCGGCTGCGGGGTCAGCCGCGCGTCGGGCGGCGCGACGGGCAGGCCTCCCGCCTTCGCCTTGCGCTGGACAGGCACGGCGGGCGCAGGCGCGACGCCCCCGCTGGCGTCGTCGGCGCCGCGTTCGACATCGTCGTCGTCCCGATCCTCGGTCTGCGGCGGCGCGTCCACGTGGACGCGCTCGGCGTCTTGCGCCGGCGCGGCGTCGAGCAGCGCTTCGGCGGGCTCCCCCGCGACGACCGCGTCGGCGACGGCGTCCGCGTGCGCCTCGAGCGCGTCGTCGATGGGCCCGAGGCCGGGGCGCCGCGCCGCCCCCGCCCGCTGTTGCACCGCGTGCGCGGCCTCGTGCGCCGCCGTGTGCAGGTCCGGCGCCCCGGCGAACGAGGCCTCGCCGCCTCGCGTGAACGCGGTCGCACCGAGCGCGTCGGCCTCGGTCGCCGCCGCGCCGCCCACCGTCGCCGCGACGGCCGTGACGTCGTGCCGCCCGAACGAAGCCTGGATCGCGTCGAGGTGCGGCAGCCGCCCGGGCGGGTGTTCCTCGCGCGGCGGCGCCACGTCCGGCATCCGGTCCGAGAACACCGCCCGCGCGCCGCGCGCGATCGCCGGGTGCTCGCGCAGCCACCGCGCGATCGCGTCGTCGCGCCGAGCGACGAGCTCGTCCGCGCGCGCCGTGACCGCGTCGAGCCGCTCACGCGCCGCCGCGACCTCGCCCGCCAGCGCTGGCGTCCGGCGCACCAGCTGCTCCGCGCCGCGCAGCGCGCGCCGCGCACGATCGATCCCGTCGCGCGCGACCGCCTTGGCTCGGTCGTAGTCGCAGCGCCGCTCGCACCGCTCGGCGACGTCGAGCGCCGGCTGCAAGGCCCCCAGCTCCGCATCGACCGCAGCGACCGCGGGCTCGAGATCCAGCCGCACCTGGGCCGGCGCGTACGGGTCCGCGCCGGCGGCGACGTCGTGCGCCGCAGCCCGGCCGTGGGCGTGCCCGCCCCCACGCGACGCAAAGCCGCCCTCACTCACGGTCGGCCAGGCTCCGGGTGGGTCGCGTCATGCCGGGCGTCTCGTCCGCCGCGCCGCGCGGTTGCGTCGCCGCGCGCACTTCCTTGCGCTCGCCAGCCCGCCCCACGTGGACGCGGTCGCCCCACCCCACGCCGTGTCGGCCTCGGGACGAGGCCCCCGCTGATGAACGCCACCTCCCACGCAACCGCCCGGGCGCGCCGGCGATAGCGGCGGCCGTGACCACCCCGCGCCCCTGCCCGGCCGACCCGCTGACCCGCCGCCCACCGCGGCCACCCGCGCTCTGCCACGCGTCGAGGAAGACACGCACCACCTGCGTGCGTAGGATGCGGCGCGCGTGATGGAGCCGTGGTCCGCAGTCTTCGAGCAACAACTGGAGCGCGTCCGCCTGCGCGCGATCCGCGCCGCGATCCGCGCCGAGCGCCCCGCCGAGCTGCCCGCCGCCGGGGCGCGGCTCGCCGACCTCGAGCACGCGCTCCCCGCCTCCACCGATCGCGGGCTCGCCGCGCGGTTCGGGCTCGCGCCCGACGACGTCGACCTGCTGTGGGCCGTCGTCGCCGCCACCGCCGACCCGCTGCTGTCCGTCCACCTCGCCAGGCTCGGTCCGCGCGCCGGGCGTGGCGGGCTGTCGCTCGCGCAGTACGCCGCGCTCGCCGACCTCGACGGCCGGCGCGCCCGCGCGCTCGCCGCGCGCCTCGCCGGCGCGCACCCGCTGCTCGCCCATCGGCTGATCGAGCCGCTCGACGGCCGCCTGCTCACCGCGGAGGCGGCGCTCGTCGCGGCGCCGCGCGTCGTCGCGTTCCTAGGCGGCGACGACGCGCTCGATCCCGCGCTCGCCCAGGCCGGCGGCCCGATCGGGCTGCCGGCCGCGCCGGTGCTCGACGCCGCCGCCGAGGCCGTCATCGCGCGGCTGCGCCAGCTCGTCGCCGACGGCGCGCCCGGCGCGATCGTGCTCCAGGGCCGCCGCGGCGTCGGGCGACGCACGCTGGCCCGCGCCGCGCTCGACCGCCCCGTGCTCGCGCTCGACCTCGACCGCCTGCCGCGCGCCGCGCTCGTGCTCGGCGACGCGCTCGCCGCGCTCGGGCGCGAGTGCCGGCTCTCCCGCGCCACGCCGCTGATCGCCGGCGTCGACGACCTCGCCGGTCCCGACGCCGAGATCGTCGCCCGCCGCCGCGAGGTCGTCCGCTTCGTCGACGCATGGCCCGGCCCGGTGCTGCTCACCGCGAGCGGCCCGTCGCTGCAGCTCGAGACCTCGCGCCCCGTCCACCGCGTCGAGGTCCCGCTGCCCGCGCCGCGCACCCGCGCCGCGCTGTGGCGCGCCGCGCTCGGCGCCGACCTGCCAGCCGACGCGCCCGGCGAGATGATCGAGCGCGCCGCCGCCCGCTTCCACATCGGCCCCGCCGGCATCCTCGCCGCCGCCGCCGGCGCACGCGCCGCCGCCGCCACCCGCGGCGACGCGATCACCGCCGCCGACCTCGCCGCCGGCGTCCGCTCCACCGTCGAGGAGCGCCTCCACGGCCTCGCCCGCCGGCACACCACCCGCCTGGGCTGGGACGACGTCGTCCTCCCCGACGACACCCGCGAGCAGATCGACCTGTTCGTCGCCCGCGTCCGCCACAGCTTCCAGGTCCTCGAGCGCTGGGGCTTCGCCCGCCACCTGCCGGGATCAGGCGTCGCTGCCCTGTTCTCCGGCCCGCCCGGCACCGGCAAGACCATGGTCGCCTCGCTCATCGCCCAGGCCCTCGGCCTCGAGCTCTACCGCGTCGACCTCTCGCAGATCGTCTCCAAGTGGATCGGCGAGACCGAGAAGCAGCTCGAGCTCGTGTTCGAGGCCGCCGAGACCGGCCACGCCGTGCTCCTGTTCGACGAGGCCGACTCACTGTTCGCCAAGCGCACCGAGGTCAAGGGCGCCACCGAGCGCTACGCCAACCTCGAGGTCAACTTCCTGCTCCAGCGCATCGAGTCGTTCTCCGGCGTCGCGATCCTCACGACCAACATGGACGGCAGCATCGATCCGGCGTTCCGCCGCCGCCTCGCCGCCCACATCCGGTTCCCGCACCCCGAGGAGGACGAGCGCCTCGCCCTGTGGCAGCGCCTCCTGCCCCGCGACGCCCCGCGCGAGGACGACATCGACTTCGAGGCCCTCGCCCACGACTTCCCCGCGTTCGCCGGCGCGCAGATCCGCAATGCGTTGACCACGGCCGCGTTCCTCGCCGCCGCCGCCGGCACGCCGCTGACCCAGGTCCTGCTGCGCCGCGCCGCGATCGAGGAGAGCCAGGCCATGGGCCGCGTCGTCAAGTCGGAGCGCGGACTGTGAGGGGCGGCGCCGCCGCGCGCGAGCAGGACGACGCGCGCGGGCACGCGCCGCAGCAGGACGCCGCGGCCGCGCGCCGCGCCGAGGACGACGAGGCGCAGGACGCCGAGCAGGAGGCCGCGGGCTCGCCCTACGCGGCGATGCAGGCGTATGCGGTGGCGCAGGCGCTGGGTGGTGGCCGCGGCGGTGCCGAGGAGACGGCGACGGAGGCGGAGACCGAGGCGGAGACCGAGGCGGAGGCGGAAACGGAAACGGAAACGGAGGCGGAGACCGAGGCGGAGGCGGAAACGGAGGCGGAGACCGAGACGAAGACGGAGACGGCGGCGGCGCCAGACGCGACCAGCGAGCTAGCGCCGATCGCCGACGCTCGAACCAACGAGGCTCCCACCGAGATCGTCCAGCCGCCGGACGTGCGTTCCGACACCTCCGCAGCCGCACCCACGGCGTCACCACTCGCGGACCTCGAGGGCGACGCGCCCGTCGCCGAGGCAGAGGTCCCCGCGGGCCCCGACGCCGAGCCCGCCGAGCTGGAGGCGCAAGAGCTCGCCGCCGAGCCTGCCGCAGCAGCGCCCGCCGTCGTCGCCGATGACCTTGCGGCCGCTCCGACGCCTGCGCGCGACGCACAGCCCGCGGACGCTGCGGCTGCCGCCGGATCGGCCGCGTCGGCCACCGCCGCCACGCCCACAGCCGACGGTGCGGCCGCGACCCGCGACGCGAGCGCCGCCGACGCAACCGGCGCGCCCGAAGTCGCCGTCGATGCGCCCGCACCCGCGCCCGCGCCTCGCGCACGTCCGCGCGCCTCGGCCGAGGCCGTCGCCGACGCCCAGCAAGACCTCGCGACCTCCGTCGCCACCGAGCACGACGCGATCACCGCCCACTTCGCCGCCGAGCGCGCCGAGGTCGACGCCGCGGCCGTCGCCCAGGAGGCCCACCTCCACGCCGCCGCGCTCGCCAGCCACGCCCGCTTCCTCGCCGACGTCGACCAGCGCGAGCAGACGGGGCGCGCCCAGTTCGGCGCCGCCCGCGCCAGCCTGATCGCCACCGCCACCAGCCACCGCGCGCTCGTCCTCGGCGACGCCGCGCAGGCGGCGCAGCGCGTCCGCGACGGCGGCGCGCGCCAGCGCGAGACGCTCGCGCAGGCCGCGGCCTCCGAGGGGCAGCGCATGATCGACGCCGGCCGCGCCGCCGGCCGGCGCATCGTGTCGAGCGCGCGCAAGACCGCCGACGCCGTCCGCTCCGAGGCCGAGGCCGCCGTCGCCACCGCCGCCAGCATCGACGACGCCGGCGACCGCGAGGCCGTCCAGCGCGCGCTGCGCAAGGTCAAGAACGACACCAAGGACCGCCTGCTCGATCAGTGCCTCGACGATCACGACCGCCTCGTCGCCGCCGGCACCACCAACCGCGACCGCCTCGTCGGCGCCGCCACCACCGCCGGCGCCGCCCAGGGCGACAAGGCCGCCGAGCTCGAGGCGATGATCACCGGCACCGGCGCGCGCCTCGCCGACAAGATCGACGCCACGCTGCGCGCGCGCCTCGCCGCCGTCGACCAGCTCGAGCGCGACTTCGTCGCCGAGGTCCGCCGCGTCAAGCTCGGCGCCGCCGAGCTCCTCGGCGCCGGCCCCGTCGCCGCCCGCCGCGTCCGCGCCGTCGCGCGCGCTCACCGCGCGGCGATCGACGCCCGCGAGGCCCAGGCCCGCGCGCACCTCGACCACACCGCCGACGCCGCCCACGCCCGGCTCGGCGCCCACGACGAGCTGCCTCGCGCGCAGGCCACCGCGTTCGCCCACGAGTCCTCGGCGGCGCTCCGCGACGCCAACCAGGCCGCGCTCGCCCAGGCCGGCGCGGCGCACGGCCAGGAGCTGGCGACGCTCGACGGCGCCTCGGCCCGCGTCGGCGACGCCCTCGACGGCCGCCGCGCCGACGTCATGACGAAGCTCGACGGCGCCCTCGCCCAGCTCGGCGCCGGCCTCGG
Organism: Myxococcales bacterium; assembly: GCA_011526095.1. Lineage (GTDB taxonomy): Bacteria > Myxococcota_A > Polyangia > Haliangiales > Haliangiaceae > WYBA01. The sequence goes on along the minus strand of WYBA01000349.1, from coordinate 35,328 downwards.
CGACGCCCAGCACGAGCTTCAGGCCGAGCTCGCCACCGACCGCGCCACCGCCCTCGCCCTCTACACCGGCGCCCTCGCCCAGGCCTACGGTGGCGGCTGGGCGTTCGTCGCCGAGCAGCAGTCCGACTGGAAGGCCAAGGCCGACGACTTCGCCGCCACCGTCGCCGCCCGCGCCGACGAGCAGGTCGCGCGCCACGACCGCCTCGTCGCCGCCCTCCCCGAGCGCCTCCAGGGCGTCTCCCGCGACGTCGTCCGCGACCGCAACCGCTCGTGGATCGGCCGCCGCCTGTCCGGCCTGTGGCGCGCCTTCGGCAAGTTCGTCGAGGGGCTCGTCATCGCGATCGTCCTGATCGGCGTCGCCGTGGCCGTCGGTGTCGCGCTCGGACTGACCGCGACCGCCGCGCTGGCCACCGCCGTCATCGCGTTCGCCGCCGCCGCCTTCGTCATGGCCCTGTGGACCCGCGGCAACGATCTCGTCGCCGCCTGGGGCGACTGGCCCTGGTACCGCAAGGTCGCAGGCGTCTTCTCCGTCATCGTCGCCGCCGCCGGCGACGTCGTCGGCATCACCGGCGTCCTCGAGGGCATCTTCGAGCAGGACGCCGTCACCGGCCGCCAGCTCTCCGAGGAGGAGGCCTCCGACCGCTTCTGGATCGGCGCCCTCAGCCTCGTCACCGCAGGTCTCATCCACTTCTTCGTCCGGGGCTCAGGACGCGGCGCCGCCGCCGACCGCCCGGGCGTCGCCGAGGGCGAGCCCCGCCCGCCCAGGTGGCTCGACGAGCAGATGCGCCGCGACGACCTGCGCGAGCCGATGCCGGACGAGGGGCGGCCGGGAGAGCCGCTGCGCGGCGAAGACACCGCACCCGACCAGCCGTCCGGCGAATCGCCGCAGGGCAGGCAAGCCGGCGAGAGCGAGCGCGGGATGACCGAGGAGCCCCAACTGGAAGCCGATGAACACTCCGCGCGTCGCGTCGAGCACGAACAGACAGCCGCGCCACTCGGCGAGCACCACGCCGAGATCAACTCGTTCCCGACCTCTGAGTTCGTAACAACCCACCGACTGACCATGAGTCGCCGTGCAATGCAGCGGCTTCGAGCGGACATCGCCGAGCACGGCATTCGGGAGCCGATCTTGTTCGTCGAGCACGCAGGCACGAAGTACGTCGTGGACGGGCATCACCGGCTGGCCGCAGCGAAGTCCCTTCGCCTCGCAGAGCTTCCCGCCCGTCAGGTCGAGCTACCCTGGGGCAGCTACCGGTCGGCCGCTGATCTGCTTGGAGGTATGTGATGGCTACGTGGCAGTTCGACTGCGTTCTCGTCCCGCGACTCGAGTGGCTGCAAGCCCCTCGTTGCCCCCCGGATGACGCATTGACCGACTCGTCGCGCGACTACTGGAGGAACCAGCGCACCAGCGAGGTGCGCACCGCGCTCAGCGCACTGGGAGATGGCGCGCCGACCTGGTCCCCGACGAGCCACCGATGGGGCGACGAGAACGAAACGTGCATCGAGCTCAGCACTGAAGACGAACGCATCGACGAGATTCGTCTCAGGGTCGATCTGCGTGACGCTGAGGGCCGACACCTTCGAGAAATCTGCGCCGCCGTGGCCCAACTTGACTGTCTCGTCGTCACGGAGACAGCGCAGGTGATCGCGCCGACGGTAGGGGAGATCCTCGCGGCTGCCCGTGAAAGCGCAGCAGCCCGGTACGTCTCGAATCCCAGGGCGTACTTGCATGCGCTACATGACGGCGGCGTCGGGCAAGACGAGGAATGACGATCAGTACCAACACGCTCGTCGTCGGCGCGATCCGTGGTCGAGCACGATCCGGCCGTGCTCGCCGCGCTCCGTGGCGAGCTCGTCGAGGTCGGCCTGTTTTGCGCTTCTCGCGACCCGGCTCGCGGCCGCCGGTCCGGTAGCCCGCCATCCCGGCGCCGTGAGCGGAGCCTCGGTCTGGATCGCCGCGCAAGTCAGGACACGGAGATGCCGCTCGTACGCCGGACGTGGGACGGCAAGCGCCAGGGCGCCGGGCGTCCGCGCCGAGGCGCCCGGCCGAGCCCAGCCGCACAGGCACGTCCGGCGCCGCCCGGCACCATCCGATCCACGTGCCTTGCGCGTGGTCGGCGGGTCGGCCGGCTGCTTCGGCTCGACAGAGGGTTCGTGAACAGCGGCAGAAGCCTTGTCCGCATCCTGATTGTCACGGACGAGGCCGCCCCCAACGGCCTCCACATTCACACGTCCTTCCCGAACCACCTCGGCACCCCGGCATTCTGAGGAGCAGGCAGACCATGGACGACCTCGAAGCGAGACTCCGGGCCCGCATGGTGCGACCAACCGGGCTACTCGCTGCCCGCGAGTTCCTGCAGACGTACGTGTGCGACTCGGACTTCGCGCAGCTCGAGAAGGTGGTGCGACACATGATGCGGGTGAACCCGATCACGATCGTCGACGGAGCGGAGGGGCTCGAGTCAATCCTCGCAACCGAGCAGGAGCCCGGAACCTACGCCCGCCTCGTGGCGTACGATGCCAACAGAGACCTCGACGATCCCGGCGATGCGGCCGCCAAGCAGTGGCTGATGACGCTGCTCGACCGACTCAGAGAGTGGGTGAAGAGCGCTGACGCCGAACGCTGACTGGACACGGTGGCACCTCGGTCGACTCCTCGACGGTGTTTGCGCTGCCGGCCCGCATCGCCTTCCGCCTTCACCGCCGCCGGCGTGGCCAGGTTCGAGAACGTCCACCCGGCTTCCCCGATCGGGCTCTTTGCCGCGGAGCTGGCATGATCGCTCGAGCCCTGTCCTGACGCGGGCCACGCGCGCTCGACTCCCCTTTCCTCGACCATGCCCCCGCCCCCTCCCGTGCTCGACGCGATCGCCCGGCTCTACGAGGTCCTCGCGCGCTACCCGGCTCCGACGCATGACCACTACTCGCCCTACACGGGCATCACCCCCGAGGTGGCGGCGCGACTCCGACGAGCGCCGCTGCGCGAGCTGGCGGTCGATGACATGGAGCGCTACACGCGCGCGGCGATGACGACGTGGGGCGACGCGGCGCAGTTCAAGCACTACCTGCCGCGGATCTTCGAGCTGGTCGCGACGCGACCGGGCGGCCTCGACGTGCCGTGCGTGCTCGGCAAGCTCGACGAGGCCGCGTGGCAGACCTGGCCCGACGACGAGCGCGACGCGATCGCGGCGTACCTCGCGGCGCTGTGGGCGCACGCGCTCGCCGCGGGCCCGGAGGTCGTCGACGCGACCTGGGTCCTGCAAGGGATCGGGCGCGCGCGTGGCAACGTGACGGCGTGCCTGTCGACATGGCAGCGCACGCCCGCCCCCGCGGCCGACCGGCAGCTCGCGGAGCTGGTGCTGCGGTACGAGCGCGAGCTCACCGACGGCGGGACGCTCGGCCGCGGCTGGTGGCCCGAAGACGCGGACGCGGTGCTCGGCCTGCTCGCCGCGCCCTCGACGTGTGCTCGGCTCGCGGCCGCCGCCAGCGCGCACGCGCCCGGCGACGGCAGGCGTGCGCTCGCGGCCGCGGCCTCGACGCTGGCGCGCGTGTTCGGTCATGCGGGTGCGTGAGCGCCCCGCGCGCGTCGCGATGGCCAACCGCCGCGGGATCGGGCGGAGGGCACGGCAACGAGACGTTCTCGGTGAATGCCCTGACCGCGGCACGCAACCCGGCCAGCCGCCGATATCGACACGACCGGGCGCGCCGCGCCACACTCGGGCGGCGATGCCCGACGACAAGCGCCCGCAGGCAGCGCCCCGTGCCCGCCCGGTCCGCACGATCGCGCACGCCGCGCTGACGCTGCGCGCCGGCGGGCTCGACCCGAGCACGCTGGCCGCGTGGTTCGAGCGGCGCGGCTGGGCCGCCGCGACGACCGCCGGGGCGCCGGCGCTGCGCGTGGCCGCGTACACGCGCGACGTCGAGGGCGGCGTCGAGGCGTGCGTGCTGCTCGACGACGACCCGGGCGCGGTGACCGCCGTGCTCGCGAGCCTCGCGCGCGACCTCGCCCGCGTGGCGCGCGCGCCGGTCATGGCCCACGAGGTCATCGGGCGAGATCGCGAGGTCCCCAACCCGTTCGACCCGACCGCGCCCCCAGGCTTCGACCTGACCGCCCGCAGCCTCGAGGCGTCGCCGGAGGGCGAGCTCGAGCCGGTCGGCTCGGGTGTCTCCGACGAGGCGCTGGTCCAGACCCACGGCGACCTCGACGAGACGGTGGGCTACGTGCTGCGCGACGTCCTCGATCGCGCGGGCGGCGGGCCACGCCCCGGGGATCGCTGCTGGACCGCGTCGTTGCAGCGGGCCGCGGGCGCGCTGTCGCCGCGCCTCGCCGACCTCGCGCGCACCATCACCGAGGCGGGCGCGTGGTCGCTCGAGCCGCAGGGCGACCGGTGGCTGATCCAGATCGTGAGCCCCACGCGCGGCAAGCGGATCAGCGCGGTCAGCGACGACGAGCTGCGCGCGCTGCGCGCGGCGGTGGACGTGGAGCCCGCCGGCCGCGGCCGGCCGTGACCGCGAGCTACGCTCCGCCGCGCGCGACCCCGTCGGCGACGTTGCGCCGCGCCGCCGCCGCGTGCGACACCACGCGCGCCATGGCGAAGATCGGCCGGAACGAGCCCTGCCCGTGCGGCAGCGGGCGGAAGTACAAGAAGTGCTGCGCCGACGCGCAGGCCGCGCAGGCGTACACGGCCGAGGACCGCGCGCGCGCGTTCCTGCGCCTGGACGACTGGATCGACGCGGTCGCCGGCGACGAGGCCGACGAGGCGCACGCCGAGCTGTGGGGGCGGTTCGTCGGACACGAGGACGCGCTGGCCGAGGGCTTCGCGGAGCAGTCGGAGGGGGTCGAGGACCTGTGGTTCGCGTTCGATCGCGACGGGGTCAACGGCGTGCCGATCGCCGACGAGCTCGTCGCCGAGGAGGACCGCGACCTCGGCCCGGGCGAGCGCGCGTTCCTGACCGCGCTGCGCCAGTCGACGATGCGGCTCTACGAGGTCATCGACGTCGTCCCGGGCGCCTCGCTGACGCTGCGCGACGTCGTCGAGGGCGGCGACGTCACCGTGCGCGAGCGGCAGGGGTCACGGACGATCGGACGCCACACGTACCTGGCGGCGCGCGTGGTGCCGCGCGGCCCGTCCGGCGGGCCCGAGCTCGAGCGCGGGGTGCTCCACATCCCGAGCCTGGTCAAGGACTCGGTCCTCGCGCAGCTCCGCGCGGCGCGGGCGCGGTTCCTCGACGAGCGCCGCGGCGCGCCGATCGACGAGTTCTACAAGCAGACGGCGCCGTTCTTCCACGACGCGTGGGTCAGCGCGCTGCTCGATCCGGTCGTGCCGACCGTGAAGTTCGATGGCGAGGACGTGGTGCCGACCACGGTCGAGTTCGACGTGGTCGCCGGGGCCACCGACGAGGCGCTCGCCCGCGCGCTCGACGGCCACGCCGAGCTCGCGCGCGAGGGCGACGCCTGGCGGTGGACGGGCACCACCCGCGACGGCCGGCCGACGCTGCTGGGCACGATCGAGCGCCGCGGCGAGCGCCTCGTGCTCGAGGCGATGACCGTCGAGCGGGCGGCGCGCGGGCGCGCGCTGCTCGAGGCCGCCGTCGGGCCGGACCTGCGCCACCGCGCGACCGTCCACGACAGCCTCCAGCGCGCGGTGAAGGACCAGCTGCGCGCGGGGGCCGGCGCGGGCGCCGACGAGGCCGAGGCCGACGGGCCGGACGCGATCCCGCGCGAGATCGCCGAGGCGCTCGTGCTCGGCCACTACGCCACGTACTACCGCAAGTGGATCGACGAGCCCGTGCCGGCGCTCGACGGCGCGACGCCGCGCGAGGCGGCGCAGCAGCCCGCGCGCCGCGAGCGCGCGCGCGGCCTGGTGAACGAGCTGGTCGCGATGTACCAGCGCGCCCTGCGCGACGACGCGCCGGCCTACGACCCGTCGTGGATGTACGCCGAGCTGGGGCTCGTCGACGAGGACGCGGCGCGCCACCCGCCGCCCCTGGCCTACGAGCGGGTCGCCGACGCCGTCGCGGGCAGCGCCGAGCGCGCCCGCGCGCTCGCGGAGCGCGCCCGCGCGGCCCCCGGCTTCGACGAGGCCGTGACGGTCGTCGCCGACGACGCCGTGGCCGCCGACCTCGCGGCGCAGCGCTTCGTCCGCGGCGACGGCGCGGCGGCGGCGCCGTACCTGCGCCTGATGGCCGACCACGAGCTGCACCGGCGCAAGGTGTTCTGGGTCGACGAGGCGCTCGCGTACCTGCTGGACCAGACCGAGCTGGACGTCGTCGGGCGCGAGCTGCGCGCGCCGTTCCCCGCGTTCGCCCTGGTCTTCACCGACCGTCACGTCCTGTCGTACGGCGAGCGCCTGCTCGCCGGCGAGCGCACCAGCCCGCTCGCCGGGCACCTGCTGCGCGTGCTGACCGTCCACGTCGCCGAGCGCCGCCAGGGCGGCGGCCGCGGCCGCGACGGTGACGACGACACCGACGGCCGCACGCTCGAGCTGACGTTCCTGCTCGACGCCCTCGGCGCCGACCTGCCGGCGCTCGTCCGCCACGAGCTCCCGCTCGACGACGACGCGCCGGTCCGCGCGTACCTCGACCGGGTCGCGCCGCTGCCCGACGTCGACCCGCCGCCGCCCGACACGAGCCCGACGCGCGGCCTGCTCCGCGCGGTGATCAACGCGATCCTCTACGCGACGAGCGCGAGCGTCGCGCCCGAGCGGCGCGCCCCGCCGGCGCCGCGCCCGCGCGCGTCGCCCAGCCCCGCGCGCGCGTTCAGCTCCGACGCGGTGTACTACCTGCCCGGGACGATCGATATCGGCCGCGTCCGCAAGCTCCAGGAGCTCGAGCGCGCGCCCGACGGCCGCGCGCTGCTGCGCCGGCACATGGTGCGCGGGCACTGGCGCCGCGCGGCGAAGGGCTGGGCCGATCAGCGCCTGCGCTGGATCGAGCCGTACTGGAAGGGGCCGGACCTCGCGGCGATCATCGAGCGCGCCTACCGGCTCGAGCCGTGACCCCCGCGCTCAGTTGAGCCCCGCCGCCGGCCCCGCCGCGCGCGCCAGCAGGCCGCCGAGGGCGTGGGCGATCCCGTCGAGCGCCGCGGGCGAGGCGATCGCCGCCCGCCGCCGCGCCGCCCCCGAGTGACGCCGCCGCGTGGTCACCCTTCGCCGGACCACGGACCACCTGGCGTCCAGCGCCGGTCGAGTCGCGTGCCACCTTCGCAGGCACGCGCGACCGGAAGCAGGAACCCGGCGAGGAAGCGCACGACCTCGACGAGCCTCGCCGGGCATGCGTGGAGGGGGAGCTTCTTGCGGAAGGCGGTCCATTGCGCGAGCGTCGAGGCCTGCTCGGTGAACTCCGCGGTGAACGCGATCGGCGCGACGTCGATCGCGGTCCGGCGGTTCGCGAACGTGGCGGCGACGGCCTTCGCGAGCAGCTCCCCATCGAAGGCGAAGTGGCTCGCGAGCAACCAGACGTCGTAGAAGTCCTTCATCCGGCTATTCAGCGTGCGCAGGTAGACCATCGCGTGGAACTTCTCGGCGACGACGGTCTCGCGCGGGTAGCCGGACAGCGCGGGCGAGGGGAAGTCGAGCAGCGCCGGGTAGGAGATGGGTTGCGGCCCGGGCGTGACGACGTCACCGAACCCGACGTCGAGCTGCATCGCGACCTGCGCCTTGCCGAGCAGACCGACGAAGCGGACGCGCACGCCCTCGTAGTCGGCGTCCTCCTTGATGCGCTCGGTCTTCACCGCGCCCGGGTCGAACACCATGCCGTCGGGCTCCACGTCCGCGACGCACACGTCGCGGACGACGCGCGCCAGACTCTCGAGCGAGTTGTCGAGACGACCGAGCAAGTCGACGTCCTTCGTCGCGCGCGCCAGCGGTGCGTCCCACACGTACAGCATGAGCGCCCCCTTGAGGACGAAACCGGCACGGTGCGAGGTCGCCGACAGCCGGTAGAGGAACCGCTCCATCGCGTAGTAGTGCAGCAGCTCCTGGAACGGACGCCCCGTGGCGCGCGCGTGGTTCTGGAGGCGGCCATGGACCGAGGCCGAGAGGTTCTTGACGGTCACTGCGTCGCCTCCAGGTAGGGGCGCATCGCGCGCTCGACGTGGCGCATGCGGGCGTATCGCAGGAGCGCATCGAGCTTCCTGCGGCGGCGCTCACGCCATCGCCGCAGCGCCTCGACGACGACGTCCATGCCGAGCTGGTTGCGGTACCTGAAACAGTCGACGAGCGCCTTCTCCGGGTCGTAGATGCGGACCGGCACGCCATCGAGATCGTGCGTCTCGATGCCTTCGTGGAAGGCCGGTCCCGAGAACCAGACGAAGTGCGTGGGCGGATGGTCGAGGCGCGGCCGCCGCGCCCCACGCTCGAGGGCCACGTCGATGACATGCGGCACTTGCGTCGTCAGGTCGTGGTACGCGAGCGCCGAGATGAGGCAGATCACGCCTCGTTGGACGCGCTTGGCCACCGTGACGAGATCGGGGTGGGCGAGCGGGTCGAGTGACGCGAGGCGATACACGCCCCGGGAGACGGCCTCGACCACGCCGGCATCTCGCATGGCGTAGAGCGTCCTGCGGTGGATGCCCAGGCGCAGCACCTCGGCCATACGAAGGCCGCCGCCATGCTTGCGGAGCAGCGCGACCTCGCGGGCGAAGGGCCGGGCGACCATGGGGACATAATGTCTGCACACATGAACAAAGTGAAGGCATTTTGTCTCCAGCGACCCGGACCGGGATCCCGTCGGTGGGGTCGCCATCGAGACGCCGAAGTTCGGTCGCGACAGCCCGCAGCGGTCCGGGGCGCGTGGATCGAGCCGAGCCATGCTGCCCGTCTCGGACGGCGCGCCGTGGGGTTGCGTCGCGTCCGACTCGCCCCTGGCTGACGCGATCCGACGCTCACCGGATCGCGACGCGCACGGCGGCGCCGGGGCTGCCGGCGTAGACGGCGCGCAGCGCGCGGCTGTCGGGCTCGAACGCGACGGCGGTGACCGCGATGATCTCGCCGAGGTCGACGCGCAGCGGCTCGCCCAGGGACTTGCCGTCGGTGGGCACGACCGCCAGGCCCTGCCGCCCGCCGACCGCGAGCCACCGACCGTCCGGCGAGTAGGACAGCGCGAACGCCGGCCCGGTCTGGGTCTCGACGCGCGCGAGCACGGCCCGCGTCACGGGATCGACGAGCCGAAGCTCCCCGATGGACACGACCGCGAGCACGCTGTCGTCGGGCGAGATCGCGACGAGCGCGGACGGCGCGCGCTCCGGGGCGGCGCTCGGGTCCGCGGGCGGGACCAGCTTGTAGCCATCGGCGCGGTCCCAGACGAGCACGCCCATGCCGACCGCGGCGACCCAGCGCTTCGAGCAGGCGAGGCCCTGGACGGAGAGCTCGCCGTCCACCAGGCCGGGCGTGAGGTCGGCGACGTGCACCGGTTCGGTCTCGCCAAACACGACGAGCCTTGCAGGCGGCGCGAGCTTGCGCTCGAGCTTCTTGTGACGCGGTGGCTTCCACACGGCGCTGTGCACGGTCACCGTCGGATCGAAGCAAGTCGCCGCGAGCGCGGGGACGTAGCCCTCCCATTCGCGGGCCGCGGCCCCGTCAAGCCCGGCGCGAAAGGCCGAACTGGTGGCACCGATGGTGATCAGCTCCAGCGACGGGAACGCCACGCGCATCAGTCCGGCATGCAGCACACTGCCGTCGGGCGAGAACCGGATCCCGCGAGTACCAGCGATGTAGACGTTGTTGTCGAACAACTCGTCGGATGCGTCACGATCGCCGCGAAACAGAAACAGTGCGCGCCCGAAGCGCGTCACCCACACCCCCGGTTCCGTCGGGTGGATCGCCAGGTCGTCCGCAATCGCGCCCGGCGTCCGGCCGGTGATCTCGAGCTTGTGTCCGCGTGTGGTCATGGCGGTGTCGTCGGGGGAGCGGGTCTCGGTGCTGCCGCAAGCGCAGGCAGGGATCAGCAGGAGGGCGAGCGTCCTCATCAGCGTGCGATGAAGGATGCACCGACGAACGCCGGCTTGTTGTCGTACATGATCACGTCCCAGCCCTTGTAGTGGCCGATCACGAACACCTCGTCGCCCGCGTGGAGGTAGTGCACCGTGTCGGCGTCCATCGAGGGGCGCGCGCGCACGCGCAGCACCGAGCAGTTCACCACGACGCCGGGCCGCTGGACCGGCTCGGCGTACGTCTCGTTCTTCAGATCGCCGTCCAGATCGAGGTTGGCGTCCTCGACCCGGTCACCCGACCGCTGTTTGCCCGTCGTCACGAGCGGGCCACGGCCGATCGTCTCCAGCGCCGAGTCCGCGTCGCGGTTGCCGAGCAGCTTGTCATCCACGATCGTCCGATCGAACTCGTCGTCGGCGCCGAGCTCTCGCAGCAGGAACTGCCGGCTCGCCGCATGCGAGGCCGAGAACCGGTCGATCAGCGCCAGGACGTACTGGCCGCGTCGATCGCCAGCGCCCGCAGCGAACAAACGTGCGAGCACAGGTTCACCCAGCCGGGCCGTGTCGACGTGGCGCTCCAGGTCGCTGACGCTCCCGGCACCGAGGACGGCGAGCAACGCGCCGTCCTTGGCGTTCGACAGGCGCGCCCATGCCTGCAACAGCACGATCTCGGCCAGGTCGGTGAAATCGGGCGAACGCTCGAGGTCCGCGAGGATCACCAGGGCGTCGGGTTGGTGGACGAGGGGTTCGATCTTGTACGGCTTCGCCTCGCTCTCGTCTCCCACGACGGAGACCGAATGGGCGATCGCGGCGAAAGCCTGGATACGCGACGGGGTCGAAGTGTACTTGGCGCGAATCAGCCCGAAGAAGCTAGCGATGATCGCGTCGGGCCATCCCGTTGGTGGGCTCGCGAGCCGCTTCTCCACCCGCACCAGCCACTCGGGCTTCGTCGCCGCGCCCGCCGGATCCGTCCACATCTCCAGCACCGCGCGCATGACGCCCTCGGGCTCCATGCCGTGCTGGATGTAGTCGGCCTTCGACGCGGTCAGGGCCGGATCTCCCGGGCTGATGATGTTGAGCCGCCCATCCGCGTCATCCGCCAGCCCCACCTGCCCGAACGACCCGTTCGCCCCGCGCACGTCCGCGGCCACGCCCGCCGCCGCCGCGCGCTGACGCAGGTACTCGGTCAGGTTCGGGCTGTTCTTGAGCGCGCTGGCGATCTGCACCTCCGCCGGCTCGGCCGCCAGCGGATCGAAGAACACGTCGGTCGAGCCGGTCAGGCACGCGTTGAACACCATCCGTCCCGACGCCGAGCTGTCCAGGTTGCGCAACAGCGCGTCGAACAGCGCGTCGGCCTTCTCGGGGTTGCTGTCGAGATCGACGGAGTCCGTCTCCTCGACCATCTCCGGCTCGGCGCCATCTTCGAGGCCCTCGGCCGGCACGGCCGTGCCGGCGAGCTGGATCCCGCGCGGCCCGCCGTGGCCCGCGATCATCACCTGCGCGATCTTGCCGCCGCGCCCGTACGTCTGCGCGAGTCCGTCGATCTCGCCGGTGACGGCGTCGAGCGACGTCGCGCCCTCGATCATCAGCGTCAGGTACCGCGGGTCGAGGATGACCTGGGTGAGGTTCGGGTCCTGGTGGAACGCGCCGTTGTGATCGATCGCGGAGTGCAGGATCACGGTCAGCGGCCGCGTCTTGCTCGTGTCCTTGAAGTTGGCGGCCAGGGTCCACAGCGCCAGCGGCTGGAACCGGTGCAGGTTGCGGATCTTCGGCAGATCGCCGCGCAGGCCGATCAGGTCGACGCCGAACCCGCGCGTGAGGAAGAACGAGTGCAGCTCGTCGCCCTCGGTCGCGTGCAGCACCGGCTGCTGGACCTTCACGTACTCGACGAATGCGTCGACGAGCTTGAACACCACGAGCTGTCGCACCGTCTCGGGGGTCGAGATGTGGTAGAGGCACGTCCCGCCGACGGCGCCCTCGAGCGCGAGCACGGCGGCGCCGAGCTCCTTGGCCGCGGCCAGCGTGTCGACGCGATCGATCCGCGCGGTCGGCGGGCTGCGCGGCGACGACACCGCCTGGCTGTACTTCTCGAGCGCCGCCGCGTCGGCGCCGCCCAGCGCGGCCATCACCTCGCCGACGGCGAAGTCGCCGCAGCCGTTGGCGAGCGCCGGGTTCGCCGCGAGGCGCGTGATGAAGGCGCGCAGCCGGCCGGCGTCCGCATCGTCCAGGTCCTTCGCCCAGTCGAGCTGCTCGCGGACGTACGACAGCAAGCGGTCGACGCTGAGCTGCTCGAGGCTGGCCGCCGAATGGTAGTGGGCGTCGCCGCGCTGGACGGTGACCTTGCGCTGGACCGCGCCGGCCACGGGCGCAAGCGTCGCGTCTGGCGAGGCGGGCGCGGGCCCCGCGGCTGGCGCGTCTGGCGCGGGCTCGCGCGCGGGCGCCTCGGCACCACCCTCGACCTCGGCTCCCCCGACGTGGTCCGCCTCGGCCTCGAGCGCGGGATCGTCGTTGATCCCGCCGGGCCCCGCCGCGACGCGGCCGGTCTGCTGCTGGACGATGTGCGTCAGCTCGTGCCCGAGCAGCTCGCGGCCGGCGCGGCTGTCGGGGTCCCACGCCTGGGGGCTGACGTGGATCTCGCGGCCCTGCGCGAACGCCAGCGCGCCGACCTGCGCCGGCCGCTCGTCGACGAGCACGCGCACGTCCGACAGGTCCACGCCGAACCGCCGCTCGATCGGCCCGCGCACCGCCGCCGGCACGGCGTGCTCGCTGGCGGGCGCCTCGACCGCGGCGGCCGTGGCCTCGGGCGTGGCGGCCTCTGGCGCGGGCGCCGCGGCGCCCCCGACCGGCTCGTCGCTCACCGCGCCGTCGGCGGCGGGCGCGGCGGCCCCGTCGGCCCCCGCGGCCCCGGCCTCCGACGCGCGATGCGCCGCCTCGACCGCGGCGTCCAGGCCCGTCTCGCCGCCCGCCGGCGCCTCGTCGCGCTGCAGCGCGCGGTCGACGGCCCATCGCTGCATCGGCGCATACGCCGACGGATCGTCGTATTCCTCGTCGGCATCCTCGTCCACGTCGCGCAGTGGCGCGCGCGAGGCGTGCTCCACGCCCGCGCGCTCGCGCGCGCTCCGCTGCCAGGGCTCTCTCGACACCGCAGCGCATGATACGGCAGCGGTGGCGAGATCGCCCCCCGGCACGCCGCCCGCCGGTCTGCCGGGTCACGACGACACGCTCGGCCAGGTCCCACCTCGGAACGCGCCACCCTCCAAGGTTGGACGGCGGCGCGCACGGCGCGAGAATCGCGAGGAGATCGACCACGCGCGCCTGCCGGCAAGCGCGGCCATGTGCGGCGCGCCCGCGCACGGCGCCGGGGTGCGACGCCTGGCCACCCCGCATCCCCATGGAATGTGACCCCATTCCTTGCTCCGATCACCCGGATGGCGTTACCGTGGCGCTAGCTCGTTCGCTGCGCCGATCAGCCCGGGGGCTAGCAAAGGCAGCGGTTGGCTCGCCATCCGCTCGCGGTTCTGTCGGCACGAACCAGAGGGAGGCAGAGTTCCAATGCTGAGCTGGAAGAGACTATCGACGACGCTCCTTGCGATCGGCGCGGCCGCTGCGGCGGGCTGCGGCGACAACACGACCCCCGGCGGCCCGATTGACGCGCCGCCGGATATCGACGGCGACACGATCGACGCCGAGGTCCCGGACGCCGAGGTGCCGGACGCGATGGTCGACACGTACTCCGGCACGATCACGGTGCTCGAGGCCTCGGTGCTCGGCATCCCGCAGCTCGGCCAGGGCATCCAGGTCAGCTCGACGTTCTGGCGGGACGCGGACACCGTTGCTCCCTCGCTGGACACGGCGCCTGGCTTCCCGATCGGATGCAAGGTCTACGAGTACGACGCCGGGGCGGAGATCGCGTACCTGGAAGCGGGCATCAACGAGGGCACCGTTTCGGTCACGATCGACAACGAAACGCAGCCCGACCCGGATGTCCCGGCATGCATTCACACGCCGGGGGGCTACATCTGCCCGGACGACCCGACGTGCCTCGCTGCCCCGGGTGCAACGTGCCTTGGTGGCACGCTGAAGGGTGTTCCGGCGGGAGCCCCTCCCACCGACACCTGCGTGGCGGGCGTCTTCATGCTCGAGGACGCCGACGCGCCATTCGACTTCTCACTCGCGGACGGGCGCTACGTCTCGTTCGTCGGCAGCGGAACGGCGCTCCTGCCCGACGGCGCGGCGTTCCCGGTCGTGAACGTGCTCAGCACTTCGGCGATCGTCATACCGCACCCGGCTGCGACTGCCGATTGTCCCGGAACGGACAACGCGGGCATTCCGCTGTCGGCGACCGGGTTGCACCTCACGGTGGGCGGCGTCGGGCCTCAGCCCGTCTGCGCGACCGGCAACGGGTGCCCCGATCCGGGCTTCGTGGAGAACGATGCCGAGGTCGCAATCACACTCACGCCTGGCGGCGGCAACCACATCGCGGGGTTCACCTCTCCGACCGGGCTCGATGGCACGGGTGACAAGCCGACTCTCAACGCGTCTAGCCAAGCGATCATGGCCGACATCCCGATGGACGGGTCGGCCTTCACCGTCGGTTGCGACGACGCCACCGCTTGCGGTGACGGTGCGGGCGTGCTGATCGCCATCGAGACGAGCGACGGGCCGCTGACGGGACTTGCGCCCTACCAGATGCCGCCCGTCGTCACCAAGCGAACGTACATTCGCTGCGCCGCGCTCGCCACGACGACGGTGACCGTCCCGGCCGAGGCCTCCGCGTTCCTCGAGACGTCGGGCGCCACGCGCATCCAGGCGACCTTCATTCGTGGCGCGCTGCTCGGCGGCGGTGACAACTCCGAAGTCACCATCGTTGCAGGCCACGCGATCACGGCGTTTACGACGCCGTGAACTGAACGCCCCATCGACGTCCTTCAAGAGGGCGAATCGCTGCCGCGGTTCGCCCTCTTCCCGTTTCGGACCTCGGCATCGCATTGGCCATCGCGCGGCGTCTCGCCGTCATGACACCCTTCGGCCGCCCGGCCGAGCCAACGTCAGCGGAACGTGTACACCGCGCCGCTCGACGATGCACCATTGCTCGTCTGCGAACCACCAAGACCGGTCGCCGCACTGTCTTCGCCCAGCGCGCCGACGACCATGGAGTCCGCGGTCAATGCGCAGATCCCGAAGGTGTCATCGGACTCGGTGTTGCTGGCCTTCACATAGGCGATCTGGCTCCAGGAAGAACCGTCGCGCTCGAACACGTATGCGGCACCTGCGCGAGGGCTTCCGTTGCTCGCCTGATCGCCCCCCACACCGGTCGCGCTCCCATCCTCATCGGTAGCGCCGATCAGGAGATACGATCCGCTCCAGTCAATCGAGGCACCAAACGTGTCAATGTCGTCCGCGTTTGACGCGCGCAGCGTGACGTCATCCACCCAGAGCCCGCCGTTGTATCGCTTGATGTGTACGGCTCCAGCAAACGTGCCGTCGGAGATGTCGGCGATCGCGACTCGATCCTCGTGAACAGCCACGCGGCTGCCGTAGCTGAGAGAGCCGCTGGTGTATGTCGCCTCAACGTTCCAGACCCCACCTGACGATCGGCGAATGACACGGGCTTCGCCACCGCCGACGTTGCCGCCGCCGATGGCTGCCAGCGCTCCGTCGATCGCGACGCCGGTGCCAAACATGTCTCCAGCACTTGGGCTCTGCCGCTGGAACTTCTGGTGCTGCTCCCAGACTCCCCCCACACGGCGGAAGAAGTACCCGGCGCCTGACACGGACGGATGACTTCCCCACGCTCCGACCACAATCGCGTCCCCGGATATGTCGACGGCGCCTCCGAAGCTCGCATTGGCGCTTGCGTCCGTCGCTCGCAGGTAGGCCTCCTCGCCCCACGACGCACCGTTCCATCGGAAGACGTAGACCGCGCCCGAATTCGAGACCGCGTCGGAGGGCCCATCCTCGAACCCGGCGCCAACAACCACAACATCTCCTGACACGGCGACACGCTCGCCAAATCGATCACCGGCACCGGTGTTGCTCGCCTTCACGAATGCTTCCTGACTCCAAGTCGCTCCTGTGCGGCGGTAGATGTAGACAGCACCGCTGTCGGCCGCGCCTTCGTTCGGCGTGCCATTGACGCCCATCGTCGACGAGTCCTCGAACGGAGCACCCACGACCATGACGTCGCCATCCACTGCCACGGAGATTCCGAACTTGTCGTCGGCGCCGGTATTGGAAGCCTTCCCATACGCATACTGGGCGATTGCGCTCGCCCCCCGGTTCAGCGACAGCGCGTAGGTCCGACTGACGCTGCCGACGGTGACGACGACGCTGACGGTGTTCGCCCCCATGGAGAGTGCAACTGGATCGCTCCAGACACCGGTCTGGACCGCGGTGCCGTTCACGGTGATCGAAGTCGCGGCCGCAAGAGTGGGACGCACCCGGACCTGCTGCGCCAGCCGTGAGAGGCTGAGGCTGTACGTGGTCTGATTCGTGTTGAACGAGAAGGCCACCGGCAAGCTCAGCGACATCCCGACGGTTGGACCTGCGCACGAGACCCCGACGTTCGTGACGTCGGCTCCGTCGATGCTGCCCGTCCCGTTCGAGACCATGCACGTGTGCTGCGCCGGTTGGGCGGCGATGGTCACCGTGTAGCCATTCGTGTCGACGAGCGGCGCGTCGAACGTGAACGCCGAGTTCCCGACGATCTGCTTCGTCTCGTCCACACCCGGCGCCTGCAGCCGCAGTGAGATCGCAGCGCCGTCCCACATTCCGCTCACAGCGCCGCCCACGGTGTACTCGGGCGTATCGAATGTCGCCCCGACAGTGTGGATGCTCTGCGTGAGCGCCAGGGCGCAGGTCGTTCCGATCGCCGCGCTGCATGCGCCGCTCCAGCCGGTGAACGTCGAGCCGACGCCTGGGCTCGCGGTCAGCGTGATCGGCGACTGCGTGAACGTCACCGGGCCGCACGTCGGGCCGCACGACAGGCCCGACGGCGTCGACGACACCGTGCCGCCCGTCGGCGCGGTCATCTGCACCTGCGCCGTCCCGGTCCCCGTCAGCGTCACCGCCACGCCCACCTCCGAGCTCTCGCGGATCGACAGCGTCGACGGCGTCGCGCCGACCGCGGTCGGGTTGAACCGCACCTGCACCGAGCACGTCTGCCCCGCGCCCAGCGGCGCGCCGTGGCAGGTGTCGTTCGTCTTGCTGTAGCTCGTCGCGTCCCCGAGTTGCACCGTCAGCGCCGCCGTCGCCGTGTCGCCGGTGTTCTGCACCGTCACGGTCTCGTAGTCCGTCGCCATCGTGATCAGCTCGTTGCCGAACGCCACGGTGTCGCCGCTCGTCACCACCAGATCGCCAGGCGTCAGCCCGTTGCCCATCAGGTCCACCGTCAGCGTCCCGCCCGGCTCGCCCGCGATCTCCACGTGCGCGGTCCGCGCGCCGGGCGCCGTCGGCGAGAACCGCACCCGCGCCGTGCAGTCCTCCCCGCCGTCGAGGATCGCCCCCGCGCAGTCCGTGCCGTCCCCGGCGAGCACGATCTCGAAGTCGCCCGCGTGGTCGCCGGCGAGCGTCACGCTCACCGCGCCCGACGCCTCGTCGCCGGTGTTGCGCACCAGCAGCGGCTGCACGCCGCTGTCCGCGCCCACCGTCACGTCCGTGAAGTCGTGCGACCCAGGGCTCACCGTCAGCATCGCCGGATCGGGGATCACCATCGCGTCCGGCGGCATCGCGTCGCGCGGGTCCGCGTCGGGCTCCACGTCGGGTGGCGGCGGCAGGCTGCACGCCGCGAGCGCCAGCAGCGGGGCCAGCAGCGAGGTCGAGAACAGGCACATCACTCTCATCACGCCGCCTTTGTACCAGAGCGCAGCCGGCGGTCGGCGGCGAAAGCCCGGTGAGCGAGGTGACAGTCGTGCGCGCGTTGCGAGGCTGGGTCGCGTCATGCAGCCGTCTCTCGGCCGGCCCGCGCGGCGGTTGCGCGGCCTCTGCTCACCCCGTGCGGGCGAGGCGCGCCGGCCGGCCGGCCGGTCAGCGCCGCCGATCAGACGTTGCCAGCCGGCGCGGGGAGACATCCCGGGGCTGGTGCGTAAGATGCGCCGCGTGTGATGGAAGTCGTGTCGCCCCCCATCGAGCTGGACCGAGCCGGGGCCTGCCCCGCCGACGCGGCCGCCTTCGACCTCGCGCTGGAGCACGTCCGCCTCCGCGCCATCGCCGCCCTGCACCCGAGCGCGCCCGCCGCCGACGAACTGCCGGCCGTCGAGGCACGACTGACGGCCGCGCCCTGGCCGGCCCGCGACCACCTCCGCCAACTCGGCGTGGATGACGATGTTCGTGGCCGCGTGGCGCGCGGACCCGCTGCTGACACCGCACCTGCCGGCGCTCGCCGCCGAGCCCCAGCGAGGTGCGACCTTCGCGGCGTTCGCGCGCGTCGTTGCCTGGCCCCCCGGCCGGACCCGCGCGCTGTCGCATCGCGTGCTGCGCACCACGAGCAGCCTGCGCGCGCTCCGGCTGGTCGTCGCGGACGAGCGCGCCCCGTCGCCGCTGACCCCGCTGCGAGTCCCCCACCGTGTCATCGACTTCCTCGCCGGCGTGCCGTCGATCGACGCGGCGATCTCCGCGGTCGGAGGGGCGGTCACAGCGCCGCTCGCGCCTGCGCTCGATCCCGCCCATCAGGCGGCGCTCGAGCGTCTGTCCCAGGCGATGAGCGCGCCGGCGCCGATCATCGCGGTCCTCGAGGGCCCCGAGGGCAGCGGCCGCCGCGCGCTCGCGGCGCTCGCCGCCGCGCGACTGCAGCGGCAAGTCGTCCACGTCGATCTCGGCCGGCTCGCGCGCGGCGCGGACCTGGACGAGCTGTTCACGGCCCTCGCCCGCGAGCGCCTGCTCGCCAACGCCGTGCCGATGCTCGTCGGCGTCGAGACCTCCCGCGGCGAGGATGCCGAAGCGCGCGCGCGGCGCGCCGCGATCGCCGCGCTCGCCAGCCAGCTCGACGGCGCCCTGGTGCTCGCGAGCACCGAGGTCGGCGTCGGGGTCGAGTCGACGCGCCCCGTGCTGCGCCTCGCCCTGCCCTTGCCCGATCCCGCCACGCGGCGGACGCTGTGGCGCCAGGCGCTCGGCCCCGACGCGCCGCCCGACGACGCGCTCGCGGCGATCGCGCTGCGCTTTCACCTCACGCCGGCCGGCATCGACCGCGCCGCCGCCGCGGCGCGCGTGGTCGCGCACACCCGCGGCGAGCCGGTGCGCGCCTCCGACCTCGCCGAGGGCGTGCGCGCCAGCGTCGCCGAGCGGCTCGGCGGCCTGGCGACGCGCGTCGTCTCGAAGCACGCGTGGACCGACCTCGTCGTGCCCGCCGACACGCGCGCCGAGCTGGACGCGCTGATCGCGCGCGCCCGGTTCGCCTACCGCGTGCTCGAGGAGTGGGGCTTCGCCCGCCACGTCACCGGCGGCGGCATCGCCGCGCTGTTCTCCGGGCCGCCGGGCACCGGCAAGACCATGGTCGCGGGGCTGATCGCGCGCGAGCTCGGCCTCGATCTCTACCGGGTCGACCTGTCACAGATCGTCTCGAAGTGGATCGGCGAGACCGAGAAGGCGCTGGGGCGCGTGTTCGACGCCGCCGAGACCGGCCACGCGCTGCTGTTGTTCGACGAGGCCGACGCGCTGTTCGCCAAGCGCACGGAGGTCAAGAGCGCGACCGAGCGCTACGCCAACCTCGAGGTCGACTACCTGCTCCAGCGCATCGAGGGCTTCGGCGGCGTCGCGATCCTCACGACCAACCTCGACAGCAGCATCGACGAGGCGTTCCGCCGCCGGCTCGCCGCGCACGTGCTGTTCCCCGCGCCGGATGACGACGAGCGCGCGCTGCTGTGGCAGCGGCTGATCCCCGCCAGCGCCCCGCGCGCCGACGACCACGACCCGCGCGAGCTCGCCGAGCACTTCGCCGACTTCACCGGCGGCCACATCCGCAACGCCACCCTCACCGCCGCGTTCCTCGCCGCGGCCGAGGGCACCGAGATCCGCCACGCCCACCTCGAGCGCGCGGCGCGCGACGTCGCGCGCTCGATGGGCCGGGTGTTCCACACGCAAGGACGTGGACGATGACGCTGCGCGAGCCGAGCCCCGAGGCCACCGACGACCACGCGCCACACGCGTCCGACCGGGACGACGCCCCGGCCAACGATCAGTACGCCGCGGCGAGCGCGCAGTGGTCCGCGCAGCAGGCGGGCGTCGCGCCCGGCGCCGCGCCAGCCGCGCAGGCGTCGCCGTACCAGGCCCAGCTCGCGGGCTGGAGCCAGGCGCAGGCGCAGGCCCAGGGCGCCGGGGCGAGCAGCTCGAGCGGCCTGCCGTACCTCGAGATCGCCCCGCGCGACGTCGCGATGGGCCCGGTGCTGCGGGGCGACACGAAGCGCCAGGCCGTCCAGGTGACCAACCACGAGGACCGCGAGGTCTGGATCGCCGACGCGTCGATCGAAGGTGCGCCGTCGTTCTCCGTCGCCGGATTCCCGGCGGCGACCCGGCTCGATCCCGGACAGACCCTCGACCTCGACGTCGTGTTCACGCCCGCGGTCGTGGCGCGCGAGCAAGGCGCGCTGGTGCTCCAGACGGCGGAGGGGCACCGCTTCACGGTCCCGGTCGAGGGCACGGGGATGGCACGCGTGCCGCGGCTCGAGCTCAGCCCGCAGCGCACCGACTTCGGCGCCGTCAAGGTCCGCACGCCGTCCGATCGCCGGAAGCTCACGATCACCAACGAGGAGCGCGAGGACGTCACCGTGAGGATCGGGGCGGACCACGACGCGTTCCGCGGCGAGGACGAGCGTGGCTACTTCCTGCCGCTGCAGGAGCGCGTGCTGCGAGCGGGCGCGAGCACCACGATCGACGTGTGGTTCTACGCCGAGCAGGAGGGCGACCTCGCCGGCGCCATCCACGTCACGACGATGGACGGCGACGCCGACTTCGCGTTCGACATGCGCGCCCGGGTGTACACGCCGAAGGCGGACGACGAGGGCCGCGAGCCCGAGCCCGAGCCGCAGCCGGAGCCGCTGCAGCGGCCGCGCCAGGACGCGCCCGATCCGGAACCGGTCGCGCCCGTCGACAAGCCGCTGGAGGTGAGCCCGAGCCTGGTGTCGATGACAACGATGGCGGGACGCCCGACGCTGGCGCAGGAGGTGCGCCTGCAGAACCCCAACGAGCAGGGCGTCGAGGTGGAGGCGGAGATCGAGGCCAAGGGCGACGGGCCCTCGCCGTTCACGATCGCGCCGCCGAGCGTGTGGGTCGGCAAGGCCGGCAGCCGCGACGAGGTGCGAGATCTGGGCGTGACGTACGCGCCGGGTGCGGAAGGCAAGCACGAGGCCACGCTGAAGCTGCGATACGCGCAGCGAACGGAGCATGTCGAGCTGCGCGGGACGGCGATGCCCGCGCGCGAGGGAGACAAGGTTGACGGCGAGAACGACGTCGCGGGTCTTGGCCCCGAGGACGGCGTCGCGACGCCGCTGCCCGAGGCCGAGGCGCCCAGGACGCGCGACGAGGCCGAGGCGATGCTGATGCTCGCGGCCGACTCGCTGTCGTCGCTGGCGACCGTGCACGAGGCGCGCATGCCCCACCTGCGCACGGCGGTCGAGTCCCTCGTCGACACCTGCGGCGCCGCGCTCGGCGGCTTCCACGCCAACCTCGTCCAGTGGATGGCCGACGAGAGCGCCACCAAGCTGGGCTCGCTCATGGCCTCGAGCGGGATGGAGATGCTGTCCTACGCGCTCAGCATCGCGACGCTGCCAAGCGCCGCCGCGGGGATCGTGAAGGACACGGTGATGCTCGCGTGGTCGATGAACAGCGTCGCCGACACCAACGCGAGCATCGGCGAGGGCCTCGCGAACAACGACTTCCTCGCAGGGGTCATGTCCAGGGCGGCCTCGGAGCAGGATCGCCAGGTGATCCGGATGCTGTCCCAGGACCTGCTGAAGTTCGGGCAGGAGGAGGGAGCGCTGAAGCGGCTCGTCGGCCATGACGCGATGAAGGCGATGGCGGACATCGCCAAGCACCTGAGCGGCCGACCGTCGCCGGCAACCGCGTCCGCAGCGTACGCCGAGGCGAGGCAGCTGCTCGAGCAGTTCCAGAACGGCATGGAGGACGCCGGCATCGCGGTGCGCTCGATCGCCGACCTGAGCACGCGCGTGTCGACCGGGCTGCCGGTCGTGCTCGCCGCGTTGAAGGACAAGTACCTCGAGTTCCTCGCGCTCGGGAAGTCGGAGCGCACCGGCGAGCAGTTCGCGATGACGATGATGGGCAACGTCAACTTCGACGTGCCCTCGGACGGACGCCCGTTCACGCTCCACCTCTACCCCGACTACCTGCGCCTCGTCGGCGAGCGCACGGTCGATCCCCACGACATGAGCGGGACGATGCGGAATCACCTGTCGTCGAAGCGCCTGCGCGACCTGCCTGCGGTGCAGGCCGATGGCACGCCCGGCATGTCGTCCCGCGCCGGGTGGAGCGCGTCGATCGAGCTCGCGAGCGCGCAGGGCGGGGAGCTCTTGTTCCTGCAGACGGCCCAGGGTGCGCGTGATCAGCGGATCTCCTCTGACGCCCGTGGCCACGTGGATCGACTCGGCGGGCCGGAGGTACTCTGGGCCGCGCTCGACGAGATCACCCTGCCGTGACCCTCCCACGCCCGTTCCTCATGCCGCTGGCCGTCTGCCTGCTCCAGTCGCTCGCAGCCTGCAGCTCAGAACCGAGCCGCGCGCGCTCGGCAACCAAGGACGCCGGGCACATCTTGGACGCCGAGTTCGTCCGCCCAAGGCTTGACGCATCGTACGCCGGACTGAACATCGAGTCCGCGACGGTCGGCATGGTGCGAATCCCCGCCGGCCCGTTCCTGATCAGCTGCGACCGCGAGCGAGATCCGACGTGCGACTGGAGCTCCCTCGTCGAGGACAAGCTCCCCGAGTACTACATCGACAAGACCGAGGTCACCGTCGCCGCCTACCGCCGCTGCGTCGAGGACAAGCGGTGCACCGCGCCGGCGAGCGGCCCCCGATGTACCGAGGAGCAGCTGAACTGGGGCAAGCCGGGGCGCGACGAGCATCCCGTCAACTGCGTCACCATCGAGCAAGCGGGTCAGTACTGTCACTACCTCGGCCGGCACCTGCCCACCGAGCGACAGTGGGAGAAGGCCGCGCGCGGCACCGACGGCCGCAGCTTCCCGTGGGGCTTCGCCACTCCGAGCTGCAAGCTCGCCATCATCAAGGCCGACCTCCGCGACAGCGGCCCTACCGGCTGCGGCAAGAACAGCACGTGGCCCGTCGGCTCGCGCCCCGACGGCGCGAGCCCCTACGGCGCGCTCGACATGGTCGGCAACGTCGCCGAGCTCGTGACGGTCTGGCAGGAGCCGAACGGCCCCGCCGACCCGGGCGATGACGAGGCGCTGCGGGCCGCCTACTCGGGCACGATGGGCGGCAGCTATGTGGACCCGCCCGACTACCACGCCCTGCGCGCCTGGCAGACCTCGACGCGCCTCGAGCCAGCTCCCGGCTTCCGCTGCGCGTTCCAGCCGTCCTACCAGCGCCCCGGCCGCTGACCGCGCGCGCGGCCGTTCCAGGTGGCATGCGCGAAGCGGTGTCCGGCGCGGCGACGCGCAGCGCGATTCCCTCGGATCTGCGACCATTGAAGCCCGCATGGCTGCGGATCCAGACCTTGCGACCCAGATGATCTTCCATGAGCAGGCGCACTCCCGAACCGTGGCTCGAGCGTGAACTGGCGGACAACCGCGTCCACCTCGACAGCGCCGGGCGACGTGGGCGAAGCGCGATGCTGCTGGGGGCCGACCTCTCCAACCTCGACCTCTCCGACGCCGTGCTCACGAGCGCGTTCTTGCAGGACGCCGACCTCTCTGGGGCGATGCTCGACGGAGCGAAGCTCTGGTCTGCGCAGGCCGGCGGCGCGCGGTTTCGCAAGGCGTCGACGTGCCGCGCGGAGCTGATCAAGGCCGAGGCGGACGAGGCGTGCTTCGATGAGGTGGCGGCGTGTGACGCCAGCTTCGTCAAGGCGGGCCTGAGGAAGGCCTCCTTCCTCGATGCCAACCTTTCGCGTGCAGACCTCGGCAGAGCCTACGCGCGCGGCGCCACCTTCCGCGGCGCCGTGATGCGCGACGTCCGGCTGCTCGGGACGATCCTGTCTGACGCGGACCTCTCGGGCTGCGACCTGGCGGGCGCGCACTTCGAGGTGACGCTCGTGGAAGGCGCGCGACTGGCGGGCGCGGTCGGGCTCGAGGCGGCGCAGGTGATCAGCATCATCGCGGGCGATCGGCGTCTCGAGAGCGACGAGGCGCGCTCGTGGTTGCTCGCACGCGCGCGCGGGGAGCCGGACGCGTGACGACGCCCTTCGCTGTGGTCGCGACGCCGTCCGAGATGACCCGCCGTCCGTCGGGGAGCGTCATCGGCCCCGTGCACGTCGTCGTGGGCGGCGCGGCGCTGCCGTCGGCGAGCTGGCACGACTTCCCCGTCGTGGTCCTCACGTGGTGGTGCGACGCGGTCGCGCGGCGGCGCCGCCGCATGGTGCTGGACTTCATCGACGGCCCGTGCTCGCTGCGCCTCGAGCTCGCGGCGACGGCGGTGGCGACGATCTGGTTCGTCGATGGTGACGTCGAGCGCCCGTGTGGAGTCGCGTCGCTGGACGAGGTCCGGCGCACGATCCTGCATGCCGCAGAGGAGGTGCTCCTCGAGTGCCAGCGGCGAGCGTGGACGGCCGCGGACACGCGGCAACTCGCGCATGCCAGGGAGCGACTGGCGCGCGCGACCGGCGCGCGGACGTGAGCCGGAGCCGACGGTCGAGCCAGCCATGGTCGATGCCGCGCCCACCCCCGCATGGATCGTCGAGGACCTCGCGCTCCACGCGCGCTACCTCGAGACCGCCGGAGCCGACGGCGAGCCGCTGATGTGGAGCCAGCGCGACGTCTCGGGCCACGACCTGAGCGCGGCGGTCCTGGCCGAGGGTACGATGTTCGAAACCCGGTTCGCCGACGGCGTGCTGCGCGGTGCGGACCTGTCCCGAGCCGTCGCGAGTGGAGCCGACTTCTCGCGCTGCCAGCTCGAGCACGCGGACTTCTTCAAGGCGGCGCTCGAGGGCGCCCGGTTCGAGGACGCGGCCGCGACCGGAGCTCGCTTCGCTCGAGCGGAGGCTCGACGTGCCAGCTTCGCGGGCTGCTGCTTGCGGCACGCGAAGCTCGACGGGATGGACGCGACCCACGCCAACCTCCGTGGAGCAGACCTTCGAGGTGCCTCGCTGAAGGCGGTCTCGCTGGAGGGCGCCGACTTGACCGCTGCGAACGTCGCAGGCGCACGGTTCGAGGATACGGTCGTGACGGGCGCGACGCTGAGGGATCTGGTCGGCGTCGAGGAAGCCGAGATCACGAGCATCGTCACTGACGAGGGACGACTCGATGGCTGCGATGCGAGGGAATGGCTCCATCGGCGGAGCGCAGCACCGACGCCGTGTTCCGTGCCAGCACCGGATCGCAGCGTCCCGCGGCCGCCAACCCTGAACACCACCATGACCGCCGTGTGCAAGCGTCGCCCTGAACCCTGGCTTGCGGACGAGCTCGAACGAAGCCGGACGTACCTGCACAGCGCCGGTCGGGATGGCGCGCGAGCGTCGCTCGAAGAGGAAGATCTCTCCGACCTGGACCTGACCGGCACGGTGCTGAGCCAGGCGTGGTTGCAGGGGGCCAACCTCGCCGGGGCGACGCTCGACGACGCCGACCTCTACTACGCGTTCGCAGCCGGCGCGCAGTTCCGCCGAGCGAGCCTCCGGCAGGCGCAACTGACCAAGGCGAACCTCGACGCCGCGCGCTTCGACGAAGCCGACGCCACCGACGCCAGGTTCGTCAAGGCGACCCTGACGAAGGCGTCGCTTGCCGGAGCCAACTTGACGGGCGCTGACTTCGACAATGCCTCGGCGATCGGTGCGTCGTTCCGCGGCGCGACCATGCGCGGCGCGGGCCTCTGGAAGACACACCTCTCGCGCGCCGATCTCACTGACTGCGACCTCTCCGGCGCGCGCTTCGACATGACCCACCTGGACGGGGCCCGCCTCGACCGCGCGACCGGCCTCGAGACCGCGGACGTGGTGAGCGTCTTCACCGACGAGAAGCTCGTCGAAGGCGACGAGGCGCGCGCGTGGCTGCTCGCCCGCGCGCTCGGCGAGCCCAGCGCGTGACGAGTCGCTGCGCGGCAGTCGCGGCGCCGAGAGCGCGGCGAGCTCGAAGTCCGCGATTGCTGCGGATCCAGACCTCGCGACCGAGGTGATCCTCCATGAGCTCGAGCAACCACTGGCCCGCCGGATCGGCTTCTCCTACACTCGTCCACGCATGCCCCTGCGCTACCAGAAGCCACCGCTGGTCGAGGCGCTGTGCGAGCTCCGGTTCGCGAGCGATCCAGACCGCCCGTGGGACTGGGCCGTTCCGGGGTTGCTCTACGACAAGCTTCGAGACACCTTCCCGACGCGCCGAGAGCGGCACGCGATCGCCCTTCCGCTCGCGGGACCCGCGCCGCTGGGGCCGGCGACCGGGACGATCGAGCGGCTCCAGTTCGTCTCGAGCGACGAGAACACGATGGTGCAGCTCGCGCCCGATCTGCTCGCCGTGAACTCGCTCCGCCCGCACCTCGGCTGGCCTGACCTCCGCGATACGCTGCTCGACGTCCTCGCGGCCTACCAGACGATCGCCGCGCCGACGGCGCTGACGATGGCCGCCGTGCGCTACATCAACCGGGTCGAGATTCCCCTGCGATCCGGGTTCGCGCTCGAGCGCTTCTTCGCGGTGCTGCCGGGGCTGCCCGAGGGCGTGCCGCAGAACGTGACGACGTTCCTGATGCACACCGAGGTCGGCTACGAGGACCCACCCGCCCTGTTTCGCTTCCGGTTCGGGACGACCGCGTCGGCCGAGGACATGGCGGCATTCATGCTCGACTACGAGCACGTTTCCCCGGCCCACGACGCGCCGAAATTCGAGGCGTTGCGCGAATGGTTGGACGCGGGCCACGACCGCATCGAGCGCGCCTTCGTCGGCTCGTTCACGTCCGCGACCCATGCCGAGATCTTCCAGGAGCTCCGGCCGTGAGCCCGCCACAGCAGCAGTTCATCGACCTGGCGACGCGCGCGCCGAACGTCGACGCGCACGCGCAGGCGCTGCCACCGTTCGAGCTGGCGGCCCGGGTCCCCGCGGCGACGCGCGACCTCTACTCCAGCACCGCCAGGATGCTCAAGCTACACGCGCTGCCCCGCCCTGTCGCCATCGATGCAGAGTCGGCACGCTGGCGCGGATACCTGACGTCCCTGCGGGAGCAGGTGACCACCGGCGCCGTCTCCGAACTGCAGCGCGCAACGCTGCTCGCGATCTTGGGTCGCGCGCAGTCGCGCAGCCCTTCCGTGAGACGCCCCGCGGTCGGGATCTCGTCGGAAGGCGCGCTCCAGGCTAGCTGGGCCTTCGAGGATCTGCCGGCGCGCGCGTTCACCCTCGAGATCCTCCGAGACGGAACGATCGAGTGGTTCTATGGCGACGGCACGTCGGGCCTGACCTGTGGTACCGGCGACGAACCGGAGCACGACCTGCCCGACGACGCACTCGAGCTGCTGGTCGGGGCGTTCTCACGCTGATGGCCGCGCCGGACGATGGCAGCTCGGTACCTGCCGAGCGTCGCCTGCTGCGGTTGCCCGCGCCGCCCAAGGACTTCGTCCCCGAGCGCTGGAGCCCCTCCTGGCAGGACCTCGCCCCGTCGAGCGACGACAAGCAGCACGCCGAGTCCACGGGCCGTCCCGTGCGCGTCTCCGTCTGGGACGCCGCCCTGACGACGACGGACCAGGCGCTCTCGTTCCGTGGCCGCGCCACGCTCGTCATCACGGCACAGGTGAACGACGTCGTGGCCGCCGGCGCGACCGCGGTCGTCTATGACCGGCTCGAGGCACCCGACGCCGATCGCCCAGGCGCCGCGGGACACGCTGGCATCGAGGGGCTCGTGCGGCAGGACGGGGAGCCTCGAACCGCGTGGAAGACGCGGCTGCAGCGGATCGCGGACGTCTTCCACGCGGCGCCGCCGGCGTGAGCGCCGGCGCCTCCGCTCACTCCCTCCTGCTGCGGGTCGACGCCTCCGGCCGCGCGGGCTGACCGCGGCGGAGCTGGTGTGACGGCCACCGACCACGTCCGCCTCGACGCGATCGTCGCGACGTTCTTCCCGACGGACCACCATGACCGCCGTCTGCAGCACGTGCCCACCGTGGAAGCCCTCGCCAGACGCCGGGCCGGCGGACCGTGCGAGCGCCATCCGGGGCATCCCTGGCAACATTGCCACGTGGCAACGTTGCCACGTGGCAACGTTGCCAGTATCGTGACTCCGCATGTTCCAGAGCAGCCAGCCGGTCCACGGCGACGCGTTCCACGATCGGGCGTCCGAGCTGGCGCGGCTCGAGGCGTTCGTCGCCGCGCTGCGCGCCGGCGCGGCGCGCTGGATCGCGCTGATCGGGCCGCGCAAGATCGGCAAGACCAGCCTGATCGTCGAGCTGTCACGGCGCGCGACTGACGTCGCGGTGATCGCCGTCGACACCCAGGAGGTCGCCCAGCCGTCGCTGGAGGTGTTCCGGCTGTGCGCGCTGCGCACGGTCGACCGCCTGCTCGCGGGCGCGCTGCCGCGCTCGCTGGAGATCGCGGTCGCCAGCCAGGACGACGTCGACGGCGTGCTCGACGCGACCCCGGGGTTCGCCGCGCTGCCGGAGCGCGTCCGGTCGACGATCCGGGCCCTCGGCCGCGCCGAGATGACCGACGACTTCGCGCGGCTGTGCCTGGATCTCCCCGAGCGCCTCGCCGAGGCGCTCGAGCGTCGTGTGGTCATCGCGATCGACGAGTTCCAGGAGCTGGCGACGACCGGCAAGCGCGCGGATCCGCTCCCGCTCGTGCGCAGCACGTGGCAGCGTCACAAGCGGGTCGGCTACGTCGTCTCCGGGTCCGGACGGACGATGCTGGAGGAGCTGGTCGCACGGAAGCACTCGCCGTTCTTCCAGCACTTCGACCTGATGTACGTCGGGCCGTTCGCCGAGGCGGACGCGATCGAGCTGCTGGTCGCCGAGTGCCCGCCCGGTCGGCGGATCCCCGCGGCGCTGGCGCGACGGGTGGTCGCGGCGATCGGAGGCCATCCGTTCTACCTGCAGCTCGTCGGGGAGACGCTCACGGCGGGTGATCCGCCGTACGACGAGGCCGACGTCAAGGACGCGCTGCAGCGCGTGCTGTTCTCGCGGATGGGGCGGCTCGCGCTCTACCTGCAGCTCGTCTACGAGCGCGCGGTCGGGCGTTCGGCCTACCTGGCCGGCGCGCTCGACGCGCTCGCCGACGGCCCGGCGCGCGTGACGGACGTGAGCAAGCGGCTCGGCGCGTCGAGCGGCGACACGGCTCGCTACCTCGAGCGCCTGGGAGATCTCGTGCGGCGCACCGACGACGGCCGCTATCAGCTCGACGATCCGGTGCTCGGCCTGTGGCTGCGATGGCGGCGGCCGGGCGGCAGCGCGGTGCCGATGGGGCTGATCGGCGACGCCGCGGAGAAGGAGGTCGCCACGCACCTCGCGCGCCTCGGATTCGAGCTGGTCTACCAGGCGCGCGCGTCGCGGGGGGCGTTCGATCTGCTCGCCCTGCGCGGCACGACGACGCTGGCGCTGCAGGTCAAGCGCAGCGCGCTGCCGCTCCGGTTCGAGCGCGCCGCGTGGCAGCGGATGGCGGCCGACGCGGACCGGTTCGGCTGGCGCTGGGTGGTCGCCGCGGTCGATCCCGACGACGGCGCGGTCCGGTTCCTCGATCCTGGCGCGGTCCGGCGCGGCAAGGAGATCCGGGTCGGCGACGCCGCCGTGATCGAGCACGTTCTCGAGTGGCTGACCTGACGGCAACGCCCCGGGCCGGATCGATGAGACACGGCGAGGCGTGCTCCGGGCGCGTCCGCGCGCGCGGCGCCGGCGCGGCGCGTCCCACCGCGTCGGCCCGCGCTCACCCCTTCGCGCGGCAGCAGTTGCGGTGCATCTCGCCGCTGCCGCACGGGCACGGAGCGTGGCCAGCCGGAGGCGCCTCGCCGTCGGCGAACCTCGCCAGCAGGTCTCGCGCGTCGGCGTACCCTGGGCGATCGACCTCGACGAGAACGGCGCGGTCGCCCTGGACGATGGCGGCGCGGTCGGCGGACACGGCCGCGTCTACCACGAGGGCCGCGTCGACAGGGAGGGCGCGGCGCCGAGCTCGAAGCCGATCCGGCCGCACGGGACCGGATCGCGGCGTGCATGGGGGCGCAGGGCCTGGCCAGCCGCACGAAGCGCGCCCATCGCCGTGCCGCCACTGCTCGCGTGGATGGGGTTGTCCCGGACGGTTCACGGAAGGGAACGTCCTCCATGTGCCTGGCGCAAGCCGCCCACATTCTCCTTGTGTCATCGATGCGAGACATGAGATCGGCGAAATCAAGATGGGCAAGCAGCTGCCGCGCGTGATCCGGACCTGGGGAGGCAAGCGCCCTGGCGCGGGTCGCCCGCGCCGGGGCGCACGGTCGAGCCAGCCGCACAAGACCCGCCCATCGCTGAGCCGGCACCACCCGGTCCACGTCACCCTGCGCGTGGTCGAGCGCGTCGGCCGGCTGCGCCGCCTCGACATGTGGCGCGCGCTGCGTCGCGCGGTGATCTGCGTGCTCGAGCGCGACCGCTTCCGCATCGTCCACCTCTCCATCCAGGGCAACCACGTCCACCTGATCTGCGAGGCCGAGGACGAGCGAGCCCTGGCGAGCGGGCTGCAAGCGTTCCAGATCAGCGCCGCGAAGCGCGTCAACGCCGCGCTGGGCAAGCGCGCGCGCCGGCGCGTCCGCGGCCAGGTGTTCGCCGACCGCTACCACCGCGAGACGCTCACCACGCCGCGCCAGTGCCGCAACGCGCTGGCCTACGTGCTCAACAACTGGCGCAAGCACCGCGAGGACGCCGCGCGCGCCGGCGCACCCCTCGACCGGTTCGCCACGGGCTGGCACTGGGACGGCTGGAGCGAGGAGACGCCGCCGGTCCGCCTGACGCCCGAGACGGAGCTCGTGCCGGTGGCGTATCCAACGTGCTGGCTGCTCACCACCGGCTGGCGGCGGCACGGCCTGGTCTCACCGTGGGAGCGGCCTGGGCCGCGCGCGCCGCGGGCGTGACAGGCGGCTGCACGTGAGGCGCACCAGCTGCCAGCTCCTGCAGCCGCGGCATTCCGGGGTCGAGGTGAGCGCCGCGCACGACCGCGGCGTCCGGATCGAGCGCGGCGATGATGACAGCCGCGCGCGACGGTCCGGCCGTCCAGACAGGACGATCACCCGGGCGGTGCGTCCGGGTCAGGCCTGCCGAAGCAGAACCACGGCGTGTGGAGAAGCTCGATGCCGTGGCGAACATCGACGACGTAGAGCTCCGGGGGCTCCGGACCGCGGTCGATGAGGATCGCATCGAGCCAGCCATCGCCGGTGACGTCCAGCAGCCCGTGAAGGTACGGGTCCTCCAGGCCGTGCGCCTTGCGGAGCTTCCCGTCGCCGGCTCCTTCGCGAACGTAGAGCCCACCCCGATCGCCATCCACGCCGAGCAGCGTCTCTTCATTGCCGTCGCCGTCGAGGTCTGCCTGCGACCTGAACACCGACCACTCACCGAGCGATTCGCCCGAGTCTCCGACGATCGCCGCCAGCTCCTCGGACGTCGGTGCGTAGATCCGCGCCTCGAAATGATCTGGGTACCACATCGCTTCGCGACCGCGCTCGGCGGGCCAGACCGCGTCCACGCCGGGTGTCACGATCTCGTCTGTGCGGTACGCCTCGCGAACGCCGCTGCGCTCGCAATACACGATCGCGCTCGAACCTGCCGTCACGGCGCGACCGTCCTCCAGGGACACCTGCCCTCCCTCGATCCGCTCGACACAGGTGTTCGCGCCGCAGCGCCCCGCCTCGCAGCAGAACACCAGCGTGAGCCCTTGCCGCGATCCCAGCAGGTACGCGACCGGGCCCACGGAGCGCGCGGCAGGCACTGGTTCAGCGAGCGGGGCCACCGATGGCGTCGCTCCGCCCGTCGTCGTGACAGGGCTCCCGCAGGCGACGGCCATCAGCAGGCCAAGGCGCAGCCACGGGCGCGGGCTCACAGCTTCATCCCCGTCGTGACCTCGGCCAGCCGGTGGAGCTGCGACCTGGCCGGCTGATCGAGCTGCGCGGCGCGCGCCATCAGTGCCGCTCCGGGCGCGCCTCGCAGAACCACGGAGTGCGTAGCAGCTCGACGCCGTTGCGCGCGTCGACGACGAACAGCACCGGCGGCTCCTTGGCGTTGTCGACGTGGAGCACGTCGCGCCAGCCGTCGCCCGTGACGTCGACGAGGCCGTAGATGTACGGGAAGTCGTCTCCGTGGATCTTGCGGATCGAGCTCGCGCCGTCGACAACGGTGCGCAGGTAGAGCCCTCCGGTGTGCGCGCCATCCACGCCGAGCAGGGTCTCGAGCCGCCCGTCGCGATCGAGGTCCACCGACACGGCCTTGACCCGCCAGATGGCCGAGTCGCTCGTGTCGTCGCCGACGATCTGCGCGCGGTCTCGCGCGGACAGCGTGACGGGCCGAGGCTCGAAGTCCGCCGGGAACCACATCGCACCATCCGCGCGAGCGACAGGCCAGATCGCGGGCTTCCCCACCACGCCGGGCTCGCTCGGCCGGAATGTGCGGCGGGTCCGGGTCGGCGTGTCACGACACGCGATCGAGTCGCCGTTGGCCAGCCGCGCGACGCGCCCGTCCTGGAGCTTCGCCTCCGAGCCCTCGACCCCGGTGGCGCAGCTGTCGGCGTCGCAGCGCCCTCCATCGCAGCAGAACACCAGCTCGAACCAGTCGAGGTCCTGCACGAAGTAGGCGATGGGGCCGACTGGGCCGACGGGGGGCGCCGCGTCGGGTGGCGTGCCGGCCGATGCCGGCGCCACGGGCAAGGACGCTGGTTCACGACCGCCGCAGGCGAACAGCAGTAGGGCCAGCGTTAGGTATCGGGTCACAGCTTGAGCCCCATCGTCTTCTCGACGACGCGCACGAACTTCACCTTCGCCGCGGGCGCGATGCGATCGTCGCGCTGCACACGGATCCAGATCCCCCGCACGATCCCGAGCGCCAGCGGCAGCGCGAAGCCGTCCTGGAGCTGCTCGAGCTTCGACTTCACGTCGTCCACTCGGTCCTTCCCCTTCTCGGCCTCGAGGCTCCCTCCATCCCCGGGAAGCACGTCGAACGGATGATCGGCCGGCGCGTCTCGGTGGTCCCGCGACCACTCGTACAGCTCGGCGAAGATCTCGGTCTCCATGTACCGGTAGGCGTTCACGCGCTGCCGTTCGTGCTTGCGCTGCTCGGGCGGCAGGCTCGCCATCATCTCGGCCATGATCGGCCCGGCGAGGTAGTCCTCGTCGGCGCCGTCCTCGGCGTAGGTCGGGTGGCCCGCGAGCTCGTGCAGCAGGGTGCCCCAGACGTGCGCCGGGTCGACCTGCGCGGCCTTCAGCCAGGCGACGCCGACCCACACGTTCCAGTCACGCGCCTTCGCCGTGGCGCCGGCGCCCATCTTCTCGGGCGCCCACACGATCTCGCCGCCGCCGTGGCGGCGCGCGGTGGCGATCGCCTCGGCGACGTCGGGCGGCGCGGACGCGATCACGCGGTCGCGCACCACGGGGAACTCGGCGTTCCACAGCTCGCGCTGCGCGTCGTCGGCGAGGTCCCACTCGTCGACCAGATCGTCCCGTCTGGGCCCGCGGTTGACGAAGTCCGTCATCTCCTCCTCGACCGTCCGCCCCGCCGCGGCGGCCTCGCGCTCGATGTGGGCGCGCTGGATCTCCGCCATCTCGGCGTTCGTCATGCCGGTCGTGCGGAACAGCTCGGCCCGCGCCAGCATCGCCGCGTGGCGCGCATACGTGGCGTCGTCCAGGTTGGCGAGGAACGTCGCCCACTCGGTCGCGCTCTGGCGCAGCACGACGCGCAGGAACCGCTCCTCGTCGGGGAAGAACGTGACCAGCGCGGGCAGCAGCGGCACGACGATCTTCGGCAGCGCGATCTCCGCGCCGGCCGGAGGGCGTCCCCCGGACACCTCCGGGTTGAACGCGGCGAGGTCCTCCGCGTACCCCGCCGAGCCGTACTCGGCGCGCGCGATCGTGGCCCACGTCTCGCCCCGCGCGACGATGTGCGTCCCGCCGCCGAGCAGCGCGTGCCCCAGGCGCGGCGCCTCGTCCGCCCCGCTGACCGCGTCGACGGGCGCGGCGTCCGTCTCCTCGCGCAGCATCGCGACCGACCGCGCCCGTGCGTGCGGATCCTCCTCGGCGTCCGGTCCGGTCACGGCGTCGCGCGGCGGCGGCGCCACGGCCTCGTCGCGATCCTGGCGGCTGACGGCGTCCCGGCTCATCGCGCGCCCCCGAGCTTGCCACGCTCCGCGAGCACGTGACCCATGCTGCGGTACTCCGCGCGCGCCGCGCGCACCAGGTGCTCCTGCGTCACCCGCGCGCCCGCGTCGTCGGGCTGCTCGGCGGCGGCGAGGAACGCCGCGGCGATCGCCGCGTTGCGGATGTTCGCGCCGGTCATGTGCGGGAACGCGCGAGCGAGGCCGGCGAGGTCGAGCTCGTCGGCGAGCGGTGCGCGCGCGGTCGCGACGAGGCGCGCCCACAGGCGCTCGCGCTCGTCCTCGTCGGGCGCGGCGAACACGACGTGGGCGGCGAGCCGGCGCTTGAGCGCCCGATCGATCGACGCGTCGAGGTTGGTCGTGAGCACGACGATGCCGCCGAACGACTCGACCCGCTGCAGCAGGTAGTTGACCTCGAGGTTGGCGTAGCGGTCGACCGCGCCCTTGACCTCGGCCGAGCGCTGGCCGAACAGCGCGTCGGCCTCGTCGAACAGCAAGAGCGCGTGGCCCTGCTCGGCGGCGTCGAACACCCGGGCGAGCTGCTTCTCGGTCTCGCCGACCCACTTCGAGACGATCTGGCTGAGGTCGACCTGGTAGAGGTCGAGGTCGAGCGCGCGCGCGATCAGGCCGGCGACCATCGTCTTGCCGGTGCCGGGCGGGCCCGACAGCAGCGCCGCGACGCCGGCGCCGCGCGCGAGCTTGGCGCGGTAGCCCCAGCCGTCGAGGACGCGGTGGGCGTGGCGCACGCGCGCGACGAGGCCGTGGACCTGGTCGAGCACGTCGTCGGCAAGGACCAGGTCGTCCCAGGTCTGGGTGACCTCGACGCGCGTCGCCAGGCCGCCGAGGCGCTCGGCGATGGTGTGGCGCAGCCCGCGCTCGAGCGCCGCGGCGTCGAGGCGCTCGCCCAGCGCGGCCATCGCCCGCGCCGACGCGGCCGCGCGCGCCAGGCCGCCGGCGCCGACGGGGTAGCGCGCGGCCAGCGCCGCGATCGCGCCCGGCGTGTCGT
>WYBA01000348.1 GCA_011526095.1 Myxococcales bacterium | reverse complement strand
GATCGTCGAGGTCGAGCGTGACGTCGGCGGCGCCGCTCGGCGCGGCCTCCTCGGTGTAGCTGCCGCCGAAGCCGGCCTCGATCAGCAGCGGCCCGGCGTAGCCGTCGGCGATCGCGACGTTGGTGAACGTGCCGTCGCCCGCGGTCGTGCCCTCGCCGAGTTGCGCGCCGCGCGTGCCGTCGAACTCGTAGACCCGGACGGTCGCGCCGTCGACGCGGCCCTTGAACACGACGCCGGACACCGTGCCACCGTCGACGTTGTTGAGCGTCACGGTGCGCGTGACCGTCGTGTCGTTGCCGTCCTCGTCGACCGCCGTCGCCTCGAACGTCAGCGGCCCCTCCGGCAGGGTGGACGTGGCCAGCGTCGTCGTGAACGACTCCGCGTCAGGCGAGTCGTCGTCGAGCGAGATCGTGGCCGCGCCGACGATCGACACGGTCAGCGACGCGACGCCCAGCGGGTCGTGCGCGGTGACCTCGATCGCGACGGCGCCAGCGACCTCGGCGTCGGCGGCGGGCGCGCCCCACACGATCGTCGGGCCGAGCTCGTCGAGCGGCTCGATCGGCCCGTCGAACAGCTCCGGGTCGGCGTTGGCCGCGAGCGCCTCGAGCCAGCTCTGGACGTCCTCGCGCTCGAGCGGCGAGGCGTTCGCCTCGGTCTGCAAGAACGCCGCGATCGCGACGCCGAGCCGGCTGCGCAGCGTGTTCCAGTAGATCGCACAGCCCGTCCGGCAGGCGTCGGCGCCCGCCTCGCAGTCGAACGTCCGGTCACACGCCGGGCCGAGCGCGAGCGCGTCGCCGTTGCCGTCGAACAGCGCCTCGGCCGAGCCCGCGTCGGTGGTGAGCACGCGCAGCAGCGTGGTGGTGTTGAGGTCCTGCGCGCTCAGCGCCGCGTCGAGCCGCACGCCGTCGGCGAGCGTGGCGAGGCCTGCCAGCGACAGCGCGTGCTGCACCGGCTGCGTCGGCGACGTGGCCGCGGCGTCGAGCGCGGCGATCGCTGCGCGGGTCGGATCGAAGCCGAGGTGCGCCGCGAGGTGATCGCGCGCGGCGTCGAGCGCCGCGTTGTACGACGGCTCCTTCGCCCCGGTGGCGAGCCGCGCCTCGCCGAGTGTCACCACCAGGTGACTCCACGGGGTGACCGCCACGTCGCCGCGCTTCTCGCCCGGCGCGACCTCGAGCGCGACGCCGCGGAGCACCTGGTCATCGTCGAGATCGAGCGTGCCGCCGAGTGGCTCCGCGTACGTTCCGCCGCGCGCCTCCAGCTCGAGCGTCTCGTACGCGAGCCCGACGTTGATCGCGAAGCGCCCCGTGGCGTCGGTGGTCGCGCGCCCGATCTCACCCGTGCGCTCGCCCTCGACGAGCTGGTAGGCGATGACCGTGGCGTTCTCGACCGGTCCCGCGTAGTAGACGCGGCCGCTGAGCTCGGTGTCCGCGCTGGTGTCGTCGGAGTCGCCTCCTCCGCACGACAGCCCGAACGCCAGAGTCAACACGGTCAGGACCTTCCACACGCACGTCCGAGACATCCAGTCGACTCCTGCTCTCGCGCGCACGCCGCGCGCGTGGCCCCTTCTACTCGCGGTAGGCCGTCCGGGGCAAGCCCTGCGAGCGGCCCGGCCGTCGGCCAACGTGGCAAGGCCTGGCAACGTGGCGGTCCTTACGCTGCTTGCTCCAGAACCGGGCGAAACGGGGCGGCGCGGCGGGGTCGTGAGCGTCGGGGGCAGCATGCCGGCCGCTATCGCCGCCGGGCCCGCGCGGTTGCGTCCTGACTTGCAGCCCTCGTCACGTTCAGTCCAGACTGCGCGCCATGCGTGCCCGTGGTGTCGTGATCGTCGCCCTCCTGACTGCGGCTGCGCCGGGGGTGGCGCGCGCCGACGCCGAGGAGGCCTCGCTCCATGCCCACGCGATCTTCGGCGTAGCGCGCCTGGCCGACGGTGACTCGACGTCCGGAGAGCCGGCGACCGCGCCGCTCGCCGGGCTCGCGGTTCGCGGCAGCTACGCGACCCGCGACTGGTTCCAGTACGACGCCTCGGTCGCGCTGGCCGCGACCGGCGCGGCGACGTTCGGCGAGGGCACGTTCGCGCCGCCCGGCGCGCCGCCGGTGACCGGCGAGTACGAGACCACCGCGCAGCTCGCCCGCGTCGACGCCGGCGTGACGCTGCGCCTCGGCGTGCGCTTCATCCCGACCGTCCGGCTGGCCCTCGGGGCCGAAGGCCGGCGCGTCTCCGCGCCCACCGTGATGCTCGGCGCTGGCGTCGAGCGCGACGACGTCCGCGCCGCGTCGCTCGGCGTGGATCTCCTCGGATCCTTCGGCGTCGGCCTCGACGTGCGCCTGGATCGGCGCAACGTCATCGGCGTCGCCGTCGGCGGCAGCTACGCCGTGCCGCTGGGCGGCGACGCGTTCCAGACCGTCGAGGGCTACGTCCACTGGTCGCGCTACTGGTACCCGCGCTGGTGAGCGCCGCGGGCATGCGCAACCGCGCGCGTTCGCGGTCGACAGGGCCGGCATGACCGAGGAGCTTCCCAGGACGAGCGTGACCAACCCCGGCGCTAGCCTCGCGAGGCAGGGCTGATGTCCGTCTGGTCCACCGAGCGCGTGACGTGCGAGGGCTGCGGCGCGGCGATCGAGGCGCCCGTGGTCGTCAGCGTCAGCGCGTCGCGCGCGACGGCGGTGCGGGAGCAGGCGCGGCTCGCCGGCGGCGGCGGGCTGCACAGGGTGCGGTGCCCCGGGTGCGGGGTGGAGCGCACGCTGTGGCGCACGCTGGTGTACACGGACCTGCCGCGGCGGCAGTGGGTCCACGTCGCGCTCGCGAGCGAGCGACCGCGGTGGCCAGAGCACGAGCGCGAGGCGACGGCCCTCGCCGGGCGCGCGCTGCGGGCGGGCGCGCCGATGATCGCGGCGATCGCCGACGAGGTCCGCGTGCGCGTCGTGTTCGGCTACGACGAGCTGCGCGAGCGGCTGCGCGTGTGGGACGCCGGGCTCGACGACGCGATCGTCGAGTGCGTCAAGCTGCGCTGCCTGCGCGAGCGGCCCGCTCTCCGCGGCGCGGGCGAGTGGGTGCGCGTGGCGGGCGTGCTCGGCGATGGGGCGCTGCGGCTCCAGGCGGGGCGCGACGGCGACGACGGCGCGGCCGCGGCGCGCGCGTGGACGGTGCCGGTCGAGGTCGTGCGCGCCGTCGAGGCCGGGCGCAAAGCGTGGCGCGCGGCGTTCCCCGCGCTGTTCGGCGACGGGTACGTGTCGATCGAGCGCTACCTGGCGGGCGCGCCGGACGAGGAGGCTACATGAGCCGGCGCGGGCTCGTCGTCGCCACCGCAGGTAGCGCGCGCCGGCGCGCCGTGCGGAAGCGCTTCGCGGCGGCGTGGATCCTCGTCGGTTGCGCGCACCCGCCGGCGCCGCCAGCACGAGCGCCCGCGACGAGCGCGGTCGAGCACCCCGCGGCGCCGGCGCCGCCCGTCGCGCCGGTCGATCTCCCTGTCCCGAACGTCGAGCTGATCGGCCCCTTGCCCGAGGTCCCGCCTCCCGGGCGCAAGAACGATCCGTTCGAGCCCGCGCGCGATCCGGAGCCCGCGATGGGCTCTGCTGCGTGGTGCCAGATGCCAGGCCACCGCTGCAACCCGCCGCCGCATCGCGCCGCGAAGCCCGTCACCGCGCGCGTTATCAACGTGCAGAAGGACGGCGAGTTGCTCGTGATCGTCCTGAACGTGGGCAGGAACGAAGGCGTCGAACGAGGGTGGACGGGCGAGATCGTCGGCGTCGAGGGGTCGGGCTTCACGATCAACACCGTGCGGCGCTCGCAGAGCTCGGGCAGCGTCCGGCTCTCGCGCGACGCCATCCCGGCGGACGCCGAGG
>WYBA01000347.1 GCA_011526095.1 Myxococcales bacterium | reverse complement strand
GTTGTTTGTGCCGGCGGTCGCGAAAGCCGCCGCGTGTGTTTTGTTGGTTGAGTGCGCCCGCGCGTGGCTGCGCGCGCTGGTGCCGCCGCGCCGCGCGGCCGGCCCGCGCGTGCGCGTCCAGATCGGCAACCGCGCCGATGGCGGCATCTTCTTCTGGCTCGGCAAGCTCTACGCGTTCGCCGCCGCGGTGTGCGCCGTCGGCTTCCTGCTGTCGGTCGTGTGCACGTACCGCTACTTCGCCAGCGCCGCGCCGCCCGCGCCGGACCTGCGCACCTACGCCGCGGTCGCGCCGGCGGTGTCGCGCATCTACGCCGCCGACGGCACGCTCCTCGGCGAGTTCGCGCGCGAGTTCCGCGAGATCACCCCCTACGACGAGATCCCGGAGCCGCTGGTCCACGCGTTCCTCGCCGTCGAGGATCACGAGTTCTTCCTCCACGGCGGCATCTACTTCCGCGGCATCGCCCGCGCCGCGTGGGCGAACGTCACCGCCGGCGACTTCGCCCAGGGCGGCTCGACGATCACCCAGCAGGTCGCCAAGCAGTTCCTCGGCGCGGAGAAGTCGCTCGACCGCAAGGCCAAGGAGGCGATCATGGCGCGCCGCCTCGAGGCCCGGTACTCGAAGAAGGCGATCCTCTCGGTCTACCTCAACCACATCTTCCTCGGCGCCGGCGCCTACGGCGTCGCCGCCGCCGCGCACCGCTACTTCCAGAAGGACCTGCACGAGCTGACGCTGGCCGAGATGGCGCTGATCGCGGGCCTCGCCCAGGCGCCGTCGCGCTACTCGCCGATCCGCAACCCCGAGGCCGCGCTCGCCCGCCGCGACACGGTGCTCGACCAGATGGAGAAGTGGGGCTTCGCGTCGTCGGCCGACGTCGCCGCGGCGAAGGCCGAGCCGCTGAGGCTGAACGTCTACCGCGACGTGTTCCCCGAGCGGATGCCCTACTACGCCGAGCACGTCCGCCGCTACGTCACCGAGAAGTACGGCGAGGACGCGCTGCTCGCGCGCGGCCTGCGCGTCGAGGCCGCGGTCGAGCCGGTGTTCGAGGCCGCGGCCTACGGCAACATCGACTACGTCACCCACAAGCAGGACAAGCGCCAGGGCTGGCGTGGGCCCGAGTGGTACCTCGGCGACGAGCAGCTCCGCGCGAAGTTCGTCGAGCGGCAGCGCGCGCTGTACGGCGCCGGGCCGCTCGAGCCGGGGCGCCGGTACCTCGCGCTCGTCGAGGACGTCGCGTCGAACAAGGTGCAGGTCCGGGTCGGCGACCGCGCGCTGGACCTGCCGCTGTCCAACATGAACTGGGCCGCCGAGTGGAAGCCGGGCGAGGAGGCGGAGAACGACCGCACGATCACCAACGCCAAGAAGGCGCTCAAGCCCGGCGACGTGATCTGGGTGTCGCGGGAGATCCGCACCAAGGGCAAGTTCCGCGACTGGCACCTCGGCGAGACGCTCAACCCGACGTGGCGCGCGCCCGACGACGAGTCGAAGTGGGACAGCGAGCACGAGGACGTCGTCCAGCTCGAGCAGGTGCCGCACCCGCAGGCGGTGCTGTTCACCGGCGACCACCGCACCACGTACGTCCAGGCGATGGTCGGCGGCCACGACTACTCGCGCAGCGTGCTCAACCGCGCCGTGCAGTCGTGCCGCCAGCCGGCGTCGGCGTTCAAGCCGATCTACTACTCGCTCGCGCTCCAGGAGGGCTTCGGCTACGACACCGTGCTCTACGACGAGAAGGTGTCGATCACGGACCCCGTGACCGGCGCGGTGTGGGAGCCCAAGAACATCTTCGAGGACCTCGACGGCGACGTCAGCCTCGAGTACGCGCTGGTGTTCTCGAAGAACATCCCCTCGGTCGACCTGTTCAAGCGGCTCGGCGCCGACAACGTGGTCAAGTGGGCGCAGGAGCGCCTCGGCTTCACGACCAAGATGTACGCCGACGACGCGCTCGCGCTCGGCAGCTCGTGCACCTACCTCGACGAGCTCACGCGCGCGTTCGCGATCTTCGCGCGCAACGGCAAGTGGCTGGAGTGGTCGTACGTCCGCCGGATCGTCGACCGCGACGGCAACACGGTCGAGGACAACACCGTCCCGTTCGACCCGATGCTGCGCGCCGGCGACCGGCTCGACCGCGTCGCCGCGGTGGCTGGCGTCGCGCCGCGCGAGGCGATCAAGCCGCGCACCGCGTTCCTCGTCACCAAGCTGCTGGCCAAGATGGTCGAGCACGGCCTGACCAAGACGCTGCGCCAGACCGAGATCCACGCCGGCGGCAAGACCGGCACGTCGAGCTACACGCTCGACACCCAGTTCCTCGGGTTCACCTCGCGGTTCATCACGCTCGTGTGGATGGGCGACGACAAGAACAAGCGCGCGCTCGGCCGCCACGACGCCGCGTACATCACGATCGTCCCGCTGTGGGCTCGGTACATGTACGAGGTCGCGAAGAGCTTCCCCAACGACGAGGTGCCGTGGGCGGTGCCCGACGGGGTCGAGCCCAACGATCGCGGGGACCACTCCAAGGGCCAGCGCGGCGCGCGCATGACGCTCGTCCGCCACTACGCCAAGGACGTGATGGAGGCCGAGGGCCTGCTACCGCCAGAGGGTGGCCCGGGCGAGGGTGGCGGCGACGGGGCCGCCCCGCCCGCCCCCGGCCCCGGGACCTGACCTGTCGGTCGCGCAGGCACGGGCGCGGCGCCGTGCGTTTGGTACCATCGTGCCCGTGCCCGCCGAGCCCAGCGTCGACACGCTCGCCGGCCAGCTGATCGGTGGTCGCTACCGCCTGATCGGCCGGATCGGCAAGGGCGGCATGGGCATCGTCTACGAGGCCGAGCACGTCGGCCTCGACAAGCGCGTCGCGGTGAAGTTCTT
Source organism: Myxococcales bacterium (assembly GCA_011526095.1). Classification (GTDB taxonomy): domain Bacteria; phylum Myxococcota_A; class Polyangia; order Haliangiales; family Haliangiaceae; genus WYBA01. The sequence continues at coordinate 41,146 of WYBA01000347.1, read as the reverse complement.
GCTCGACAAGTTCACCGATGACCGCGAGGTCGTGGAGCGGTTCCACCGCGAGGCGCGCACGGCCAGCCGGATCGGCCACGCCAACATCATCGACGTCACCGACGTCGGCACGACCGACGACGGCCGGCCGTTCCTGGTGATGGAGCTGCTCGCCGGCCAGGACCTGGCGCGGGTGATCTCCGAGGGCGGGCCGATGCCCGCGGCGCGCGCGGTCCACATCACCCGGCAGCTGCTGCAGGGGCTCGACGCCGCCCACGCCAAGGGCATCGTCCACCGCGACATGAAGCCGGAGAACGTGTTCCTCGTCCACCGCGGCGAGGACCCGGACTTCGTCAAGGTGATGGACTTCGGCATCTCGAAGCTGATCGCGGCCAACGAGAGCAAGGTGCGGCTGACCGCGACCGGCGCGGTGATCGGCACGCCGATCTACATGGCGCCCGAGCAGGTGATGGCGCAGACCGAGCTCGACCAGCGCGTCGATCTGTACGCCGTCGGCGTGATGCTGTTCGAGCTGCTCGCCGGCCGGCCGCCGTTCATCGCGAACAGCTACCTGGGGCTGGTCACGCAGCACCTGCAGGCGCAGCCGCCGTCGCTGGCGTCGCTGCGGCCCGACCTGCCGCCGGCGCTGGTCGCGGCGGTGCACCACGCGCTCGAGAAGGACCCGGCCCAGCGGTTCCAGACGGCGCTGGAGTTCGCGCGAGCGCTGCCGTCGGCGGCGCAGCTGCGCGAGCTCGACGGCAAGGTCACGCTCGGCGACACCGACGGCGTGCGCTCGGTGACCGAGGGCGCGCGCGCCGCGTCGCCGGTGCGGACGGTCGACACCGGCGAGCCGCGCGAGGGGCTCGAGCCGGCGCGCCGGCGCTCGGCGACGTGGATCGTGCTCGGCGCCGCGGCGCTCGCGGTCGGGATGATCGTGGTCGCGGCGACGATGCGCGACCGCGGCGGCAACCGCGGCGCGGGCGCCGCGCCCGCCGAGCGCGCCGGGACCGGGACCGGGACCGGCGAGGCGACGGCGACGCCGCCGGCGCCGCAGCCGCGGATCGTGGCGATCGGCAAGCTCGAGGTGCGGACCACGCCGCCCGGCGCGCGGGTCTACGTCGACGACGACGACCGCGGGACGACGCCGATCGTGATCGACGAGGTCGAGGCCGGACGGCGCGAGCTGCGGATCGAGCTGGGCGGGCACCTCGGCCTGTCGACGTTCGTCACCGTCGTCGCGGGCGAGACGCTGGTCGTGGCGGAGGCGCTGACGCCGGATGGCAGCGCGCCGGTGGCGAAGACGCCAGCGGGCAACGGCGCGGGCACGGGCACGGCCGGCTCGGCCACGAAGCGGCCCAAGACCGGGGGCGCGGCGGTGAAGGCCGGAGCGGGCACGAGCACGGGCACGGACACGGGCACGGGCACGGGAACGGGCACGGGGGGGAACGCGGCGCCGAAGAAGGATCCGAAGGATCCGAAGGATCCGAAGAAGACCGGGCGACCGGGGCAGAAGCCGAATCCGTATGACGATGACGACGACTAGGCTGAGCGTGATCGTCCTGGTGCTCGCCATGCTCGGCGGCGCCGTCGCGTGGGCGCAGCCGTCGGCCGAGGACCGCAAGGCCGCCAAGGCCGCGTTCCAGCGCGCCGAGGCCGCCGAGAAGCGGCGCGACTGGCGCACCGCGATCGACGAGTACCAGCAGGCGTACGACCTCGCGCCCCACCCCGACGTCCTCTACAACATCGCCGTCGACTTCGAGCGGCTCGAGGAGTACCGCGACGCCGCGACGTACTACCGCCGCTACCTCGACGAGAGCGGCGACGACGCCGCCGACCGCGCCCGCGTCGAGGGGCTGATCGAGAAGCTGCGCGCGCGACCGGGCGTCGTCACGATCGAGTCGGACCCTCCCGGCGCGCGCGTGCGCGTCGACGGCAAGGCCGCCGGCGCCGCGCCGGTCGACGTCAAGCTCGCCGGGCGCCACGACGTCGAGGTCGAGGGCCCCGACGGGAGCTGGACGAAGAAGACGGTCGAGGTCGAGTACGGCGAGCCGCAGCGCGTGCCGTTCTCGCTGACCGAGCGCACCGGCACGCTCGTCGTCGCCAGCAACGTCGCCGGCGCGCAGGTCGAGGTCGACGGCGCCGTCGTCGGCACGACGCCGCTGCAGGCCGCGGTGCCGGCGGGCACGCGCCGGATCGTCGTGTCGTCGCCAGGGTGGGCGACTTCGGAGCGCACCGTCGACGTCCCCGCCGACGGCGCCGCGCAGATCACCGTCAACCTGATGCGCCCGGTCGGGTTCGTCCCGCCGACGCCGCCGGCGCCCGAGGCGCGCGTGTACTTCGCGATCGACGGCGGCGCCGACGTCACCGGCGAGGGCGGCGCGCTCTACGCCGTCATGTTCGGCGCGCACCGCGGCGCGTTCGACTTCGCGCTCGGCTACGGGCTCAGCGGCCAGGGCGCGGCGTTCGCGCTGAGCGCGCGCGTCCGGTTCTCGACCGGCGGCGTGCGGCCCTACGTGCGCGCCTCGACCCTGCTCGGCGCGACGTCGATGCTGGCCGGCCACGCCGGCGTGATGGTGGGGCTGCCGCGGAAGGACGGGCAGCGCTACCGCATGTGGGTCTACGCGGACGTCGGGGGCGGCGTGGCGCGCACCACGGAGAACCCCGACGAGCGCGTGGTCGTCGTTCCGATCATCGGCGGCGTGCAGTTCTCGTACTGACGCGGTAGCGTCGCGCCGTGCTCGACGGCCTGTTCCTCGGTCCCGTGGTGACCGCCGTCGCCGAGGTCCTCGGCGGCGCGCCGCCCGGCCCGGTCGCGATCGTCGGTCACCCGGCACTCGCGCGCGGTCTCGCGGCGCGCGGCCGCACGCTGATCGCCGTCGACGCCGCCGCGCGCCCGCTGCGCAAGCTGCCGCGCGAGGGCACGCCGGCGGTGCGCGCCCGGGGCGACGCGCTGCCGTTCGGCGACCGCACGCTCGGCGCGCTCGTCGCGCACGGCGCCGGCGACCGCGCCGACTGGGAGGACGTGCTCGCGGAGTGGTCGCGCGCGGTGATCGACGGCGGGCTGCTCGTCCTGCTCGACAAGGTGCCCGCGGTGGAGCAGTCGCGGCGCGCGCTGTGCGCGGGCCTGGCCGAGCTGCGCCAGCGCCCGGCCGGGCGCATGGTCGTGACGAGCGGCCTGGTCACGGCGCTGTGACCGGCGCCCGACCGTGCCTCACGGATCGCGCAGGTAGTCGCAGCGCGGCTCCTCGACGTGGGGCGTGATCCAGATGACGCCCCACAGCTCGGCGAGCAGGAACCGGAAGTTCGCGTAGCTGACGACGAAGAAGTCCATCTTCTTCTTCTTGATCCCGCCGCCGGTGTCGTCGGCGCGGACGCAGCCGTCGTGGAACGAGCCGTCCGGCAGCATCACGCCGTCGAACTCGGGGATGTAGAGCGGCTCGCCGATCGGGATGAACTTCGGGTCGACCGCGACCGACTTGAACGGCACCAGCGCGCGGCGACCGGCGCCGCGCCCGTACGGGTGGGTCTTCGGATCGAGCACCTCGAAGCACGTGCCGTAGCCGTAGTTGCACTTGCCGCTGTAGTTGATGACGCGGCCGTCGACGGTGTGGCCCGAGCCCTCCATCCGCAGGTGCCAGGCGTACTCGTCGGGGTAGGTGCCGAGGTAGAGGCCGTCGCGCGTGTAGAGGTTGATCGCCTCGAGGCTCTTGCCGCCGACCTCGTCGCGCTCGTCGAAGTCCTGCTCCATCGCCAGCCAGTAGAACCGCAGCGCCCAGCCGAGCTCCTCGACCAGCGGGTAGCCGCAGCACAGCTTGTCCTTGCCGCGGATCGCCGCGCGCGGCTCGATCGCGACGTCGTCCTTGGCGAGCTTGCTGTCGTCGGCGCGCGCCGCGCCGGGCGCGGCCGCCGCCGCGGCCCCGCCGAGGACGATCCCGAGGACGAGCGCGGCGCGGCGGACCATCACCCCGGTTGTAGCAGGTACATTGGCCGCATGGCCCGTTTCGTGATGCCGCTCGCCGACGCCGCCGCGCTCGGCGGCAAGGCCGGGCGGCTGGCGCAGCTGCGCGCCGCCGGGCTGCCGGTGCCCGACGGCGTCGTGCTGCCTCACGCGGCGTTCGCGGCGGTGACCGGCGTCGAAGGTCCGGTCGCGCTCGACGAGATCGGGCACCGCGCCGGCGAGCTGGCGCGGGCGATCGACGCGGCCGAGCCGCCGCCGGCGCTGGCCGAGGCCGTCGCCGCGGCCGCGGCGCGGCTCGCCCCGCTCGCGGTGCGGTCGTCGATGTCGCTCGAGGACGGCGCGACGCGCGCGGCGCCGGGCGTGTTCGCGTCGTGCGTCGACGTCCCGGCGGCCGACGCGTGGCCGGCGATCCGCGCGGTGTGGCGCGCGGCGATCGGCCCGCTCGCGATCGCCTACGCGCGGACCACGCCGCTGTCGGTCGCGGTGATCGTGCAGCGCTGGGTGCGCGGCGCGCGCGTGACGATCTACACCCGGCCGCCGGGGCACCCCGCCGGCGACGAGCTGTGGGTCGAGCCCGCCGGCGGCGCGCTGCGGCGGGTGCGGCGCGACGCGCCCGACGCCGAGCCGCTCGCGCGCCTCGCGCTCGCCGCCGAGCGCGCGATCGACGCGCCCGCCGGCGCCGACGTCGAGGCGGTCGTCGCCGACGACGGCGCGCTGTGGCTGGTCCAGGCGCGGCCGATCGTCCACCCCGCCGCGGCGCCGGCGCGCCCGCGCCCGCCGCCCGCGCTGCTGCGGTTCTCCGCCGACACGCCCGGCGTGCGCTGGCGGCGCGACGTCGAGCACAACCCCGATCCGCTGTCGCCGGCGCAGACCGGCCTGGTCGACGCGGTCGTCGCGGTGGGCGCCTCGCCGTGGCGCCTGCACGTCGCGGCGGGGCACCTCTACTACGCGGCCGGCGACGCGGCGCTCGCCGCCGACGCCGCGCGCGCCGACGGCGAGGCCGACGACGACGGGGCCGCCGTGCGCTCGGCCGCCGCGCTGCGCGCGCGGTTCGACGCGCTCGCGGCGGCGATGCGCGCGCCGCTCGACGCGCTGCCGCCCGCGCCGTCGGTCGGCGCAGCGGTCGACGCCTACGTCGCCGCCTACCGCGTGTTCGCGCACGCGCTGTCGCCGCTGGTGGCGCGCGCGCGCGCGGCGCGCTCGTCGTCGGCGGCGCGTCCGCCGTCGGCGCTCGACGCCTCGCTCGTCACCGCGGCCCGCGGCGCGCTCGACGATGCCGCGCTCGCCGCGCGCGTCGCCGACTTCGCGCCGGCGTGGGACGTCGCCTCGCCGACCTACGCCGAGCGCCCCGACGCCGTGCGCGACGCGGTCGCGCGGCTGCGCGCCGCGCTGGCCGAGCGCGGTGCGCCCGCGCCCGCGCCCGCGCCCGACGACGCCGGTGGCGACGCGCTCGCCGCCGTCGCGGCAGCGATCGCCGAGGAGGACGACGCGCTGTTCGCGCGCGCCCAGGCGGTCGTGCGCGCCGCGCTGCTCGACGCCGGCCGTCGCGCCGGGCTCGACGATCCCGAGGATGCGTGCTGGCTGCCGCTCGACGCGGTCTGCTCCGGCGAGGCGCTCGCCGATCCCGTCCGCGCGCGCGCCCAGGCCGCGGCCGCGCGCCGCGCGTCCGCGCGCGCGAGAGAGTGGGACATGCCGCTCGTCGTCGTCGACGGTGTCGCCCGCGACGACGCCCCGGCGGGGGGCGACCGCTGGTCCGGCGCCGCGGGCAGCGGCGGCCGCGTGCGCGGCACGATCCACCGGATCGAGGAGCTCGCCGCCGCGGCGCACCTGCCGCCCGGCGCGATCGCGCTGTGCGCGACGGTGACCCCGGCGCTCGCGCTCGTGCTCGCCGGCGCGCGCGGCCTCGTCACGGCCCACGGCGGGGCGCTCGATCACGGCGCGGCGATGGCCCGGGAGCTGGGCGTGCCGTGCGTCGTCGGCTGCGCCGGCGCCTGGGCCGCGCTGCGCGACGGCGAGCGCGTCGAGCTCGACGGCGACGCGGCGTCGGTGGCGCGGCTGGTGCCCGCCGCCGATTCGTGAGCATTCGCGATCAGGGCGTGATCACGGCGTGATCACGTGATGTCGTCGTCGTCGTCGTCGCCGTCCGACCCGGGCGGATCCGGCTCGTCGTCGCCCGGCTCGTCCGGGTCGTTGTCGACGGGCATCGGCTTGCCGGCGGCGGCGTTGACCCGCTCGCGCAGGTCCTTGCCAACCTTGAAGAACGGCAACCGCTTGGGCGCGACGTGCACCGTCTCGCCGGTCCTCGGGTTGCGTCCCTCGTACGCCTTGTACTCGCGCACGGTGAAGCTACCGAAGCCTCGGATCTCGATGCCTTCGCCCTGTTCGAGGGCTTTCACCATCGAGTCGAAGACGCAGTTGACGATCGCTTCCGCCTTGCCCGCAGGCAGCCGGAGCTTCTCGGAGATGCGTTCGATGAGCTCGGATTTGGTCACGGCAGCCCTAACTCCGCGTAATCTCGTGTTCAGGCTAACCGCGCTCACTGCGCGAGCGCAAGCCTAACGTCGCGAAATCAAACGGAGCCCTTCGCGCCTACTGTCCCACCACCGGCAGGACGTACTCGCCAGGCTGCGTAAACGCCTTGAATCCCTGGACATACTGGTAGCTGCCGCAGTTGTGACGCGCGTAGAAGTCGACGAGATCCCTCCACTCCAGCGACCCGTCTTCCAGGCTGGAGCGAAGGCTCTGCGACATCACGAGGTTGCACACGGCGACGCCGCCCGGGAGCTGAGGACGGTGACCGCGCGTCACCCGCTCGTCGACGCCGACCGCACCGGGCGCCACCCGCGACAGATAGAACGCCTGCAGCGGCGTGACGACAGCGGACTCGACCTGGGTGACGTAGAGCTCGGTGCCCTGGCGGAACGCGCACTCGCTCCGGATCTCGCGCCCACCGGCGGCGATCACCATCCCGTTGTGCGGCGGCTGCGTCCGCCCCTGACACGCGGCGGTCCCGCCAGCGACCTCGGTGGCGACGAAGTACGCGCGCGGCGTCGGACCGGGGTTGTCGATCACGAGGACGAGCAGCGTCTCGCGATCCACCTTCTGCGCGCCGGCCGACAGCTTCAGCCCCGCGACCTCGATCGGCGCCTGCCCGGGCTGCAGCACCAGCCGCTTCACCGACTTCTCGTACGCGATCGGCTGGCCGAGCTCCTCGAGCGTCGGCGCCGACACGCCGACACGCCGCGCGTCAGCGGCGACCTCCTGCAGGTACGTGTCGGTCTTGGCGCTGATCTTCCGCTCCACTTTCTCGGGCGACACGTTGGCGTAAGACGGTCGCGCGGGCTTCGGCGGCAGCGACGGCGTGCCACAGAAGCGGAGGAACGTGAGGCCCGCGACGAGCGCGGCGCCGCCGACGGCGACGCCGATCTTGACCGGCAGGTCGACGACCGGCCCGGTCACGAGATCGCCTCGCGTCGCACATGTGCGCACAGCGTCCCGACGGTGCTCACGTCCCGACGACGATACACCACCGAGACGCGGGAGTGCTCCCGCTGCCAGCAATTGCGAGCGCCGGATCGACGAAAGAATTGACTCGTCGATCCGCAGTCGGCCTAATCGAAGCGACCCATGCGCCGTCGCCTCGTCACCTCGCTGGTCGCCGCGCTGTGCGTGGTCACCGTCCCGGTCGTGACGATGACGATCGCGCCCACCGTCGCGCACGCCGAGGTGAGCGACGAGCGGATCGCCGAGCTGTCGGCGCAGCTCGATCCGAAGCAGAGCGAGAAGCAACGCGTCGCCGCGGTCACCGCGCTCGGCCGGCTCAACGACAAGAAGGCGCTCAAGCCGCTGGTGCAGGCGCTGAGCGACAAGAGCGCGACGGTGCGCGCGGTCGCCGCGGTCGCGCTCGGCAAGCTCGGTCACCGCGCGGCGCTGCCGGCGCTGCGCAACGCGCACACCGACGACGAGGACGTCCTGGTGCGCAAGCGTGCCAAGGAGGCCGTCGCCGCGATCAACAAGGCGAACGGCCTCACCGACGAGCCCGCGGCCGAGGCGCCCGCGGTCAAGGTCAGCAAGGGCGGCAAGAAGGCCGGGTTCGGCGATCAGCCGCGCGCGCTCGAGGCGCGCCCCGAGGTGTTCGCCGCGGTGAAGTCGGCGACGGACGACTCGCCGACCAAGTACGGCAAGGACGACAAGAAGACCCGCCAGGGCCACGCCGACATCGTCAAGGCGACGATGCGCAACGAGCTCGGCGCGTCGCCGGTCGTGACGATCACGCAGAAGGACGCCAAGAAGTACGGCCTCGATCTGCGCAACATCGACCTGATCATCACCAAGCTCGAGACGGCGCAGTCGGGATCGTACATCGAGATCATCGCGGAGCTCCGGCTCGCGATCTCCGACGACCGCGGCAAGATGCTGTCGTTCCTGACCGGCGGCGCGAAGGTGCAGGTCAAGAAGGCGACCTACAACGCGTCGTACCTGCCGCAGCTCCGCAAGGAGGCGCTGGAGAACGCGGTCCGCGGGCTGTTCGACAAGCTGGTCACGCACCTGAAGCGCGGCGCGGGCGCCTGAGACGCGGCGCCGCGCGGCGCCACGCGGGCGCCTGAAGCGAGGCGCGGCGCGGCGGGACCTGCTCAGATCAGGGCGAGGGCGATCATGCCCAGCCCGGTCAACAGCGACAGCGCCACCACTCCCGCGACCAGCAGCACCGGACCGGGGCGCCCGCGCGGGCGTCCCCCGCCGCGGCCGACCTCGACCGCGTGGGCCGAGGCGGCCGCAACCTCGCGACCGGCCTCGTGATCGTTCTCGCAGGCAGGGCACCGCCGCCCCTCGGGGTACACCGAGGCGCAGCGGCGGCAGATCGAGTACGCGCGCGTCGTCATCCCAGTGGATCGACAAACGCGCGAGCGGCCGGTTTCGTTTCTTTTTCGGCCGCGGAGGACTACTCGAGGTTGATCTGCTCGACGTTGGTCCCGCCGGCGTACCCGTAGCTGACGAAGCTGTCCCACCCCCACACCACCAGGCCGATCGGCTCGCCGCCCACGCTCTCGAGGAAGTGGACGCCGTCGTCCTGCAGGCCCGGATCGCCCACGACCGGGTACGACAGCGGGCACCGCATCGCGACGTACTCGACGTCGGCGCCGCCCGGGCCGGTCGGCAACGTGCCCATCGGCTCGTACTCGCACGACAGCACGTTGTCGATCGGGATGAAGTCGTAGCGCAGCTCCGCGGTCGCCGGCGCCGCGATCAGCAGCGTGTCGAACGCGTACTTGTTGGGCACCAGGAACAGGTACGAGCTGCGCCACTGCTCGACCGACGGGATCCACATGAACGACGGATCGCCGCCGGGCGGGCGCTCGCCGCCGGGCAGGGTCGACGGGATCCCGGTCGCGAGCTGGCTCGCCGGGAACTGGCCGAACGCGATCGGCTCGTTCGCCTCGACGACGAAGTCGCGTTCGCTCTCGATGATCACCGAGTCGCCGCGCTGCATCAGGAACGTGTCGTTCGGCGGCGGCAGGTCGGTCTTGACCAGCGTGTCCTCGCGCGACGCCAGGATCCGCCAGTACTCCGGCTCGTCGGGCAACAGCGGCACGTCCCACCCGGCCTCCATCACCGCGGCGCTGCGCAGCGGCGTCTTGACCGCGACGAAGTGGTAGCCGAACGCGGTCTCCGGGAACAGCTGCTCCTCGAGGTGATCGGCGCAGCACTGGCGCGTCTCGAGCGTGTCGAACCGCGGCGCGTCGGACGCCTCGCTGCCGGTGAACACCGCGACCGGCCGGGTCGCGCGGATCGACGTGCCGGTGAAGTCGGCGTCGAACCCGTCGGTCTCGAGGTTGAGCACCTCGAACCGGTCGAGCGTGACCTCGATCGTGTCGCCGGCGCGCGCCGGCTCGACCCCGCCGCCGCCGAGGATGTCGGTCGACAGGTCGATCTGCATCGCGGTGCCGTCGTCGATCCCGACGATCGTGAGGAACGCGCGCAGGTCGATCCCGCCGTTGGTCAGCGGGTCGTCGGTGGTCGCCAGCGTCTGCGGCCACGACAGCACCAGGTAGCGCGCGTCGAGCGCCTCGGTCGGCAGCAGCAGCGAGGCGTCGTTGCTGAACACGCCGACGTTCTCGAGCGGGTTGAACTGGTAGGCGATCAGCGGCGCGCTCGACGCGACGCGGAACGCGTGGCGCGACACGTACGTGCCCGGCCCGTCGTTGAGCTCGGGGCTGGTCGAGCCGTCGACCTCGCGCGCGTCGAGGTCGACGACGCGCAGATCGCCGGGCTCGAGCTCGAACGGGCCCTCGACGACGTGCGGCTGACCCTCGGCGCACGCGTACGCGGGGTTCGCGGCGTCGTCGGCGGTGCAGTAGATCTCGACCTGGACGGTCGCGGTGAGCAGGCTCGGGTTGGACAGCACGACCGAGTACTGCTGCGCGCTCGCCGCGCCGAACGTCGAGACGACGGCGTTGTCGAGGTCGACCGCCCAGTACTCGCAGCCCTCGTACGAGCGCGCCTCGGCCGCGAGCTCGCACGCGTTGACGCAGTCGCCGCCGAAGCACACCGCCGTCGGGTCGTCGGTGCACGTCGCGATCAAGTCGAAGCCCGAGCCGTCGGGCCGGCACCGCAGGATGTCGAGGCCGTCGCAGGTGCGGAAGTCGGGGAAGCAGTCGCGGCAGCCGACGTCGGTGACGCACACCTCGCCGGTGTCGGCGCAGGCGCGGACGTCGACCCACGACGCGCCGTCGTCGGCGCACTGCTGGTAGGTGTTCTCGGCGCAGCGCTGCGCGCCCGGCGCGCACAGCGCGCCCGCCGGGGTGTCGCCGCCGCACGCGGCGACGCCCGACAGCGCGAGCAACAGGAGGAAGGGGGCGGCGCGGGTCACGGGAAGAACACGTAGTTGGCGTCAGCCGCGTAGGCTTCCCAGTAGCTCGCGCCGAGCCACCGGTACGTCCAGTCGTCGTAGGCGCCGACCGCGTCGATGCTGTACAGGGTCCACGTGAGCTGCTCGGCCGGCGGTGGCCACGCCGGCAGCCCGAACGGCGACAGGTCGGGGAACGCGACGTCGTAGGCGGCGCCGCAGGTGACGCCGCGCCACACCGGGCGGCCGTCGCTGCCGGCGAGCATGTGGAGGTGGAACGTCGGCGGGCGCTGCGGCCCCTCGGGGACGAAGTGGACGGCGCGCCCGCTCGCCGTGCCGTCGGGCGTCGGGTCGGTCGGGCGCGGCGTGCCGAGGAAGTCGCCGACCTCGATCGCGCCGAGCGCCGCGACGCCGCGCAGGATCCGGATCGAGAACGGATCCGCGCCGCCGGTGGTCGCCGCGACCTGGAACGTGTACGACGCGCTGCCGAGCGCGCCGTAGCGCGGCGGCGCGTCGACCAGCAGCGCCTCGAGCGCGCCGTCGGCGAAGGTCGTCATACCCGGCGCCGGCTCGGTCGCGATCTGCGGCAGGCCGTGCTTGCCGAACGCGATCGCGCCGTCGCCGCCGAGGTCGACCGAGGCCTTGACCGTGTAGTCGATCGGGCCGATCCAGCCCGGTGTGTCGAGCGGCGGCGGATCGTCGAGGACGATCCGCGCCGCGGCGTCGAGCGGGATGTCGACGACGACGTCGATCGGCTCGACCTCCTCGCCGGGACCGACGAGCACGCCGCGCCGCACGCCCATCGCGAACGGCTCGAACCCGGCGACGCCGGTGCCGTCGGGGTCGCGCGCCGGGTCGTACAGGCCGGCGAGCGCGACGACGGCGAACGCGCCGGGGCGGCTGCGGACCTCGAACGGCCACGCCGACACCGCCGGGTCGTAGACGTAGTCGATCGGCTCGACCGGCGGGCGCGGCGTCGAGAAGATCGTCGACGAGGAGGTCGTGACGTAGATCCGCTTGACCTCCGTCGGGGTGCGCGGCGCCGGGACGAGGTGCCAGAACGGCGAGCCCTGCCCGGTCGCGTTGCCGAACACGACGTGGCCGCGGATCGTGCCATCGACGGGTCCGGAGCCGGGCGGGCCAGTCGACGGCGGCGGCAGCGGCGAGCGCAGCCAGATCGTCACGTTGGCGGCGTCGAAGCAGTGGAAGCTGGCGACCTCGAACTCGGGCGCCGTTGCCCACACGGTGACCGGGCCGACGAGATCGGGGCCGCTGAAGGTGATCTGGCCGAGCGCGTCGGTCTGGCCGACGTACGCGCTCGTCGCCGGATCGCCGACCGACACCCAGGCGCCGGGGATCGCGTCCTTGGTCCAGTTCGACAGCACGACGACGTTGAGCACGCCGTCGAGCGGGCCGCCCGACAGGCCGCCCGCGAACGGGTCGCCGGTGGTGAAGTAGGTGTAGCCGCGCGGCACCTCGTGGACGACGCCGGCGGTGCGGACGACGACGTCGGCGTCGCCGACGACGCCGGGCGGCGTGTAGCCGGTGAGCCGCTGGGCGTCGAGCACGGCGACGCCGGTCATCGGGACGCCGTCGAACGACACGGTCGTCGCCGCGTCGAAGTCGGTGCCCAGGCCGGTGATCGTCACGAACGTGCCGCCGGCGATCGAGCCGGCCGGCGGGTCGAGCGCGATCGCGTCGTAGGTGAACGCGCGCTCGTCGAGCGCGGTGGCCCCGGCGCGCCGCACCTCGATCGCGGCCTCGCCCGGCTCGCCCGGCGGGGTGACGACGCGGAACCGCCGCGAGTCGATCCACTCCTGCTCGAGCACCTGGCGCCCGCCGATCCACACGACGTCGTCCTCGTCGAACCCGTTGCCGCGGATCGTGATCTCGGTGCCGCCGCGGAACGGGCCGTGGTCCGGATCCGCGTACTGGACGGTGAACCCGGCGTCCTCGGCGTCGGGCGTGACCGCGGCGTCGCCGGGGCGCGCGTCGACGAGGGCGTCGGGGCCGCCCTGCACGCCGTCGCCGCACGCCGTCGCCGCGGTCGCGGCGCCGAGGCAGGCAAGGAGCGGCACGAGCAGGCGTCGCACGGCCGGCAGTATCGCACGGGTCCACAAGGACGCTGCAACCGTCGCCGGCCCGGGGCATCCTGGGGGAGATGTTCGCGTCCACCCGTCTCGGCTCCGTGCTCGCCGCGGCGGCGATCACGGCGGTGTGCGGGCGCGCGCGCGCCGACGAGGCGGACACGATCGCGTGGGAGGCGCCGGCGGCGTGCCCCGGCGCCGACGCGCTGCGCGCGCAGGTCGCGGGGCACCTCGGGCGCGACCTCGCCGACGACGAGGTGACCGCGCGCGTCGTGATCACGCGCCACGGCAAGCGGTGGCGGATGGCGCTGACGATGGCCGACGGCGAGCGCGGCCTCGAGGCGGCGAGCTGCGACGACCTCGTCGCGTCGGCGGCGCTGATCGTGGCGATGGCGCTCGCGCCGCAGGACGAGCCGGGCGAGGGCGAAGGCACGAGCGCGGGCACGGAGGACAGCGACCTCGCGCGCGACCTCGCCGCCGTCGACGACGAGGCGCCGCCGGCGGCCGTGCCCTCGCTCCGCCGCCGCCAGATCGACACCAGCGTGCGCGAGCCGCGCCCGCCCGTCGACATCGACGTCCGCGTCCGCGCCGCGGTCGGCGGCGAGCTGGGCACCCTGCCCGACCCCGCCAGCGGCGTCGGCGGCGGGGTCGAGGTGTCGTTCGACGCGTGGTCGGCCGACCTGGCGGTCCACCACTGGCGCGAGCAGCGCGGGTTCGTCGCCGGACCGACCGGCCCGGGCGCCGACGCGTCGCTGACCACGGTCGTGGCGCGCGCGTGCTACGCCGGCGTCGACCGGCGGCTGCGGTTCGGCGGGTGCCTCGGCGCCGAGCTCGACGCCATGCGCTCGCAGGGCTTCGACTTCGACGTCGTCTACCCGGCGCAGACGACGCTGGGCGCCGGGCTGCACGTCGGCGTGCTGTGGGCGGTCCAGCTCGCCGGTCCGCTGGCGGTCCGCGCCGACATCGGCGCCGCGATGCTCCTGGCCCGCCCGGTGCTGACCGAGGACATGGACGGCGCGATCATCCACGACCCGAATTTCCTTACGTGGCGCGGACTTGTCGGGGCGGAGGTGACGTTTCCGTGACCGCCCGTGCGCCGCGCGCGCCGTACCCGCATTTGCCACCACGGATCGAGGACGGCCCGGCCACGGCACCGGTCGTGGACAGCGCCGCGTTGCTCAGCCCCCCGATCGGGGTGTTCGCCGAGACCCCAGAGGTCCGCGAGTCCCGGTCGGAGCACCGGCGCGCCACCCCTCCTCCCATCCCGGTGCGCGCCCGCGGTAGCGTGCCCCCTCCCGCCGCCCCCGCCGTGTCGACCGCACCGCTCGAGCTGACCGCCGTCTACGACGAGCACTTCGCGTTCGTGTGGCGCTCGCTGCGCCGGCTCGGCGTGCCCGACCGGCTGCTCGACGACGCCGCGCAGGACGTGTTCATCGTCGTGCACCGGCGGCTCGGCGAGTTCGAGGGGCGCTCGACGCTCAAGAGCTGGCTGTTCGGGATCGCGCGCCGCGTGGCGCACGACCACCGCCGGCGGATCTCGCGCAAGGAGCGCACCGAGGAGCTGCCGGAGATGCTGCCGGACCCGCGCGCCGGCACGCCCGAGGTCGAGGCCGCGCGCGCGCAGGCGGTGAAGGTGCTGCACGAGCTGCTCGCCGGGCTCGACGACGACAAGCGCGAGGTGTTCGTCCTCGCGGAGCTGGAGCAGATGACCGTTCCCGAGATCGCCGACGCGATCGGCGCCAACGTCAACACGGTGTACTCCCGGCTGCGCGCGGCGCGCGCGGCGTTCGAGGCCGCGGTGCAGCGCCACCGGGCGCGCCAGGGAGGTCGGCCGTGACCGCGCCGGAGCTGTCGCCCGAGACGCGCGCGCTGCTCGACGCGGCGCGCGGCGCCGACGAGCCGGGCGCGGGCGCGCAGGATCGCGTGCGCGGCAAGCTGCTCGCGGCGATCGCGGCGGGCGCCGCGACGAGCGGCGCGGCCGGCGCCGGCGCGGCCCAGGCGTCGAGCGGCGCGGGCGCCGGGGGCGTGGGCGTGGTGAAGCTGGTGCTCGCGGCGCTGCTCGCCGGCGCCGTGGCGGTCGGCGGCTACGTGGCGCTGCGCGGCGGCGGGAGCGACGAGGCGCCGCAGGGCGCGGTCGCGCAGACCGTTCCGGTCACGGAGACGGCCACGGAGACGGTAACGGAGACGGAGACGGTAACGGAGACGGAGACGGCAACGGAGACGGAGACGGCAACGGAGACGGAGACGGCAACGGAGACGGAGACGGCAACGGAGACGGAGACGAAGCCCGCGCCGAAGCCCCGCACTCCGCGCAAGCGCACCGCCGCGGCGCCAGCCACCCCCGCGCCGAGCGCGGCCGACTCGCTGCGCGCCGAGCGCGACCTGCTGGCGCGCGCGACCGCGGCGCTGCGTGGCGGCGACCACGCCGCGGCGCTCGCGCTCACCACCGAGCACGCGCGCCGGTTCCCCTCGGGCGTGCTCGCCGAGGAGCGCGCCGCCACCCGCGTGCTCGCGCTGTGCGGCAGCGGCGCCGTCGACCGCGGCGCCGCCGAGCGCGAGAAGTTCCTCGCCCGCTGGCCTCGCTCGGTCCACGCCTCGCGCGTGCGCGCCGCCTGCGAATAGCCGGCCGCGCGAGCACCTCTCCGAGCGCTCCACCGCCGACGATCAGCCACCCTTCAGCGCGGCGACCTTCCGGGCGCGGCTCGGCCGCCGTTCAGCCGCGCGGGGTGCTCACCCTCCGAGCGCTCCACCACCGGTGATCAGCCGCGCGCCAGCGCGGCGGGTGCCCACCTCACCGCGACAGACTGTCGCCAGAGATGGGGGTTCGTAGGGGGAGCGGCGCTCCCCCTACGCCTGAGCGCCGCCGTCTGCGGCGGCGCGGAAGGTTCAAAACGGAATATCGTCGTCGGGGCCGCCGCCACCGCCGCCACCCGGCGCGCCGTAGAAGTCCGGCTCCGGCGGCGGCGGCGAGTCGTCGCTGCCGCGGCGCGCGCCGCCACCTTCCTTGCCGCCGCCGAGGAACTGCACGTCGTTGGCGATGACCTCGGTGATGTAGCGCTTGTTGCCGTCCTTGTCGTCGTAGTTGCGCGTCTGGATGCGCCCCTCGACGTAGACCTGGCGGCCCTTCGACAGGTACTTCGCGCAGACCTCGGCGCGCTTGCCCCACACGATCACGCGGTGCCACTCCGTGCGCTCCTGACGCTGACCGTTCTTGTCGGTCCAGGAGTCGCTCGTGGCGATGCGCAGCTCGCACACCCCGGCGCCGCTCGGCGTGTATCGCATGTCGGGATCGGCCCCGAGATTGCCCACCAGAATGACTTTGTTGACTCCGCCGGCCATGTGCGTTTCCTCGTCGGTTCCCAGCGGCTGTAGCACGGCGCCCTGACAGGCGGCGGACAAGTGACGCGAGCCGGCGCGGGCACCGCGCCGAAGGCGCGGGAGCGCCGGGAGCGAGCGTTCAAGTGCCGGCGCGGGCACCGCGCCGAAGGCGCGGGAGCGCCGGGAGCGAGCGTTCAAGTTGTGCTTGAGCGTCGGACCGGCGCGGCATAAAAGCACCCCGATGTACCGGCAGTTGCAGGTGGCCGTGGTCATCCCGGCCTTCAACGAGCAGCGCGCGATCGGCGAAGCGGTCGCGACGGTGCCCGCGTTCGTCGATCGCGTGATCGTCGTCGACGACGCCTCGACCGACGCGACCGCGGCGACCGCGCAGGCCGCGGCCGAGGCGCGCGGCGGCTGCGTCGACGTGGTGGTGCACGAGGCCAACCGCGGCGTCGGCGGCGCGATCGTCACCGGCTACCGCCGCGCGCTCGCGACCGGCTGCGACGTCGCCGCGGTGATGGCGGGCGACGGCCAGATGGATCCGCACGATCTGCCCGCCGTGCTCGACCCGATCGCCGACGGCCACGCCGACTACGTCAAGGGCGACCGGTTCCGCCACCCCGACGTGTGGACCGCGATGCCGCCGGCGCGCATCGTCGGCAACGTCGTGCTGTCGGCGGCGACCAAGCTCACCTCCGGGTACCACCACGTGTGGGACTCGCAGTGCGGCTACACCGCGATCCACCGCCGCGCGCTCGAGGCGGTCGATCTCGACGACGTGTGGTCGCGCTACGGCTACCCCAACGATCTGCTGTCGCGGCTCCACGTCGCCGGCGCGCGCGTCGTCGACGTCCCGGTCCGTCCGATCTACGGACCGCACTGGAAGAGCGGGATCAACCTCGGCACCGCGCCGCCGCTGTCGTGGGTGCTGCTGCGGTCGTGGGGCAACCGCCTCGCCCGCGAGGTGCGCGCGCGCCGCCGCGCGGTGGCCGCCGCGCGGTGAGCCGCCTCGGCGTCGTCACGACGTCGTACCCGCGCTGGCCGGGCGACCCGGCCGGCAGCTTCGTCCAGGGGCACGTCCGCTGGCTCGCGCGCCACGGCCACGCCGTTGACGTGCTCGCCGCCGGCTCGCCCGATCCGGCCGACGCCACGCGCGACCCGCGCGGCGCCGTCTCCGTCACCCGCGTGCCCGATCGCGGCGGGCTGTTCTACCAGGGCGGCGCGCCCGAGGCGCACGAGGCGCGCGCGGTGCGCGCCACCGTCGCGAGCGCGCGGTTCACCGCCGCGCTCGCCGCCGCGGTCCGCGCCCACGCGCGCGGCTGGGACGCGGTCGCGTGCCACTGGCTCGTGCCGTCGGCGGTCGTCGCCGCGCCGCTGACCCGCGGCCCGCTGCTGGCGATCGCCCACTCCGGCGACGTCCACCTGCTGCACCGCCGCGGCCTGCTCGGCGCGACGCTCGCCGCGCTGCTCGCGCGCGGCGCGCGGCTGGTGTTCGTCGCCGCCGAGCTGCTCGAGCTGGCGCGCGAGGCCACGCCGCGCCCGCTGCGCGGGCGCCTCGACGACGCGGCGCTCGTCCACCCGATGGGCCTGGACCTCACGCGGTTCCGCGCGGTCGCCGCGGCGCGCGCGCGCCGGCCGCGCGCCACGCCGGCGCGCGTGCTGTTCGTCGGCCGGCTGGTCCCGGTCAAGGGCGTGGAGGTGCTGCTCGACGCGCTCGCCGGCGTCGCCGCGCCGGTCGAGCTGATCGTCGCCGGCGACGGCCCGCTGCGCGCCGCGCTCGAGGCGCGCGCCGGCGCCGCGCCGCCGCGCCACCGCGTGCGGTTCGTCGGCGCGGTCACGCCGGACCGGCGCGACGAGCTGCTGCGCGAGGCCGACCTGCTGTGCGCGCCCTCGATCGTCCTGCCCGGCGGGCGCACCGAGGGCACGCCGACGATCGTGCTCGAGGCGGTCGCGAGCGCGGTGCCGGTGGTGTGCAGCGACGCCGGCGGCCTCGCCTCGCTGCCCGCGCCGTGGGTCCGGCGCGCGCCCGCCGGCGACGCGCGCGCGCTCGGCGCCGCCCTGGCCGAGGCGCTCGCGGGCGACCCGCAGCCGGCCGCCAACCTCGCCGCCGAGAGCGCGAAGGTGCTCGACTGGGGCGTGGTCGGTCGGCGACTCCACGCGCACTGGATGGCCGGAACTGCGCAATGATCTTCCCACCTTGGGAGGTAGCGGTGCCGCGTCCCCTACGCACCGCGGTTCGACCATTCACCCACACACGCACCCACCCCGTGACACAACTGTTAATGAAATTAACAGGTTGAGATTGTCAGCCGGCGGTAGCACGCTGGTCACCGCAACGTCATGAGGGCGGCACGCTTGATGCTTCGACGGCGGGCGATGCAGTACGGCCTTCGACCCGGGACCACCCCGCGCGCCTACGAGGTGTCCGCGATCATCCCGTTCGCCGACCACGAGGACGTGATCGGCGCCGCGGTCCAGAGGGTCGCCGCCCACCTGCGCGAGCTCGGGGTCGCGTTCGAGATCGTCGCCGTCGACGAGGACTCCGGTGACAACTCGCACGCCGTGCTGGCGCTGCTGCGCGCGCAGGTGCCCGAGCTGCGCGTCACCCACGCGCTCGGCCGCGGCCGCGGGTTCGAGCTCGGCATCGCCCGCGCCCAGGGCCACGTGCTGTGGCTGCTCGAGCCGACCGCGGCGACCCAGCCGCTCGCGCCGTTCTCGCGCGCGCTCGACCAGATCCGCGACGAGTCGCTCGACGCCGTCGTCGTCCGCGGCCGGTTCGCCGTCGCCCACCGCACCCGCGCGCTCCAGGCGGTCGCCGGCCTGCGCGGGATGGGCGAGGTCTACCTGCGCCGGCTGACCAAGAAGCTCCAGGCGCGCGGGCTGCGGCTCGACGTGCAGCTCGCCGGCGGTGGTCCGGCGCCCGTGCGCGGCCTGTTCCGGCTGCGCGCCGCGGCCGCGCGGCGGCCCGTCGGCGAAAAGCGGCTATAGTCCGCGGGCATGTCCATCTTCTGGGCGATCGTCGCGATCGGCCTGCTCATCGTCGTGCACGAGGCCGGCCACTTCGTCGTGGCGCGGCTCTGCAAGATGCGGGTCGAGAAGTTCAGCCTCGGGTTCGGCCCGGCGCTGCTCAAGTGGAAGCGTCGTCCGGACTCGACGCAGTTCCAGCTCGCCCCGATCCCGTTCGGGGGGTTCGTCGAGATCAAGGGCATGAACATCGTCGAGGAGGTCGATCCGAACGACGCCTCGGCCTACCCCAACCGCCCGGTGTGGCAGCGGTTCCTGACGATCTTCGCCGGCCCGGCGACGAACTACCTGTTCGCGATCGTGCTCGCGTTCACGCTGTTCCACTGCGCGGGGATGAAGACGCGCGTCGGCCCGTCGCAGTTCCAGGTCAGCAAGACCGAGGAGGGCATGCCCGCCCACGGCAAGGTCGAGGCGTGCGACAAGTTCGTCGCGATCGACGGCCAGCCGCTGACCAAGCAGTTCAGCGACCACGTCGCCGACCTCGACGGGCGCGCGGCGGTGTTCACGATCGATCGCAAGGGTCAGCAGCTCGACATCACGATGCAGCCGGCGAAGGACGCCGAGGGCCGGTGGCGCCTCGGCGTCCACATCGCCGAGCTGGTGAAGATCGAGCGCCGGCAGCTCGGCGTCGGCACCGCGCTGAGCGAGGCGTTCGCGTACCCGGTCCGCGCGACGAAGGAGATGACGGGCAACATCGTCGACATGGTGACCGGCAAGTCGAAGGGCGAGCTGTCGAGCGTCGTCGGCATCACCCAGGTCGTCAGCAACACGATCGACGTCGGCTGGGCCGAGACGGTCTTTTTGTTGATGACGCTCAACGTCTGGCTCGGGCTGTTCAACCTGCTCCCGTTCCCCGCGCTCGACGGCGGCCGGCTGGTGTTCCTCGGCTACGAGATGGTGACGCGCCGCCGCGCCAACCCCAAGCTCGAGGCGACGGTGCACATGGTCGGCGTGCTCGTGCTGATCGTCCTGATCGTCGTCGTCACAGTGAACGACTGCCGCCGCTGGGACCAGCGCAGTGCCCCGCCGCCCACCGAGACGCACGCCTGCGAGCCCTGACGGCGCGAGCGCCGGGCTCCGCCCCGAGCACGCCCGCGTCCCGCTCGACGACGTCTCGGTCTCGTCCACCGGCCCCGACCGCGGCGTCCCGGCGGAGCGGCTCGACACGCTGCCGACCGATCCGGGCTGCTACCTGTTCAAGGACCGCCACGGCAAGGTCGTCTACGTCGGCAAGGCCAAGAGCCTGCGCACGCGCGTCCGCCAGTACTTCCGCCCCGGCGCCGACGCGCGGTTCTTCGTCGCCGCCGGGTTCCTCGGCCGCGTGCTCGCCGACCTCGAGACGATCGTCGTCGGCAGCGAGAAGGAGGCGCTGCTCCTCGAGAACGTGCTCATCAAGAAGCACCAGCCGCGGTTCAACGTCAACCTGCGCGACGACAAGCAGTACCTGGTGCTGCGGCTGCGCGCGGCGTCGGCCGCGCCGGAGGCGTCGCGCGCCGCGCGGTTCCCCCGGGTCGAGGTCGTGCGCAACATCCGCGACGACGACGCGCGCTACTTCGGCCCGTACCACTCCGCGACCTCGGCCCGGCAGACGCTGCGCGTGCTCAACCGCCACTTCCAGCTCCGCACCTGCACCGACCACGTGCTCGAGACGCGCGGCCGGCCGTGCCTGCAGCACCAGATCAAGCGCTGCCCCGCGCCGTGCGCGCTGCCGGTCGATCCCGCCACGTACCGCGAGCAGGTCGAGGACGTGTTCATGTTCCTCGGCGGCAAGGACCGCGAGCTGCTGACGCGCCTGCGCGAGCGCATGCGCGCGCGCGCCGAGGTCGAGGACTACGAGACCGCCGCGCGGCTGCGCGACTCGCTCGCCGCGGTCGAGCGCACGGTCGACCGCCAGGACGTCGTCCAGGACGACCTCGTCGACCAGGACGTGTTCGGGCTGTGGCGCGAGGGCGACGTCGTCGAGGCGGTCGTCATGTACGTGCGCGGCGGCAAGCTCGCCGGGCGGCGCGCGTTCCACCACAAGGACGTCGAGCTGTCCGACGCCGAGGTGATCGCCTCGGTCGTCCAGCAGTACTACGCCACCGGCACGTTCATCCCCGACGAGGTCGTCGTCGGGGTCGAGCTCGACGACGCCGACGTGCTCGCCGACTGGCTCGGCGCCGCGCGCGGCAAGAAGGTGCGGCTCGTCCAGCCGCAGCGCGGCGTGCGCGCGCGCCTCGTCGACCTCGCCGACAAGAACGCCGCGGCCAGCGCCGCGTCGCGCGGCGGCCGCGACGACGACGCGGCCGCGACGCTCGACAAGCTGGCGTCGCGGCTGTCGCTGCGGCGGCCGCCGCGCCGGATCGAGTGCTTCGACATCGCCCACATCCAGGGCACCGACACGGTCGCGTCGATGGTCGTGTTCGTCGACGGCAAGCCGGCGAAGGCCGCGTACCGCACGTTCAAGGTCCGCGCGGTCCAGAACGACGACTTCGCGTCGATGTACGAGGTGCTGACGCGGCGGTTCAAGCGCGCCGCCGCGGGCGAGGCCGGGTGGGAGCGCCCCGACCTGCTCGTCGTCGACGGCGGCAAGGGCCAGCTCGGCAGCGCCGTCGCCGCGCTGACCGACCTGGGGATCGCGCTCGCCGGCGACGACGCGCTCGACGTGATCGCCCTGGCCAAGGAGCGCGAGCTCGCCGCCGGCGACGCGCCCGATCGCGTCTACCTGCGCAACGTCAAGGATCCGGTCCAGCTCCGCCCCAACAGCGCCGAGCTGTTCGTGCTGGCGCGGATCCGCGACGAGGCCCACCGCGTCGCCAACTCGTTCCACGCCGGCCGCCGCAGCAAGGGCATCGTCAAGAGCGTGCTCGACGACGTCCCCGGCGTCGGCGCCGCGCGCAAGCGCGCGCTGCTGCGCCACTTCGGCAGCGTCAAGGGCGTCGCCGCGGCGTCGCTCGACGCGCTCGCCGCCGCGCCGGGGATGAACAAGGCGGCGGCCGCCGCCGTGCACGCGTTCTTCGCCACGCGCGCCACCGCGCCCGCGCCCGAAGCCGGGGCCGAGGACACGGCCGCGGCGCCGCCAGACGACGCGACTACTTCGGCTCCTCCGCCAGCTGGGGCAGCTCCGACAGATCCGGCACGAGGATGATCTCGATCCGCCGGTTGAGCTCCTTGCCCTCGGGCGTGCCGTTGTCCGCGACCGGATCCTTGTCGGCGTAGCCGGCGGCGGCGAGCTTGTCCGCCGGGAACCCGGCCTCGACCATGAAGTCGACGACCTGCACGGCGCGCGCGGTCGACAGGAACCAGTTGTTCTTGAACTTGCGCGTCTTGATCGGGTCGGAGTCGGTGTGGCCCGCGACGAGGAACCGGCGGTCCTTGAACGCCATCAGCGCCTCGGTCACCTGCTGCAGCGTGGTCTTGCCGGCCGTGCTCAGATCGGCCGAGCCCGACGGGAACAGCACGCCCGACGGCAGCTTGAGCGTCATCTGGCCGTTGCGGAACGCGACCTCGAGCGTCCCGGCGTCGACCAGGCTCTTGAACCGCTCCTGCAGCGCCCGGTAGGACGCCAGGCGCGCCTCGGCGGCCTCCTTCTGGCGGCGCAGCTCGGCCAGCTCGGCCTCGGTCGCCTCCTTCTCGGCCTGGGTGCGCGCCAGCTCCTCCTCCTTGCGCTTGCGCTCCGCGTCCGTGGTCGTGAGGTCGCCGCGGGTCGCCCCCAGCTCGTCCTCCAGCCCCTTGATGCGGTTGTCGCGGTCCGCGACGTTCTTCCGCTCGTCCGCGAGCTGGGCCTCGAGGTCCTTGTTCTTGGCGAGGGCGGCGTCGAGGGTCGACTTCTTCGCCAGGCAGCCGGTGAGGGCCAGCGCCAGGGCGGCGATCAGCAGAGGGGTTCGGAGGGTGCGCATCGTGCGCGGCAGGATAGCGAAAACTGGATCCAACGGAGCGAAACCCATAGGCTTTTCCATCCGGACGGCGCGACCCGAAAACTTGGCCCACTTTGTGTGCCGAGGTAGGATAGTGTACTCCGCAGGTGCCAGATGTCGAAAACACCAAAGAACAAGCGAGTTTCGGCCCCCGCGGCGCCCCCCAAGCCGACCCGCTCGAAGGCCGACGCGCCCCGCCGAGCCGCCCCGAGCGGCCCGGCGGCGTCCGGCCGCCGCACCGAGATCGGCGGGGTGATCGCGCTCGGCATCACGCTGTTCGTGACCCTGGCGATGATCGCGCTGCAGGCCGGCGGCCTGTGGATGGGGCCGTTCGGGCGCCGCGTGGCGTCGATGGTGTACGGCATCGGCGGGCTGACCTCGTACGCCCTGGTGGCGATGGTCGCGGTCGCAGCCGTGCGCGTGCTGATGGAGAAGCGGCCGGCGATCCCGGTGGCGATCGGCGCGGGCGTGGCGCTCGGCGCGCTGTCGCTCGGCACGCTGCTGCACCTGGCGGGTGACGACTACCGCGTCGCGGGCCACGGCCCGGGCGGCGCGCTCGGCGAGCACGCGGCGGAGGTGTCGCGCGCGCTGATCTCGACCGCGGGCACCGCGCTCCTGGCGACGCTCGGCCTGGCGATCGCGATCATCGTCGCGACGCCGCTGCGCGCGCGCCAGGTGCTGGGCTGGATGGGCCTGGGCGGCCTGGCGATCTGGGACACGATCGCCGCCGGCGCCCGCGCCGTCGGCCGGTTCGTCGGCGAGGTCGTGCGCGCGATCCTGCCCGAGCGCGACCGCGACCACTACGCCGACGACGAGGTCGACGACGCCGAGGACGATCCGTTCGAGCTCGACGAGTCGAGCGCGCGCGCGATGGCGCTGTCGGATCCGCCGATCATCGACCGCAGCGGCCGCGTCGCGGCCGAGGCCGGCGGCGACACCGAGCGCCAGCCCGACCTCGCGGCCGCGATCGAGGCGCGGCTCGCCGACGGCGAGGCCGAGGGCGAGAAGAAGGGCCGCCGGAAGAAGCGGCCGATCGAGACGACCGAGGTCGGCCTGCCGGCGGCGGCAGAGATCGTCGCGCTCGAGGCGCCCGCGAAGCCGGCGCGCAAGAAGGCCGAGCCGCCCGCGCTGGCGATCGTGCCCGCCGAGGCTGCGCCGGCTGCGGCTGCGGCTGCGCCCGCGCCCTCGCCCGCGCCCTCGATCGTCGAGCCCAAGCCCACCACCGGCGCCGCCGCCGCCGCGGCCGCCGCCGGCGCCGCGCCGCTGATCGTCGAGTCGCGGTTCAAGCACGCCGACGGCGCGACGATGGCCGCGTTGGAGCAGCAGGCCGAGGCCGAGCGCCGCGGCTTCGTCAAGCTGGGCGACGGCGCCTACGAGCTGCCGTCGATCCAGATGCTCAAGTACGACGCCTCGACCGACAACAAGCTCGACAAGCAGGCGATGCTCGAGCTGTCGGCGCGGCTGTCGCAGACGCTGTCGAACTACGGCGTCAAGGGCGACGTCACCGCGATCCGCCCCGGCCCGGTCGTCACGATGTACGAGTTCGCGCCGGCGCCGGGCACGCGCGTGTCGAAGATCGCCAACCTCCAGGACGACCTGGCGATGGCGCTCGAGGCGCTGCGCGTCCGCATCGTCGCGCCGATCCCGGGCAAGGCCGCGGTCGGCATCGAGGTGCCCAACCGCGCCCGCGAGAAGGTGTTCCTCAAGGAGATCATCGCCGACGACACGTTCCGCAAGTCGAAGGCGAAGCTGCCGATCGCGCTCGGCAAGGACATCGAGGGCGGGCCGGCGATCGTCGACCTCGCGCGCATGCCGCACCTGCTCGTCGCCGGCACCACCGGCTCCGGCAAGTCGGTCGCGGTCAACGCGTTCATCACCTCGCTGCTCTACAGCTGCACGCCCGAGGACGTGCGGCTGATCATGGTCGATCCCAAGATGCTCGAGCTCTCGATCTACGAGGGCATCCCGCACCTGCTGCTGCCGGTCGTGACCGATCCGAAGAAGGCCAACCTGGCGCTGCGCTGGGCGGTCGACGAGATGGAGCGGCGCTACGACCTGCTGGCGCAGATGGGCGTGCGCGACATCGCGACCTACAACGACAAGATCGGCAAGCAGCGCGCCAAGTGGGAGGCCGACGAGCTGCGCCGCGCCGCCGACGCCGCGCAGCGCGCGCTCGGCGACAGCGTCCAGGAGGCGGTCGACCGCGCCGACGCCGAGCACGACGCCGACGAGCCGGTCGAGGTGACGAGCGAGCACGCGCCGCGGCAGCTCACGCTGACCCAGCCGCCGCACCGCCTGCCCTACATCGTCGTCGTGATCGACGAGTTCGCCGACCTGATGATGTGCGCGCCCAAGGACGTCGAGACCAGCGTCGCGCGCATCGCCCAGAAGGCGCGCGCCGCCGGCATCCACCTGATCCTCGCCACCCAGCGCCCGTCGGTCGACGTGATCACCGGCCTGATCAAGGCGAACTTCCCGTCGCGCATCGCGTTCCACGTCACCGCCAAGGTCGACTCGCGCACGATCCTCGACCAGGGCGGCGCCGAGGCGCTGCTCGGCGCCGGCGACATGCTGTTCAGCGACCGCGGCGCCGCGCCGACCCGCCTCCACGGCTGCTACGTCGACGAGGACGAGATCCACGCCGTCGTCGAGTTCCTCAAGACCCAGGGCCGCCCGGTCTACAACCTCGACATCCTCAAGCCGCGCGACGAGGAGGACGGCGAGGGCGCGGCCGAGGGCGGCGGCGGCGGCTCGCCCACCAACTCGACCGGCGACGACCTCTACGACAAGGCGGTGCACGTGGTCACCACCACGCGCAACGCGTCGATCTCGTGGGTCCAGCGCCAGCTCCGCATCGGCTACAACCGCGCCGCGCGCCTGGTCGAGGAGATGGAGAAGCAGGGCATCGTCAGCCCGCCGGACCACACGAACAAGCGCGAGGTCATGGTCTCGGCGGCGTAGCCCGCCGGGTCCCTCGCGCTACTCGCTGCCGAGGCGGGCGTACGCGCACGACCGCGCCAGGGTCACGTCCTCGGCGGCGGCGTCCTGGTCGGGCAGCGGCAGGGCGTCCTCCCACCGCGCGAGGTCGGCGAGCGTCCACTGCGCGCAGGCCTGGGTGCGGCAGGCGCAGGCGGCGGCCGCGAGCTCGGCGGCGGCGGCGGGGAACCCCGCGGCGTCGGCGGTGAACGCGCCGCCGAGCGTCTGCGTCGCGGCGTCCCAGGTGGCGGGCACGGTCGGCTCGTCGAGCCGCGGCGGGCACGGCACGAGCTCGGCGGCGCACCGCTCGAGGTGGCGCAGGTGGGCGCGGCGGGCGACGCGGTCGGCGCGCAGCGTGAGCAGCGCGTCCTCGGCGGCGGCGCCGCCGGTGTCGAGGGCGTCCTCGGCGCGCGCGACATCGACGTCGAGCGCCGCGAGCGCCTCGGTCTCGGCCGCGATCGCGGCGGCGAGCTCGCGCGCCGCGCCGGCGGCGTCACCGTCCCCGGTCCCACCGCCGCCGACGTCCGCGACGCGGCGGTCGTTGATCGTGGTCGGATCCGGCGACGCGGGGCCGCACGCCGCCACCGCCAGCACGCCGACCAGGGCCCCCGCTACGCGCATCGCGCTCGCCTATTCATCGCGCCGAGAGTACCGTCACGGGCGACGGCCAGCCAGGGCCAGCCTCGGGATCGAGCCGAGCAGAATCGCCGGGTTGGCTTCGTGAATCGTGCCTGGACGCCGTGCGTCTGTATGCTTGCTGCGCGACTCCCAGCGCACGAGACGTAGCCAGAGAGAGAGCCCACCATGACCCCCAGCTTCATCGCGTACCTCGCCTTCCTGTTCACCTCCGGCCAGTTCGCGGCCGAGGCGCCCAAGGCTCCCGTGAAGCCGGCGCCCGCGGTCGTCGCGCCCGCCGCCCCGAGCATCGTCGTCACCCGCGAGCACCGCGACGACGCCCCCGCGCCCACCGCCGGCGCCGCGTCGTTCGGCATCGACCTCGCGACCTCCACCGCCGGCGCCACCCGCGTCGCCGCCGCGCCGACCGCCGACGAGGTCGTCGACGGCGTCCAGGCGTTCTACGCGGGCATCACCCAGGTCACGGCGAAGTTCCGCCAGACCGTCACCAACGTGACGTTCGGCGACAAGAAGCAGACCGACGGCGTCCTCTACATCAAGAAGCCCGGCAAGATGCGCTGGGACTACAAGACCAAGAAGAACAAGAAGTCGACGACCAACAAGAGCTTCATCTCCAACGGCACGTACCTGTGGGTCGTCGAGCACGACAACAAGCAGGTCGTCGAGAAGAACCTCGAGAACAACATGCTGCCGGTCGCCGTGACGTTCCTCTACGGCAAGGGCGACCTCAAGGCCGACTTCAAGGCCGAGCTCGACACGTCGAAGAAGTACGGCGGCAAGAACGACCTCGTCCTCAAGCTCACGCCGAAGGCGGCGAGCGCCCAGTACAAGACGCTCTACCTCGTCGTCGCGAGCGACAACTACCGCGCCAAGGAGTCGATCATCATCGACGGCGCCGGCAACACCAACCACTTCCGGTTCTACGAGCCGAACTTCGACAAGGCGATCAAGGACAGCAGCTTCGACTTCGACCCGAAGGCCAAGGCGCTGAAGAACTACCGGATCATCAACGCCGACGAGGAAGAGGCGAAGGCCGAGGAGAAGAAGGCTCAGAAGGCGACCAAGTAGGGACGCCCCCGAGCGCCCTCGGCGCCCACCAGCCTCCACGACGCGCCCCGCCGGGGCGCGTCGGTGTTTTCGGCGCCCGGCGGTGCTAGCGTCGCCCGGCCCCCATGACGCCGGTCAAGCTCGCGCCTCACCCTCGGTTCGCCGGGCCCAAGGGCCCGGTCGTGCTCGCCATCCTCGACGGCGTCGGCCTCGGCCGCGGCGACGAGGCCGACGCCGTCGCGATCGCGGCGACGCCCACGCTCGACCGGCTGCGCGTCCCCGGGATGACCGCGGCGCTGCGCGCTCACGGCACCGCCGTCGGGCTGCCCTCCGACGACGACATGGGCAACAGCGAGGTCGGCCACAACGCGCTCGGCGCCGGCCGCGTCCACGCCCAGGGCGCGCTGCTGGTCAACCGCGCGATCGCCGCGGGCACGCTGTTCGAGGGCGCGACGTGGCGGGCGGTGGTCGAGCGCGGGCTGCGCGGCGGCGCGATCCACTTCCTGGGCCTCTTGTCCGACGGCAACGTCCACAGCCACCTCGACCACCTCGAGGCGATGCTGCGCGCCGCGGCGCGCGCCGGCGTCGCGCGGCTGTACGTCCACGCGCTGCTCGACGGGCGCGACGTCCCGCCGACGAGCGCGCCGCTCTACGTCGACCGGATCGAGCGCGTGCTCGCCGAGCTGCGCGCCGCCGGCAAGGACGCGCGGATCGCCTCGGGCGGCGGCCGGATGTTCGTCACGATGGACCGCTACGAGGCGGACTGGTCGATCGTCGAGCGCGGCTGGCGCGCCCACGTCCTGGGCGACGCGCGGCCGTTCGCGTCGACCGCCGAGGCGATCGCGGCGTTCCGCGCCGAGCGCCCGGGGATCCTCGACCAGGACCTGCCGGCGTTCGTGATCGCCGAGGGCGGCAAGCCGATCGCGCCGATCGCCGACGGCGACGCGGTCGTGCTCTACAACTTCCGCGGCGACCGCGCGATCGAGATCAGCCGCGCGTTCGACGACGACGCGTTCGACAAGTTCGACCGCGTCCGCCGTCCGGACGTCCTGTTCGCCGGGATGATGGAGTACGACGGCGACCTCCACGTCCCGCGGCACTTCCTGGTCACGCCGCCGTCGATCGAGGGGACGATGGGCGAGCTGCTCGCGGCCCACCACGTCCGCCAGCTCGCGATCAGCGAGACCCAGAAGTACGGCCACGTCACCTACTTCTGGAACGGCAACCGCTCGGGCATGTTCGACGACGGCACCGAGACCTACGTGGAGGTCCCGTCCGACGTGATCCCGTTCGAGCAGCGGCCGTGGATGAAGGCGGCCGAGATCACGGACCGGCTGATCACGGAGCTGCGCACCGGGAGCCACCGGTTCGCCCGGGTCAACTACGCCAACGGCGACATGGTCGGCCACACCGGGTCGTTCGACGCCACGGTCATCGCGGTCGAGTCGGTCGACCTCCAGCTCGCCCGGCTCGCCCGCGCCGTGGAGGAACTCGAAGGAATCCTGGTGGTTACGGCGGACCACGGCAACGCCGACGAGATGTTCCAGCGCACCAAGGACGGGCGTGTCGAGCGCCACCGCGAAACGGGCTTGCCCGTGATACGTACCTCGCACAGCCTCAACCCCGTGCCGCTGCTGATCCACGACCCCGCGCGCGACCCGGCCTCGCCCCGCTTCGAGGTGGATCCGGCGCGCGCCGAGGGCGCCGGAATCGCGAACGTGACCGCGACGGTACTGGAGCTGCTCGGGTACGCTGCCCCTGGCGACCTCGAGCGGTCGCTGCTGAGGTTCCGCTAGAGGTCCCATGGCTTTGATCCGCGCCGCCATCTTCACCTCCCTGATCGTCGTCGTCGGCGCGCTGGCCAGCGCGTGCGAGACCCCGACCGCCGAGGCGGCGTGCACCGCCGGCTCGACCGAGTGCCTGCCCAAGGTCGCGCTGATGGACACGACCAACGAGGTCCATCCGCCCGAGGCGCTCGCCGGCAACGTCGTCGTGATCAACTTCTGGGCGACGTGGTGCAAGCCCTGCAAGAAGGAGATCCCTGAGTTCAACCGCGTGTACCTGAAGTACAAGGACCGCGGCGTGAAGATGTTCGGGATCCTCACCGAGGACGCGAGCAGCGCGGACCTGCTGAACTTCGCCAGCGACCACGAGATGACGTACCCGATCGTGCGGCTCGAGAACGAGATCGCCCGCGCCTACGACTTCCCGCCGAACATCCCGGTCACGTTCATCTACGACAAGAAGGGCCGGCGCGCGCTGCACAAGGTCGGCACGCTGTCCGAGGCCGAGCTGTCGGCGCAGATCGAGAAGCTGCTCGCGCAGCCCTAGGTCCGCCCTACAGCACCGCGGCGAGCTCGGCCGGCGTCGTGCCGCCGAACAGCCCGAACATCCCGCCGGTGTGGACGAACACGATGCGCTCGCCGAACCGGCGGCGGTCGCGCGCCAGCTCGGTGACCACGCCGTGGAACGCCTTGCCGGTGTACACGGGGTCGAGGAGGACGCCGTCGCGGCGCGCGACGTCGCGGATCGTCATCAGCTCCTCGGGCCGGCTCTTCGCGTAGCCGAGGCCGACGTGGCCGTCGACGATCTCGACGTCGGCGGGCTCGACCGTGACGCCGAGCGGCCACCGCGACGTCAGCTCGCCGGTGATCCGCGTGATCGCGGCGACGAAGTAGTCGCGATCGTCGCAGACGTTGACGCCGGCGACGCGGACGCCGCGCGCGGCGAGCCCGGCCAGCTTGGCGCCGGTGACCAGCCCGGCGCCGGTGCCGCCCGAGCCGCACGCATAGACGATCGTCGTCGGGCGCGCCGGCAGGGTGGCGAGATCGTCGGCCAGCTCGTGGGCGGCGGCGACGTAGCCCCACGACCCGAGCGCGTTCGACCCGCCCTCGGGGATGACGTACGGCCGGCGGCCCGCGGCGCGCGCCTTGTCGGCCTCGGCCGCCATGAGCTCGTTGCGCTGCGCCCACGCGGGCCGGGTGATCCAGGTGATCGTCGCGCCGGCGAGGCGGTCGAGCAGGATGTTGCCGGTCGCGGCCGGCGGGCTCGCCGGATCGTCGCACCGCAGCACGACCTGCGACGCCATCCCCAGCCGCGCCGCGGCCATCACGGTGGCGCGCGCGTGGTTGGACTGCTCGCCGCCGCACGTGATGACCAGGTCGGCGCCCTGGTCCTGCGCCTCGGCCATCAGGTACTCGAGCTTGCGGACCTTGTTGCCCATCAGCTCGGCGCCGGTCTGGTCGTCGCGCTTGACCCACACCTCGACTCCGAGCGCCTCGGAGGTCCGGGTCAGCGGCTCGAGCGGGGTCGGGGTGCGGGCGAGCGGGACCTTGCGGGGCGCGGGCAGGCGGCTCTTCACGAAGCTCATCGTGCGCCGAGGGTAGCCGCTTATCGAAGTGGTGGCGGGCCTCCACGGCGCGCAATGCACCCGGCGACGAGTGTGTTAGATCGATCGAAGGTGCGTCGCTCCCGGTCCCACGTCGTCGTCGCCACGCTGGCGGTCGCGCTGGCGGCCGCGGCGCGCCCGGCGCCCGCCGCGAACTGGGAGACGCCGGCCGCCGGCCCGTCGACCTCGGGCGGCCCCGAGGTGCTGTTCACGTTCGACGACGGCCCGGCGACGAAGACCACCGCGCAGATCCTCGACACGCTCGCCGCCCACGACATCAGCGCGATCTTCTTCATGGTCGCGTGGCGGTTCGACAAGGGCGGCGAGGGGGCGATCGCCAAGCACCGGGCGATGCTGCGGCGCGTGCTCGACGAGGGCCACGTCGTCGCGAACCACACGATGACCCACGCCCAGCTGTGCAAGGGCAAGCCGGAGGTCGCCGAGCACGAGATCGTCCACGCCCGCGTCGTGCTCGAGCGCGAGGCGGGGCTGCCGGTGCCGTGGTTCCGCGCGCCGTACGGCGCGTACTGCAACCGGCTGGTCCAGCAGGTCGAGGACGCGGGCATCCGCCACGTCTACTGGGACATCGACCCGCAGGAGTGGAAGAACAACAACGCCAAGGCGACCGAGAAGTACGTCATCGGCAAGCTCAAGAAGCTGACCGGCCGCGCGGTCATCCTGATGCACGACACCAAGAGCGCGACCGCCAAGGCGCTGCCGAAGATCCTCGACTGGATGGCGACGGAGAACGCGGCCCGCGCGAAGGCCGGCAAGCCGACGATCAAGGTCGTGGGCGCGACGCAGTGGGCGCGCGAGCTGGTCGGCGAGGACGTGATCGCCGAGGCGCACGCGCTGGCCGACGACGCGCTCGAGGCGCTCGCCGCGGGCCTCGCCTCCGCCCTGCCCTGAGCCGGCCCGCCCGGGCGCGCGCGCGGCGTGGTAGGCTGGCCAGGCCGCCCTGGAGGCGGCGCGCATGTTCCGGATTCGTCAATCATATCGAGAGGATGTCGACCAGATCCTCGCCGTCGCCGAGCACCTCGACACGGTCAACCTGCCGGCCGATCGCAAGCACATCGAGGCGATCGTCGAGCTGTCGGAGAAGTCGTTCGACGAGGCGATCTCGGCGGTCGACCGCGAGTACCTGTTCGTGCTCGAGGACGTCGCCGCCGGCCGCGTGATCGGCACGTCGATGATCCACGCGCAGCACGGCACGCGCCGCGCGCCGCACATCTTCTTCCGGGTCGAGAACGACGAGCGCTACTCGGTCACGCTCGACCGGTACTTCGTCCACCAGACGCTGCGCATCGGCTACAACTACGACGGCCCGACGGAGATCGGCGGGCTGATCCTGCTGCCGGAGTACCGGCGCAACCCCGAGGCGCTGGGCAAGGCGCTGTCGTACACGCGGTTCCTGTTCATCCGCATGCACCGCGGCGTGTTCCGCGACCGCGTGCTGAGCGAGCTGTTGCCGCCGCTCGAGCCGGACGGCACGAGCAAGCTGTGGGAGCAGGTCGGCCGCCGCTTCACCGGGCTGACCTACCAGGAAGCGGATCTGCTGTCGAAGGACAACAAGGAGTTCATCCACGCGCTGTTCCCCGACGAGCCGATCCACACCGAGCTGCTGCCCGACGACGTCCGCGGGCTGATCGGCCAGGTCGGGCCCGACACCAAGGGCGTCGAGAAGATGCTGCGGCGGATCGGCTTCGAGTACGCGGGGCAGATCGATCCGTTCGACGGCGGGCCGCACTTCATGGCGCGCACCGACGACATCACGCTCGTGCGCGGCGCGCAGCCGGTGAAGGTGACCGCGGTCGAGGACGCCGACGGCGAGCGGCCGTGGGCGGTGCTCGCGGTCCAGCGCCCCGGCGCGCGCCCCGGGTTCCGCGCGACCGGCGCGCGGATCGTCCCGCTCGACGCCGGGACCGTGGGCGTGACCGCCGAGACCCGGCGGCGCCTCGGTGTCGAGCCCGGGGAGACGGTATGGATGACGGTCGGCTGATCGTCCTGGCCGCGGCGGCGCTCGTGGGGTGCCGCGGCGCGGCCGCGGCGGACGATCGCGACGCCGGCGCGCGCCGGGCGGTGACCGCCGACCACGCCCAGCCGGGGCACGGCATCGACGTCCCGCGGACGTGGCGCGCGATGCCCGCGATCGCCGACGCCGCGGTCGACGCCGCGCGCAAGGTCGTCGACGACGCCGACGTCCACGCCCACGCGTGGGGCGAGCCGTCGCGCGGCTGCTACCTCGCGATCGTCGAGCTGCGCGGCGCGCGCCGCGACACGATCGCCGGGCTCGAGCGCGACCTGCAGGCGGCGCTCGAGGCGGGCGCCGAGCTCGCCGAGTGGACGACGTCGCCCGACAGCGAGGACGCCTCGCAGCTCACGACGCGGTTCACGGCCGGCGCGTTCCGCGGCCGCGCCCAGGTCCAGCTCACCGTCGACGGCCGCGGAATGCCGCGGGCGCTCGCCGCCGCCTGCTTCTACAATGATCGCCACCCCGAGGCGTGCGACGGCGCGTGCGTGCCGCTGCTCGCCATGCTGGCGCCGCCGCCCGTCCCGACCCACCAGCCCTGAACCAGCGAGCCGTGATCCCGTGACCCTTCGCCTCCCGCTCCTGCCCCTCGTCGCCCTGGCCGCGCTCGGCGCCGCGGCGCCCGCGCTCGCACAGCCGTCAGCCTCGCCGCCCGCCGACGCGCCGCGGCCCCCACCGCCGACCGGCGTCGGGGTGCTGCCGGATCAGCCGCCCGCGGCCGCCCCGTCGGCGTGGGTGCGCGATCCGGCGCACGCGGAGTCGCTCCAGCAGCTGATCGCCAACGGCGCGCCGGACGGCGTGTCCCGGCTCGGCGTCCGGGTGTGGTCGTACCGGCCCGCCGCGGGCGGCGGCCAGCTCATCATCTCGGTGACGCGGTTCGAGCTCGACGCGGCCGCGAAGGCCCCGGCCGGCACCGGCGAGGTCCTGCGCCAGCGCGTCGCCGACGTCCGCGCCAGCGTCGAGGCGATGACGGCGAGCGACGGCGCGGCGGTGCGCCAGCTCGCGTGGAGCGAGCGCACGAACACGGCGCAGAAGGTGGTCGAGGCCGACCTCGAGTGGGCCCACGACGAGCTCGGCACGACGTCGGTGGTGCGCGCGCGGTGGACGCTCGACGAGGGCGTGCTCGACGAGCGCCGCGTCGAGTGCGTGCTCGCGGCCGCGGACGCCGCGACGCTGCGGCCGGCGTGCGACCGGGCGATCGACTCGCTGACCTTGCCGGCGATCGAGCGCCGGCTGGTGATCGCGGTGGCGAGCGCGCCGCCCGAAGACGGCGCGGGCGACGACGCGGGCGGCGACGCGGGCGCCGGGGCGCCGACCGGCGACGTCGCCGGCCGCGCCGGCGAGGCGCCGGCGATGCGCGCCACCCCCGACGGCGTGGCGATCCCGCCGAAGCCCGCGCCCGACACCGCGCCGGCGCGCGACTGGCGGCCGATGTACGTCGTCGCCGGGATGGTCCTGCTGATCGGCGCCCTGCTGTGGAACCGCGGCCGGCGCAAGGCGCTCGACCGCGCCGAGGGGTCGACGCCCCGGGCGCGCCGCGGCAAGGACCGGCGCGACGACGACAGCGACGCGCTGGCGGACGCGGCCGAGGGCAAGCCCCCGGCCCGCGACGACGGCGACGACGAGGAGGCCCGATGAGCGGTGACGAGGACGTGTCCGCCGCCGAGCCCGGCGGCGGCGAGCCGGTGCTGATCGTCGACGACGAGAAGAACATCCGGCGCACGCTGCGGATGGTCCTCGAGAGCGAGGGCCACGTCGTCCACGAGGCGGGCTCGATCGTCGAGGCCGAGGCCGTGCTCGCGCGCGAGCCGATCGACCTCGTGCTGCTCGACGTCAAGCTCGGCGACGACAACGGCCTCGACCTGCTGCGCAAGCTCAAGGCGCGCGGCGAGGACGGCGGCCGCGACTCCGAGATCCCGGTCGTGATGATCTCCGGCCACGCGACGATCGAGGACGCGGTGGCGTCGACGCGGCTGGGCGCGTTCGACTTCATGGAGAAGCCGCTCGATCGCAACCGCGTGATCGTCACGGCGCGCAACGCGCTCGAGCGGCGCAAGATGTGGCGCGAGGTCCACCAGCTGCGCCGCGCCGTCGACGCGCGGTGGGAGCTGCTCGGCGGCACGCCGGTGATGGCCGACCTGCGGCGCCAGATCGCCAAGGTCGCGCCGACCCGCAGCCGCGTGCTCGTCACCGGCGAGAGCGGCACCGGCAAGGAGCTGATCGCGCGCGCGATCCACCGCAACAGCAGCGTGTCGTCGGGGCCGTTCGTCAAGGTCAACTGCGCGGCGATCCCGCCCGAGCTGATCGAGAGCGAGCTGTTCGGCCACGAGCGCGGCGCGTTCACCGGCGCGGTCGCCAAGAAGCGCGGCCTGTTCGAGGTCGCCGACGGCGGCACGATCTTCCTCGACGAGATCGGCGACATGGCGCTGCCGGCCCAGGCCAAGGTGCTGCGCGTGCTGCAGACCGGCGAGTTCACCCGCGTCGGCGGCGAGAAGAGCCTGCGCACCGACAGCCGCGTCGTCGCCGCGACCAACCGCGACCTCGAGGCGATGGTCCAGACCGGCGAGTTCCGCGAGGACCTGTTCTTCCGGCTCAACGTCGTGCCGATCCGCTCGCCCGGCCTGAGCGAGCGCCTCGACGACATCCCGCTGCTGGTCGAGGCGTTCGTGCGCGAGTGCTGCGACGAGAACGGCTTCGCCTACAAGCCGGTCGACGAGATCGTCTACGAGCGGCTCAAGACCTACGACTGGCCGGGCAACATCCGCGAGCTGCGCAACGTCGTCGAGCGCCTCGTGATCATGAGCGACGACGTGATCCGCGAGCGCGACCTGCCGCCGTACCTCGGCGGCCCGCGCCCGCCCGGCCAGGCGACCCGCACGACCGGGCCGCAGCAGGCGATCGACCTCGGCCGCTACGCCAACAAGAGCCTGCGCGAGTTCCGCGAGGAGGTCGAGTCGGAGTTCATCCGGATCAAGCTCGCCGAGTTCCAGTGGAACATCTCGCGCACGGCGCAGGCGCTCGGGATCGAGCGCACCAACCTGCACAAGAAGCTGCGCGCGCTCGGCATCCACCGCGCCGGCTCCGACGGCGGCGAGCCGGAGACCGGCGGGGGCCAGTAGTGCCGGGGCGCCTCGGCCAGCTCGCCGCGCGGGCCCGGACGTGGGCGGCGGCGCGCCGCGCCGAGCGCCAGGCCCGCGCGACCCGGCTCGAGCGGTTCGGCGCGATCGTCCAGCTCACGTCGCCGCGCGCGCTGGTGTTCGTCGACCGCGACCGCGCGCGCGACCTCGGCGTCACGCCCGCGCCCGGCGATCCGATCTGGGCGCGCGGCGCCGACGACGGCGACGTCGGCGCCGGGGTGCTCGCGGCGCCGCTCGAGGCGCACCTGCAGCTCACCAACCGCTGCGACGTCGGCTGCCAGGGCTGCTACACCGGCGCCTCGCCCGAGGGCGCGCCCGGCGAGCTCGGCCTCGACGGGTGGAAGCGCGCGGTCGACGAGCTGGCGCGGCTCGGCGTGTTCCACCTCGCGCTCGGCGGCGGCGAGAGCGCGACGCTGCCGTGGCTCGGCGAGCTGGCAGACCACGCCCGCGCCCGCGGCATGATCCCGAACCTCACGACGAGCGGCCTGGCCGGGCTCGACGCGCTGGTGCCGATCGCCCACAAGTTCGGCCAGATCAACGTCTCGCTCGACGGGCTCGGCGCGACCTACGCCAAGGTCCGCGGCGTCGACGGGTTCGCGCGCGCCGACGCCGCGCTCGCCGCGCTGCGCGCGGTCAAGCGCGAGATCGGGATCAACGTCGTCGTCACCCGCCACAACATCGACGAGCTCGACGCGATCTTCGCGTACGCGTCACGGCGCCGGCTGAGCGAGGTCGAGCTGCTGCGGTTCAAGCCGTCGGGGCGCGGCGCGCGCGCCTACGCCGCGCTGGCGTGCACCGACGCGCAGCACCGCGCGCTGCTGCCCGCGGTGCTCGCGGCGACCCGCCGCCACCGCCTGCGCGTCCGCCTCGACTGCAGCTACACCCCGATGATCGTCCACCACCGCCCCGACCCGGCCCTGCTCGCCGGCCTCGCGGTCTACGGCTGCACCGGCGGCGACTTCCTGATCGGCGCCAAGCCGTCGGGCGCGGTCACCGCGTGCAGCTTCGCCGCGCCGCCGCCGCCCGGCGCCGACGGCCGCCGCCCGCACGCGGCGGAGCTCGGCGCGTACTGGACCCGCGACGACGCGTTCGGGCCGTTCCGCGCGTGGCGTGACGCGGCCGAGCCGTGCGCGTCCTGCACCTACCACGCGCTGTGCCGCGGCGGGTGCAAGGTCGTGTCGGCGCACGTCACCGGCGACCCGGCCGCGCCCGACCCGGAGTGCCCGCGCGTCGTCGACTGGCGCGCCGGCCGTGCCGGCGACGCGACGGCGCGTCGTCGGCTCCCCGTGGTATAGAGGCGCCCCATGAGAACGGTGATGATCATCTCCGACGCCACCGGCGAGACCGCGGAGCGCATGGTGCGCGCGGCGACGCTGCAGTTCACGGAGACGCCGGTGAACGTCCGCACGTACTCGCGGGTCCGGCTCGAGTCCGAGTGCGAGAAGCTGCTCGAGAAGGCGGCGGAGCTCAAGGCGCTCGTCGTGTTCACCGTGGTCAACGCCGAGGAGCGCGACCTGATCGCCCGCCTGGTCGAGCGGTACAACGTCGAGGCCGTCGACCTGATCGGCGCGCTGATCGGCAAGCTCGCGTCGTTCCTCGGCGCGACGCCGGCCGGCGTCCCGGGCCTGCTCCACACGATCACCGAGGACTACTTCCGCCGGATCGAGGCGGTCGAGTTCGCGGTCAAGAACGACGACGGCGCCGAGCCGCGCAACCTGCCCAAGGCGGACCTCGTCCTCGTCGGGATCTCGCGCACCTCGAAGACGCCGCTGTCGACGTACCTGGCGCAGCGCGGGCTCAAGGTGGCGAACGTCCCGCTCGTCCTCGGGATCGACCCGCCCGAGGAGCTCAGCGCGGTCGACGAGCGCAAGGTGTTCGGCCTGATCATCCAGCCGGACACGCTCGCGCGGATCCGCCAGGCGCGCCTCAAGCACCTCGGCATGCCGACCGAGACCAGCTACGGCGAGCGCTCGCACATCGAGAACGAGATCGCGTACTCGCGCGAGATCTTCCGCAAGCACCCGAACTGGCCGGTGATCGACGTGACCAGCCGCGCGATCGAGGAGACCGCGGCGGACATCCTGCGCATCTACCAGGAGCGGATGGCCTGAAGCGGTGATGCCGCGACGATGACGGCGCGATCCGGACGGACCGATGCGCTGCTCAGGCGTCGTGGTCCAGGAACGCGAAGTAGCGCTCCGGGATGTCGTCGAACGCGAGCTGCCCGTCGCACTTGGGGCAGCTGAACACCGGCGGCGCGAGGCCGGCGGCGAGCACCGCGGCGCTCTGGAGCAGCCGCTCCTCCTGGTGGTCGCACGCCGCGCAGTGGTACGGCGCGAAGAACGACGCCACCGTGCCGCGGCCGATCACGTCGGCGACCATCGACGCCTGGAGCACGAACGGCACCGAGCAGGCGTGGAACTCGTAGCCCTGGATCGGCGCGGCCTTGAGGAACTGGCACCAGGCGCGCACGCCCAGCGAGTTCATGTAGCGCACCTGCGCCATGTCGAAGTCGACGCGCCCGACCATCGACGGGAGCAGCTCGTCGAACGACGTCGCCTCGGTGAAGTCGCCCTTGAGCACGACGCGGATCCGCGCGGTGTCGCCGACGATCTCCCACTGGGTGAGCCGCGCCAGCGTCTGGCGCAGCTCGTCGGACAGGTTCTCGAACTGCGCGCCGACGACGGTGCGGCCGTCGCGCGGCTGCGCCCACACCACCTTGGCCTTGATCACCAGCGGCGCGGCCCCGGCGTCCGCGCCGTCGGTCACGATCCGCAGCGCCAGCGGCGCGCCCTCGGCCAGCGGCTCCTTGCACACCAGCCGGACGCCGTCGACCGACAGGTTCGTGACCGTGGCGTCGATCTGCTTGCCCGGCTCGACCGCGCCGCCGTACAGCTCGAGCTGGAACCGCTCGCCGCCGTGACGCGGCTTGCCGAGCTGGATCGCGACGACGTCGTGGAGCTCGTCCGCGCTCATCGGCGCGATCAGCACCTCGTCGCAGCCGCAGTCCGCGACCTTGCGCATCTGGTCGTGGCTCAGACGCTTTCCGAGGACGAGGACGACCTTGGCGCCGAGCCCCTCGTCGCGGATGCGCCGCGCGATCTCGTAGCCGCTGACGCCGGGCATCTCGGCGTCGAGCAGGGCGAGGGCGGGGCGCTCGTGCTGGACGGCGGTCAGCGCCTCGTCACCGCTCTTGACCACCAGCAGGTCCAGATCGAGGCGCCGGAAGGAGGGTGCCGCGAGGTGACGGAGCAGCTCGCTGTTGTTGGCAACCAGGACTTTCGGCACGCTCCCGACGGTAACACGGTCCCGCGCCGCGCGCGCGATCGCGGCCGGAACTGTCGCCGATCAGGCGCAGATCGGGCGCGGATCACACGATCGCGAGGATGATGGCGACGAAGGTGATCACGGCGACCACACCGCCCCCCAGCCAGACGAAGCCGCGCACCAGCGAGCCCTTGTCGTAGGCCTCGCGCTCGGCGGTGAGCTTGTCGATCTCGGTCGTGCGCGCGCCGATCGCCGCGCGCAGCCGGTCGATCCGCTCGTAGAGCTCGTCGAAGCCGGCGTGCTCGATCCGGTTGAGGTTGACCAGCGTCCCGAGGGTGACGAGGCGGCGCTGGACCTCGGCGTCGGCGAGCGCGACCTCGCGGTGCTTGCGGCCCTGCTCGGCCTCGATCTCGGCGAGGCGGTGGCGGTGGCCCTCGCGGGCGTCGTTGAGGCTGCGCCGGGCCGACTCGAGCTCGGCGCGGGCGGCGTCGACCTTGGCCTGGGCGCCGGCGATCGGGCGGTCGAGCGCGGCGATCCGCCGCTCGAGGTCCTGGCGCTCGGGCTCGAGCTCCGCCGCCTCGCGGCGGTGGCCCTCGGCGGCGCGCCGCAGCTCGGACCGCGAGTCGCCCATCTGGGAGTTGCCGGCCTCGGTGTCGCGGTCCTCGGCGGCCTTGAGGTACGCCTTCTGGCGGCGCTCGACCTCCTTGCGCTTGTCGCGCAGCGACCGGCGCTGGCCCTCGTAGCTGGCGAGCTCGCGGCTGGCCTCCTCGGCCACGCGCTCGGCCTCGGTCACCTTGATCGTCCGCTCCCGCTCGATCTCCTCGAACTTGGAGGTCTCCTCGATCTTGCGGGTGTTGAGCTCGGCGTTGGCCTGGTCGAGGCGCGCCTTGCGCTCCTCGGTGGCGTCGATCGCGGCGTTCTCCGCGGCGAGCGCGCGGTTGTCGACCTTGAGCTGGCGAGCCTGGCGGCCGAGCGTGCCCAGGACGAGGTCGAGCGCGGCGGTGTCCTGCTTGATCTCCTCGCCGAGGACCTTGATCGCGCCGCGCCGCTGCCACCGCGCGCGCAGGAACGTGATCGAGTAGCGGACGAGGTTGAGCGGCCCGGGCTCCGGGACCTCCGGGATCGGCAGCACCTTCGGCGGCGTGAACGGGCGGTCGGCGAGCTGGTCGGGGCGAGCGATCCGCGTCGGCGGCGGGTCGAGCACGGTCGGCTCGCGCGGCGGCTGGGTCGGCGTGGGCGCCTTGTGCGGCGGCGACGGCGGCGGCTGCGACGGCGGCGCGGCGACGATCGGCGGCGGCGGCAGCGGGGTGATCGTGTCGGGGACGCGCGGCGAGGTGATCGCGGGCGCGGGCGGCGCGGCGACGGTGGTGACGGTCTCGTCGCCGACGCCGGCCGGGTCGGGATCGGGCGAGGGCGCGGCGACGGGCGGCGGGGGCAGCGAGTCGGTGCGGCGGCGGTCGGGCGCGCCGGCGGAGCGAGGCTCGGGTGGCGCGGTCGGGCGGCGGAGCGCGGCCGGGGCGGGGACGAGCGTGGCGGGGCGGAGGTCGGCGCCGGCGG
>WYBA01000346.1 GCA_011526095.1 Myxococcales bacterium | reverse complement strand
TGCAGGTCGACGGCTACGGCACCGACGGCTGGGTCGAGCTGACGCGGCCGCCGCGGTCGTGGGGCTACTCGACGGTGCGGTTGACCCGGCCGCCGATGCACGGCCGGCTCGAGGTCGGCGTCGAGGTCGACGCGGCGGGCTCGCTGGGCGGGGCGCCCGAGCACCACGTCACGCTGGTGCGGCGCTCGGTCGAGGGCGTGTTCAGCTACGAGCCGATCGCGCTCGTCGGCGGCGCGGGCTCGACCCGGGTGGAGCTGCCCGTCGAGGAGCAGACCGTGTGGCTGGTCGTCGCGGTGACGTCGACGTCGCGCAGCGCCGACGAGACGTTCGGGGCGCGCGTCCGCGCCGGCTCGTGGAGCGCCGAGCCGGAGCCCGAGCCGGAGCCGGAGCCCGAGCCGGAGCCCGAGCCCGAGCCCGAGGAGCCGGGAGGCTGCTGCTCGACGAGTCGTGGCGGGGGCTCCCCGGCGAGCGCGGTCGCGCTCGTGCTCGTCGTCGGCGCGGCGCTGGCGCGGCGGCGCCGCGCGCGGGCGTGAGGCGGGCTCGCCACCCGCGGGCGTGAGGCGGGCTCGCCGCGCCCCGCGGTTGCGGTCGTCCGGTTCCCGGGCGACGATGACCGGATGAAGGCTGTCGCGCTCGTCCGGGCTGTCG
This sequence comes from Myxococcales bacterium, assembly GCA_011526095.1. GTDB lineage: Bacteria > Myxococcota_A > Polyangia > Haliangiales > Haliangiaceae > WYBA01. Next base: position 18,394 of record WYBA01000346.1, on the reverse strand, counting down.
TCGTCGGCGTCGTCGGGGCCGCGGTCGGGCTGCTCGTCGCCTGCGGCGGCGCCGGCGGGGCCGCCGGACCGAAGGTCAAGTCGGTCGACCACGAGGTCGCGGTCCAGGCCGCGCGCGACGTGATCGACGAGGCCTACCGGTCGCTGCGCATGGGCAGCCACGACGGGCTGATCTCGCTGCTCGCGCCGGAGATCTACGTCGTCGGCCCCGGCGTCGAGCTGTACGCCGAGAAGTCCGCCGCGCTGCTGGCGGTGCGCGACGCGCTCGACGCCGCGGGCGACGGCAAGCACAAGCTGCAGTCCAAGCAGCTCGAGGTCGGCGCGGCGCCAGGCGGCCGCGCGGCGTGGGCGACCGATCGCATCGTGTTCGACGGCCAGCCGTTCACGGTCTCGGCCGTGCTGATCGACGTCGACGAGCTGTGGGTGATCGCCGCGGTCCACCTGGCGCGGCCGGTCGCGGACAAGACGGCGGACAAGTGGCTCGCCGACGGCAAGCTGGCGGCGCCGGCGGCGCTGCCCGGCGGGATCGATCCGGCGGCGCGCGACGCGGTCGCGCTGGTCGAGGAGGCGACGGTGTCGCGCGCGCTGTGGATGGTTCACCTGGCCGAGCGCGAGGACGTGATGGTGGCCGGGCGCGGGCCAGGCAAGAACCTCGTCGGCGTCGACCCGGTCTACAAGGCGTGGAAGAAGGAGCTGAAGCAGGCCGAGCCCAAGAAGAAGAAGAAGAAGAAGAAGGCGAAGAAGGCGAAGAAGAAGAAGAAGGGTGACGACGACGACGAGGCCGAGGCGGCCGACGCCGCGCCGGTGATGGAGCCCGAGCCGCCCGAGGCCGGCGAGCTGGTCGGCGAGCCGCGCGCCGCTGTCACCGCCGACGGCAACCTGGCGTGGGTGTTCGCCAACGTCGACGTGCTCGGCGCGCGCGCGACGCCGCTGCCCCAGCGCGCGCTCTACGTGCTCGTGCGCGAGGACGGCGCGTGGCGCCTCACGCTGCTGCACGAGGCGGTCGCCGGCGAGAAGCTCTGATCGCGCGCCCGCCGGCGCGTCAGGTCCGCGTCAGGTCCGCGCCAGGGCCGCGGCGAGGTCGCCGTAGATCAGCGTGCGCAGGCCGACCGGATCGGGATCGGTACCGCCGCCGGCCAGCGCGGGGCGCTCGGCCAGCTCGGCCAGCGTGTGGGTGTAGCCGTCGGGGACGAACAGCCGGTCCCAGCCGAACGCGCGGGCGCCGGCGGGCTGGTCGGCGATCTTGCCCTCGCACTCGGCGCCGAACAGCTCGACCTCGGCGCCGGGCGCCCGGCGCAGCGCGACGCACACGTGCAGCCGCGCCGGCGTCTCGCGGAACCACCGGCAGAACCGGTTGTCGTTCTCGGAGTCGAGCTCGAGCCGCAGGCTCTTGCCCTCGGCGGTCGTGAGGTCGCTGGCCTCGGCGAACACCGGGCCCTCGTGCTCGGCGGCGAGCACCATGTCGCGGGCGCGGCTCGCCGGGTCCGGCGCGCTGGTCGCGAACCCGACCGGCAGGTTCTCCAGCGCGAACCGGAACGCCGGGAGGATCCGACGCAGCTCGGCGGCGCGGGGCTCGGTGCCGTCGAGGAACAGGGGCGTCATGGCTGCCACTCTACTCCGCGGCGGCGTCGCGCGTCGCGTCCGGCGCGCCCTCCAGTCGCGCGGCGAGCGCGCGCAGGCGGACGTGGTCGGGGACGCGCGACAGGAAGCTGGCGCGGCGCGACGGCTCGGCGATGCGGGCGGCCCGCGCGTGGAGCCGGTCGCGGGCGGCGATCGCGACCGCGCGCGCCTCGCCCTCGCGCCCGGCGGCGAGCAGCGCCTCGGCGTGGATCAGGCGGATCATCGCCTTGCCCTCGACGATCGCGTCGAGATCGGTGAGCGTCGTCGCGGCGAGCGTCGCCGCGGCGAGCGCCTCGACGGTGTGGCCGCGGGCGAGCAACGCCTCGGCCAGCGCGGCGTGGGCGAGCGCGCGCTCGGACGGCACGGCCGACAGCTCGCCGCAGACGGCGCGCGCGAGCCGCTCCGCCTCGTCGAGCCGGCCGAGCGCGGTGAGCAGCCGCACGCTGTACAGCCGCCCCTTGGCGGACGGCTCGCCGGCGTCGAGCTGCGCCGCCCGGGTCGCGACGGCGAGCGCCTCGTCGAGCGCGCGCAGCTGCCACAGCGCGAGCGCGTGGTTCGCCACGCAGGTCGCCTCGGCCAGGCCGATCCCGGCGGCCTCCGCGCGCGCGGCGCCGTCGAGCGCCGCGGCGCACGCCTCCTCGGCCGCGCCCACCTCGGTCAGCGCCCACGCGAGGTTGCCGCGCAGCAGGCACGCCGTCCGGACGTCTCCGAGCTCGTCGTGGCGCGCGATCGCCTCGGCGACGCCCGCGAGCACGGCGTCGATGTCGCCGTCCACGACCGCGAGCGTGGCGCGCGCGAACGCGAGCCGCGCGGCGATCGCGGCGGTCGCGCCGTGCGCCGCGACCGCGCCCTCGAGCAAGGCCATCAGCCGCCGCGCGCGCGCCACGTCGCCGGCGATCGCCGTCTGCATCACCACCGTCGAGGCGGCGAGCAGCGCGGGCGCGGAAGGCGCCGCCGCGCCCGCCAGCGCCCCCTCGACCCAGGCCGCGTGCCGCTGGATCGCCTCGACCGCGCCCGCGTCGAGCGCGGCCTCGGCGCTCTGGTCGAGCGCGCGCCACCACGCGTCGCTGCGCGCGGGCAGCAGCTCGCACGCGGCCTCGGCGGCGCGGTGGCCCGCGACCGGCTCGCCGCGCCAGAACCGCGCGCAGCCCTCGATCCGCCGCAGCGCGCCGAGTTCGGCGCCGGCCGCGCCGAGTCGCTCGGCGGCCGCGGCGTGGGCGATCGCGTCGTCGAGGTCCGAGGCGTCGAGCGCCTGCTCGGCCGCGCGCGCGTGCTGGACCCGCGCGCCGTCGTCGTCGCCGCCGGCCTCGAGGTGCGCCGCGAGCACCGCGGCGTTGTGCTCGCCGCCCTGGGCCAGCCACGCCGCGGCCAGCCGGTGCGCGGCGCGGCGATCGTCGTCGGGCAGGGTGGCGTAGGTGGCCTCGCGCAGCAGGTTGTGGCGGAACCGGAACTGGCCCGGGCGCTCCGCGGTGACCCACTCCTCGTCGGCGAGCTCGCGCAGCCGCGCGTCGACGTCGAGCGCGCCGCCGCCGCCGAGCAGGTGCGCCGCGCCCCCCGCCGGGAACGCGTCGCCGAACACGCTCGCGGCGCGCAGCACCCGGCGGTCGTCCGGGGCCAGCGCGTCGAGCCGCGCGACCGCCATCGCCAGCACCGTCGGCGGCACGCCCGTCGCGGGCGCCCCGCCGCCGCCGGCCGACGCCCGGATCAGCTCCTCGGCGTAGAGCGGGTTGCCGCCGGCGTAGTCGACGATCCGCGCGCGCGTCGCGGCGTCGGCGCCGGCGCCGAGCACCGCGTCGACCAGCCGCTCGACCGCGCGCGCGCCCAGCTCGTGGAGCTGGACGTGGGTGAGGTCGCGCTCCGCGAACAGGCCGGGGAACTGGGCCAGCGCCTCGGGGCGCGCCAGCGCCACGACGAGCAGCGGCAACCCGCGCGCGGCGCGCAGCGCGCCGTCGGCGAGCTTCACGGTCGCCGCGTCGCCCCAGTGCAGGTCCTCCAGCACGAGCACGATCGGCTGGTGCGCGCACTCGGCGAGCACCAGCTCCTCCCACGCGAGGCGGATCTGGTCGGCGAGCAGCGCCGGGTTGTCGCGCGCGGCGGCGAGCGCCTCGTCGTCGTCGGGGTGCGGCGGCAGCGACAGCAGCGCGCCGAGGAAGTCGCGGACGCGGCGGCGGTCGTCGGGCGCGGCGGCGGCGAGCCGCGCCTCGACGCGGGCGGCGAGGCGCGCGCGGACGTCGTCATCCGGCGCGCCCGGTGCGGCGTCGATCGCGTCGAGCAGCGCCGGCGCGAGCAGCGCGTACGGCGCGCCGCGGCGCAGCGGATCGCCGCGGCCCACCCACACGTCGATCGACCCGGGCTGGCAGGCGGCGCGCAGCCGAGCGATCAGCGCCGCGACCAGCCGCGACTTGCCGATCCCGGCCGGGCCGGTGACCAGCGCCGCGCGCGGCCCTGGCTCGTCCTCCCACCCGGCGACCACGGCCTCGAGCACGCGCAGCTCGCGATCGCGCCCGACCAGCGGCGTGGTCTTGCCGAGCACCTTGCGCGCGGGGTCCGTCGGCGCGTGCTCGCCGCGGAGCACCGGCCCGTCGACGGTGTCGTCGAGGTCGTAGCGCGCGTCGAGCAGGTCCGCCGCGACGGCGTCGATCGCGATGCCGTCGGGCGCGCCGCCGTGGGCGGTGCCGGCGTCGACGCGCGCCGCGACCGCCTCGAGCAGCTCGTCGAGCACGCCGGGCCCCATCACCGCGTGGCGCACGGCGAGCGCGACCCGCGCGCCCGGCGCGACGTCGCGGAGCGCGAGCGCGAGCCGGGCGCCACGCCCGACCAGGTCGGTCGCGACGCCCGCCGACGACAGCAGCGCCGCCCACGCGCCGCCGCGCAGCCGCTCGAGCTGGACGTCGTGCGCCACGGCGAGCTGGGCGATCCGGTCGGCGACCGGCAGCTCCGCGGTCGAGCCGTCGACGGCGGACGGCGCGGTCGCGGTCTCGGCGTGGCCGAGCGCGCCGGCATCGCTCGGCGCGGCCGCGGTCGCGCCGTCGAGCACCGCGAGCACGACGCACACCAGCCGCGCCTCCGAGCCGGTGATCGCCTCGCTCGGCGGCGCGATCCGCGGCCCGGGCGGCAGCGACGGATCCGCCAGCGCGCGCAGCGCCTCGGCGACCGCGGCGGCGGCGCGCGGCCGCGCGTCGCGGTCGCGCGCCAGCAGCGCCGCGACGAGGTCGTCGAGCGCGGGCGGCAGCTCCGGCCGCAGCGCGCGCAGCCGCGGCGCGTCCTCGAGCAGGACCTTGGCCATCACCGCCAGGCTCTGCGCGCCGTGGTGCGGCGGGCGGCCGGTGAGGCACTCGAACAGCGTCGCGCCGAGGCCGTAGAGATCGGTGCGCCCGTCGAGCGCGCGGTCGCCGCGGATCTGCTCGGGCGCCATGTACGCCGGCGTCCCGATCGTCGTGCCGGTGCGGGTCAGGCGGGTGTCGTCCTCGGCGAGCCGGGCGATCCCGAGGTCGATCAGCACGGCGGCCGCGGGGTCGCCGCCGCGCAGCAGCACGTTCGACGGCTTGACGTCGCGGTGGACGACGCCGCGGGCGTGGGCGTGGGCGAGCGCGTCGGCGAGCCGGGCGCCGAGCGCGAGCGCCTCGCTCGTGGTCAGCCCGTCGCCGCGCAGCCGCGCGCGCAGCTCGTCGCCGTCGATCCACTCCATCGCGAGGAACTGGCGCGGGCCGTCGGCGGTCACCGCGATGCCGTCGGCGACGTGGCGGACGATCGCGGGGTGGTCGAGCGCGGCGAGCAGCTGCGCCTCGCGCGCGAACCGCGCCTGGACCGTCGGGTCGGGGACCTCGATCAGCTTGACCGCGACGCGCGCGCCGGTCGCGCGGTCGCGCGCGCGCCACACCACGCCCATGCCGCCGGCGCCGATCCGCCGCTCCAGCTCGAAACGATCGTCCACGGCGTCGGCCACGGTGATCCCGGTGGTAGCACGCCGTCACCCCGCCCGAGCGGGCGTCGCGGGCGCCGCGCCCAGGCCCAACCTGGCAACGAGCGGCATCAGGAACGCGGCCATCTCGTGGAACGTGTTGACGTCGGGCGCCAGCCGCTTCGACAGGCCCTCCGCCGTGACGACGCCGACGAGGATCAGCGTCATCTCGGGCAGCGGCTGGATGTGGTGCTTGCGCGCGATCTCGAACACCTCCTTGATGAACACGCCCATCTCGATCTCCGCGGCCTTGCCGTCGCGGAACCGCCCGGCGAACGCCTCGGCGTCGCGGCGCACCTCGTCCCAGTCGACGTCGCCCATGTACGTGTGGAACCGGCGCAGGTGCGCGACGAAGTCGCCGGCCGTCCCCATCGCCACGCACCGCGCGAAGTCGACGAGCTGGAGGTGGAGGTCCGGGGTGAGGAACTTGCAAAGCCCGACGTCGAAGATCACCAGGTCGCCGTCGTCGGCGAGCAGCATGTTGCCGGGGTGCAGGTCGGCGTGGACGAACCCGTCCTCGAAGCACATCTTGAGGAACGTCGTGCGCGTCACCTTCGCCAGCGCCGAGTGGTCGCCGGGCCCGAGCGCGTCGAGCTTGCGCCCGCGCTCGAACGACATCGTCAGCACGCGCTCGCTCGACTTTTCCGGGACGACCACCGGGAACCGCACCCCGGGGACGCCGGCGAAGTTCGCGCGGAACCGGGTGTAGTTGTCCGCCTCGCGGCGCAGGTCGGTCTGCTCGAGGATGCCGGCGATGAACTCGCGCGTGTGCGCGACCGGCTGCGACAGCCGGAGCTTCTTCGACAGCTCGAGCAGCCGCGCGAACCACACCATCAGCCGGCCGTCGCGCTCGATCGTGTGCCGCACGTCGGGGCGGACGATCTTGACCGCGACCTCGCGGCCGTCGCGCAGCCGCGCGCGGTGGACCTGGGCGACCGACGCCGCGGCCACGGGCCGCGGGTCGAGCTCGGCGAAGTGATCCTCGACCCGGCCGCCGAGCTCCGCCTCGAGGATCTTGCGCGCCCGGCGCGGCGAGAACGCCGGCAGCGTGTCCTGGAGCTTGCGCAGGTGGTGGATCGTCTGCGGCGGCAGCAGGTCGGGCCGCGTGCTCATCACCTGGCCGAGCTTGATGAACGTCGCGCCGAGCAGCATCATGCCGCGGCGCAGGATCCGGCCGCGCAGCCCCGCGGCGAGCGCGGCGCGGCGCGCCCGCCGCCACACGACGAGCCGCAGCCCGAGCCGGCCCAGCCCGTAGAGCACGGCCGCGACGAGCACGACGAGCGTGATCGCGAGGAAGCGGACGAGGTTGCCCGGCCAGTGCCGCATCGCCGGCGACGAGCGTCGCACGGTCGGGCGCGGCTGCCTACGGGCGCGGGGCCTCGGCCATCACGTGGAGCGACACGTCGCGCAGCTCCGCGATCCCGGCCCAGCTCCACACCGTGCCCTCGGTGTCGCCGGCGAGCTGCAGCGTCAGCGTGTCCTCGCCGAGCATCGCGGCGACGGACACCTCGAGCCCGCGCAGCGACTGCGCGCCGAGCGGGATGACGCGGTCGCCGTCCTGCAGGCTCCACGTCAGCAGGACGTCGAGCGTGCCGCCGCACCACGCGACGACCGAGGTCCAGGTCGCCGTGCAGGTCAGCGGCGCCACGGTCGTCGCGTCGAGGTCGATCAGGCGCAGCTCGCCGGAGGCGAGGTCGGACGGCAGCGCGACCGAGGCGAACGCCAGCGACAGATCGATCGACAGCGCCTCGCCGTCGCGGGCGACCGCGGCGACGCCGTGCTCGACGAGCAGGGTCACGTCGGCCTCGTCGACGCGCTCGCCGCGGTCGAGGCTGGCGTGGAGCGCCACCGCGCTGTGGCGGACGTCGACGAGCAGCTCGGGCGCGGCCGCGATCGCCGCGCGCAGCGGCGCGGTGTCGTCGCGGTGATCGCCGTCGTCGTCGCCGTCGTCGCCGCCGTCGCACCCGGCGAGCGCCGTGGCGGCGAGCGCGGAGAGCAGGGAGAGCGACGTGGCGGCGGAGCGGAACGTGGTTCGTGACATGGCTAGGGTTCCTTTCACCCGTGACGCAGTGCAGCGGCCGTTCCAGCGCCGCCGCGGTGGCCGTGGCCCGCGTGAAGCGCGTGCGCGCGCGCCGAGGCGCGTTCGCGACCGCGCCGCGCGCGCACGTGGCCAGCCCGCTTGCCTGTGCGCGAACGCCCTTTGGCGACGGAACCTCGGTCGCGCGCCGCGGCGGGCGTGGGCGCCGTTACGCCGGCACGGTCGAGCTCACCGGCACCGTCGAGCCGAGCGCGACCGGCGAGTCCGAGCCCGCGCCGCTGCGCTCGCTCGCGGTGACCAGCATCGCGTCGATCAGGCGCGCGAGGTCGTGCGCGTTGCGCGCGCTCCACTCCGGGTGCGCCGCGCTCTCGACGTGGGGGAAGTGGCCGCCGTCGGGCAGGCGCAGCACGTGCTCCGGCGGGACGCCGATCTCGGCGAGCGCGGCGTCGATGCGCGGCGGCGGCATCAGCGGGTCGTCGAGGCCGATCACGACGGCGATCCGGCGCTGGCGCCCCACCGCCGGCTCGTCCTGCCCGAGGGCGCGGGCGATCCGCGCGCTCGTCGCGCCCGGCATCGCCGCGGTCTGCGCGGCGAGGAGCTCGACCGCCTCCGACACGAGGTGGCGGTGGGGCTGGGTGCGCGCGAGGAACGCGTGGACGACGGCGCGCCGGATCGGGCCGATCCGCCCGAGCGTGTCGGCGAGCAGGGCCTGGCGGCGGAACTGGCGGCGCAGCGCCGGCACGCGGCTGGCGATCGACGGCGTGATCGCGATCCGCGACACGTGAAGCCCGGCGACGTCGTCGTCGACCGTGAGCAGCGCCATGCCCGCCATCGAGTGCCCGACCATCGCGGTCGGGATCGTCGCGACGCCGAGCAGCCGCCGCCAGTCGTCGATCGCGCGGGCCAGCCCGGTCATCGCCGCCTGCGCCCGCGTCGGCGTGCGCACGAACCGGGTCTCGCCGAAGCCGTGGACGTCCGGCGCCAGGACGATCGCCTGGGCGTTGTCGCGGCACACCGCGCGCGCGATCTGGGCCCACACGTCGCGGGTGTGGCCCCAACCGTGGAGCAGGATCACGACGTCCGAGGCGCGGGCGAGCGCCGGCGCGGCGGTGATCGCGCCGAGCCGGTCGTGCGCGCCCCACACCGCGAAGCCGACGTCGATCAGCCCGGCGCGCGCGAGGATGTCGGCGACGCCCTCCGCGGGGAGCAGGCCGGCCGCGGCGAGGTCGCGCAGTCGGTAGTCCGCGCGCGTCAGCCCCGGCCCGTCGCCGGTGGTCGCGTGCGCGCCGGCGAGCCAGCCGAACGGCGCCGGATCGCGCCGCTCGGGGGCGTGGCGGCGCGGCGCCGCGGCGCCCGCGACGTCGACCGCGGCGAGCGCGTCGGCGAGCGCGGCCATCGACGGGAACCGATCGTCGGGGGCGAGCGCGGTCGCGCGCGTGATCAGCGCGCGCAGCGCGGCGGGCAGGTGCGCGGGCAGCTCGGCGAGCGCGGCGTCGCGGTCGACCGGGACGCGGCCTCCGGCGAGCATCTCCAGCAGCGTCCGACCGAGCGCGTACTGGTCCGCGGCGGGGCCGACCGGCGTGTCGTCGTCGTCGTCGCGGTGCTCGCCGGTGGTCGTCGTCGGGCGCGGCCCGGCGGTCGTGGTCGCGCCGGCCTCGGCGGGCGCGGCGGTCGCGCTCGGCTCGGGCAGCCGCTGCTCGGGCGCCATGAACCACGGCGTGCCGGCGCCGCGGCGCACCTCGTCGGCCTCGTCGGAGATCCCGGCGAGGCCGAAGTCGGCGAGGAACGCGTTGCCGCGCGCGTCGACCAGGATGTTGGACGGCTTGACGTCGCGGTGGATCACGCCGCGGGCGTGGGCGTGGACGAGCGCGTCGGCGATCTGCCGCGCCAGCCGCAGCGCCTCGGCCGGCGCCATCGGCGTGTGCAGGCGCCGCGCGAGATCGCCGCCGTCGACGTACGCCGTGACGAGGAAGTCGTCGCCGAACGCGATCAGCGGGACGATGTGCGGGTGGGCCAGGCGCGCGACCGCGCGGCCCTCGCGCGCGAAGTACGCCGCCATCAGCTCGCGCCGCCGGCCGCGCAGCGCCAGCCGCTTGACCGCGCCGAGCGTGCCGCTGACGACGTGGCGGCCGAGCCAGACCTCGCCCATCCCGCCGGAGCCGATCCGCCGCACCAGCTCGAAGTCGCCGACGCGCTCTCGCGCCGCGTCGGGCGTGGGCCCGGGCACGTCGTGGGCGACTGGCGTGGCGGCGGAACCCATGGCTACGTCCAGGGTAGGGCAGGCGCGCGGCCGGCGCGATGTGGTTGTCGCGTGGCAAAAGGTGGCAGCGGCGCGCGGCGTCCGCGATTCCCCGGGCGCGGCGGCGGTGGCAGGATGCGCCGCATGCCCGCTCCAGCCGTCTCGGTGTCGCGCGCCGGCCCCGGCGAGACCGTCGTCAGCCAGGGCGCGCTCGCGCCGCACGCGCCGCGGCTGTTCGCGCTGGTGATGGCGCCGACGGTCGCGATCTCGGTCGCGCTGTTCCTCGTGTTCCCGCCGGTGCTCGCGGCCGGCGTCGTCGCCGGCCTGGCCGCGGTCGACGCGCTCGCGATCGTCGTCGTCTCCCGGCTGTTCGCGTCGACGCTCGCGATCACCGTGGCGCCCGGGCGGGTGACGATCGCGAGCGGGCCGCTGCCGCGGCGCGTGCGCGCGCACGATCCCGCGCGGTGGCAGCGGCTCACCCTCACCACCGGCGTCCGCCTCAAGTGGGGGCGGACCGTCACCGAGCGGGTCGCGATCCGCGCGGTCGACGCCGGCGGCGCGTCGCACCCGTTGTGCGTCGTCACCGGCGGCGCCGCCGCGCGCGACGTCGCGCGCCACCTCGTCGAGGCGATCGCCGCGCACGGCGGGCCGGCCGTCGAGGTCCCGTGATCGCCCGTCAGTCCCGGCGCTCGGCCAGCTCGACGACCGTGCCGTCCGGATCCCGGACGAAGACCGCGACCTCGACGCCGCCGAGCTCGACCGGCCCCTCGGTGATCGTCACCCCGGCCGCGCGCAGCGCGGCGATCGTGGCGTCGATCGAGCGCACCCGGAACGCCGCGTGCGTGATCCCCGGGTACTTCACCGGCACGTCCATCAGGACGTTGCCGCCGCCGTCGGGCGTGCCGGCGGCGTTCACGATCAGGTTGAGCTCGAGCCCGGTCGCGTGCCGCAAGATCGAGACGCGCGGCGCCTCGTGCCACGAGACCTCCTCGAAGCCGAGCAGGCGGTAGAACGCGACCGCGCGGGCGCGGTCGGCGACGCGGATGCCGACGTGGTTCCAGCCGACGAGGTCGATCGAGGCCATGCCGGAGCATAGCCGGCCCGGTGTACGATCGCCGCGATGGCCGGTCGGTCGCGCGCGCTGGCGGGGGCGGTGCTCGTCGTCGCGGCGTGCGGCGATCCCGGGGCCGTGTCGCTGCGGATCGACGCGCCGGCCGCGCCGGGGCTCGACCCGCTGGCCGAGCCGCTCGCCAGCCTGACCCTGACCGCGGTCGACGCCGCGGGCGCGACCGTGTACGACGCGACGCTGCGCGACGTCGCGCGCGGCGCGCCGCTGGCGTTCGGCGACGTCCCGGTCGGCGAGGCGCTCACGCTCGAGCTCGCCGGGGCCGCGGCCTCCGGACGTGTCGTCGCCTACGGCCGCGCCGCGCCGCTCGACGTCGCACCCGGCGCCGAGGTCGAGGCCGTGCTCCACCTGCGGCGGCCGTTCACGTACCTCGGCGGCGCGCCCGAGCTGCTCGCCGTCGACGGCAGCCGCCAGCCCGGGGACGCGTACGCGACGTTCGCCCCGGCCGGCGGCGCGGTCAGCGCGGCGGCGGCGCTCCCCGACGGCGCCGGCGTCGTGGTCGTCGCCGGCGACGCGGTGCGCGTCGTGTCCACCGCGACCCACGAAGCGGAGGGCGCGGCGGCCGCGCTCGCCGGGCCGGCCGATGATCTCGCGGTGTCGCCCGATGGCCGGTGGGCGGTCGCCTCCCACCGCGCCGATCCCGCGGGCGTCTCGATCGTCGACCTCGACGCCCTGCGCGCGGGGGCCGCCGCGCCGGTCGCGTTCGTCGCCACCGGCGCCGGGGGCGCGGTCGCGGTGACCGACGACACCGCCTGGGTCGTCGAGGACCCGCTCGCCAGCCTGTTCTGCGAGGGGACGTCGCGGCTGCGCGCGATCGCGCTCGCCGCGCCGTCCGCCGACGCGCCGGCGATCGCGCTCGGCGGCCCGGCCGGCGACCTCGCGGTCACGCCCGACGGCGCCGCGCTCGTCGTGCTGCCGTGCGCCGGTCAGGTCGTCCGCGTCGACGGTCCGGACGCCACGCCGCGGCCGGTGGTCGAGGTCGCCGGCGTCTCCGCCGTCACGGTCGCGCGCGATCGCGTCTGGGTCACCGGGCACGTCGACGGCGTCGACGCGCACCTGACGCTGGCGTCGATGCCGCTCGAGGGCGGCCCGGTCGAGCTGCTGGCGCTGCCGACGACGGAGGAGCGGGCGGAGGCGATCTCGCTGTCCGACCCGACCCAGGGGGGCCTGCTCCGCATGACCGCCGATCTGTCGTCGGCGTTCGACATCGCCGTGCTGCCCGACGGCGCGCACGTCGCGATCCTGATGGCCGCGGTCTACGTCACCGAGCCGTCGGGAGACGCCGGCGGTGGCCAGCCGATCATCCCGGCGATCACGATGGTGACGTACGAGTTCCAGCTCGTGCAGCTCGACACCGGCCTGGCGGCGCAGCGCCTGCGCACGTCGTGCACGATCGAGTGGGAGCCGGGCGCGCTGCTCGACGCGTTCGCCTGCGCGCGCGCGCCCGGCCAGGACGAGGCGCCGGCGGCGTTCGTGCCGACGTCGCTCACCGCCCTCTACGGCAGCCGGTGACTACCAGTCGCCGCCGCCGGCCTCGCCGCCCTCGACGCCCTCCTCGGGCATCGGCTCGCCGCCGCCGGCGTTGAGCATCTCGCCGAGGCGGCGGCCGAGGCCGTCCTGCTGCTCGGCCGTCAGCGTCGACTCGCACGACGCGGCGCTGTCGCCCTGCATCTCGGCGAAGCACTTCATCGCCTCGGCGGACCAGCCGTCCTCGGTGCACGAGGTCGAGGCGACGTCGGCGGCCTGGTCGACGACCTCGGGCGGGACGTCCGGCATCTCCGCCTTCATCTGCGCGGCCATGTTGGCGCCGACGTCGGCGCAGGTCGGGCCGGTGGCGACGGTCGTGTCGCCGCCGCCGCCGCTGCTGGACGACTTGCCGCCACAGGCGGCCAGACCGAGGGACAGGGCGAACGCGAGCGTATAGAAGTGCTTCAAGGTCGATCCTCCGGCCGCGACGGTAGCGCACTCACCCCCGCGCGAGGCGGACGCCGCCGCCCAAAGTGCGCGGCTCCGACGCCGGCGCCAGCCCGCCAGTGCCCGACATCCGCCGACAAGTGGGCGCCCGGGCGGCCGGGCGGTGATCAGCCGTAGCGGATCCAGCGGCCGAGCTCGCGCAGCGACGGCCGCTTGCCGTACATCAGGATCCCGACGCGGTAGATCCGCGCGGCGAGCCAGGCGGCGAGCCAGGTCGACAGCGCGAGCAGGACCAGCGAGATCGCGACGCTGGTGGCCGTCGCGCCGTCGAGCACGTAGCGCATCGGCATCAGGATCGGCGCGCTGAACGGGATCAGCGTGAGGACCTCGGCGGCGGTGCCGCGCGGGTCGTTGGTGATGAGCTGCATGCACATCATCGGGACGATCAGCAGCAGGATCACCGGCGTCTGCGCCTGCTGCGCCTCCTGCTCGCTCGACACCATCGCGCCGATCGCGGCGTAGAGCGCGGCGTAGAAGAAGTAGCCGAGCAGGAAGTAGGCGAGCACGACCGCGACGACGTCGAGGCCGATCGGCGGGACCGACCACGCGCCCGCCTCGACCCCGAACACGCCGAGCAGCTCGGCGCGGTAGGTCATCGACAGCACGCCCATCGCCGCCCACACCCCGACCTGGACCAGCCCGACCGCGCCGACGCCGAGGATCTTGCCCAGCATCAGCGCGCGCGGCTTGGCCGCGGCGACCATGATCTCGACGACGCGGTTGGTCTTCTCCTGGACGACCGAGCGCAGCACGTTGACCGCGTACAGGACGATCGCCATGTACAGGACGATCATCACGGCGTAGCCGATCAGGAACACCGCGGTGCCCGAGGTGCCGGAGGTCTCGCCGGTGGTGTGGCGCGGCTCGAACCCGACCGGCGCGATCATCGCCGGGAGCCGCTCGTCGGGCACGATCCCGACGAACCGCGAGGTCAGCACGGCGGCGTTGACCGTGCCGGCGAGCCGCATCACGACCATCTGGCTGGTGGCGTTGTCGCCCTGGTAGGTCACGTCGCCGCGCCGCGCCGGGTCCTCGTCGAGGACGCTCGCCGGGATCGTGAGGAACCCGTCGATCGCCTCGTCGCGGATCCGTCCGAGCAGCACCGCCTCGGTCGTGTCGCGCGGGACGACCTCGGCCTTCCACCCCTGCAGCTGCAGCCCCGTCGCGATCGGCTCGCCGAGCCGGTCGGTGTGGTCGACGATCTGGACCCGGACGTCATCCGCGCCGCTGGTCGCGGCGAGCACCGCGGGCACGACGATCAGCCCGACCATCGCGATCGGCCCGAGCAGCGTCACGGCGATGAACCACGCGGTGCGCACGCGCTCGAGGAACTCGCGGCGCGCGATCACGAGCCAGTCGGGCGCGCCGCGGCGGGCGCGGGGGGCGGGCGGGCTCATGGCCGGCCCCCCTCGGGCGCGCCGTCGGCGCGCGCCGCGACGGACGCGTTCTCCACGCCCACCTTGTCGACGAAGATCTGGTGCAGCGTCGGCGTCACGATCTCGAACCGGCGCAGCCCCGCGCCCGCGGCGACGAGCGCGGCGAGCAGCCGCCCGCCGTCGGCGCCCGCGGCGAGCTCGACCTCGACGTCGGTCGCCGCGTCGAGGCCGCCGCGGCCGGCGTGGCGCGCCGCGACCAGCGCGCGGTCCGCCAGCGGGCCGCCGTCGGCCTCGGCCCGGGCGCGCGCCGCAGCGTCGACGAACCCGAGCGCGACGCGGCCCTCGTCGGCGGCGGCGCGCTTGACGTCGGCGAGCCGGCCGTCGAGCACCTTCTTGCCGCGCGCGATGATGCAGATGTGGTCGCAGATCTGCTCGGCCTGCTCCATCAGGTGGGTCGAGAACAGGATCGTGCGGCCCGCCGCCTTCTGCTCGCGCACGACGTCGCGCAGCACGTCGGCGTTGATCGGGTCGAGGCCGCTCCACGGCTCGTCGAGGATCACCAGCTCGGGCTCGTGGATCATCGTCGCCGCGAACTGGACCTTCTGCTGCATGCCCTTGGACAGGTCCTGCACCTTGTTGCGCGCCCACTGACCCAGGCCGAGCCGCTCGAGCCACGCGCCGGTGCGGGTCCGCGCGTCGCGCGCGGGCAGCCCGCGCAGCTCGCCCATGAACGCGATCATCTCGCTGACCCGCATCTTGGGGTACAGGCCGCGCTCCTCGGGGAGGAACCCGACGTGCGCCGCCGCCTCGCGCCCGGGGCGCAGCCCGCCGAGCAGCCGGATCTCGCCGGCGTCGGGCGCGATGATGTCGTTGATCATCCGCAGCGTCGTCGACTTGCCGGCGCCGTTGGGCCCGAGCACGCCGTAGATCACGCCGGTCGGGACCTCGAACGACACGCCGTCGACCGCGACGTGGTTGCCGTAGCGCTTGGTCACGCCGGCGACGCGGACCGCGAAGTCGCCGGTGGACGCGGGGCCGGCCGCGGGGCCGCCCGCGGTCACGCCGCCGCCGCCTCGGCGTGGCCGCCGCCGAGCAGGTAGAGCACCGCCATCCGCGTCGCCACGCCCCAGCTCACCTGCTCGAGGATCACCGCGCGCGGGCCGTCGGCGATGTCGGGCGCGAGCTCGACGCCGCGGTTGATCGGCCCGGGGTGCATGACGATCGCGTCGGGCCTGGCCCACGCCAGGGTCCGCGCCGACAGCCCGTAGGTGCGGCTGAACTCGCGCGTGTTGGGGAACCGCGGCTGCTCGCCGCCGGTGCGCTCGGCCTGGACGCGCAGCATCATCACGACGTCGGCGCCGTCGAGCGCCTCGTCGAGCCGCGGCACGACCCGGCACCGCTCGCGCGTGAGGTCGCCGCCGAGCGACTCGATCCCGCGCGGCACCAGCGTCCACGGCGCGCACAGCCGCACCCGCGCGCCGAGCTTGGTCAGCCCGAGCAGGTTCGACCGCGCGACCCGGCTGTGGGCGAGGTCGCCGACGATCGCGACCTCGAGCCCGGCGAGCTGCGCCTCGGGCGCGGCGCCGCGGTCGCCCTTGTGGCGGCGGATCGTCGCGGCGTCGAGCAGCGCCTGGGTCGGGTGCTCGTGCTGGCCGTCGCCGGCGTTGACCACCGCGCAGCTGACGTGCTGGGACAGGAGGTGCGCCGCGCCGCCGGCGGAGTGGCGCAGCACGATCACGTCCGGCGACATCGCCATCAGGTTCTTCGCGGTGTCGAGCAGCGTCTCGCCCTTGGCGGCGGAGCTGCCGGACGCGCTGATGTTGACCGCGTCGGCGCTCATCCGCTTGGCCGCGATCTCGAACGACGTCCGCGTCCGGGTCGAGTTCTCGAAGAACAGGTTGATCACGGTGCGGCCGCGCAGCGTCGGCACCTTCTTGATCGGGCGCTCGCCGATCTCGAGGAACGTGTCCGACAGGTCGAGCACCGTGACGATGTCGGCGGCCGACAGGTCGCTGATGCCGAGGAGGTGGCGGTGGGGGAAGGCCGGCTCGGTCATGGCGTGGGCGAGGCTCCCTCGACGGTGATCGCGTCGCCATCGCGCGGCCCGGGGCCGTCGGCGGCGACGGTGACGCGGACGCGCTGCTCGGCGCGGGTCTCGATCGCGAGGCCGACGTGGTCGGCGCGGATCGGCAGCTCCCGCAGGCCGCGGTCGACCAGCACCGCGAGCCACACCGCGCGCGGCCGGCCGTAGTCCATCAGCGCGTCGAGCGCGGCCCGCACGGTGCGGCCGGTGTAGAGCACGTCGTCGACCAGGGCCACCCGCACGCCGTCGAGCGCGAACGGCAGCTCGGTCGCGCCGATCTCGGGGCGGATCCGGCCGACCGCGACGTCGTCGCGGTAGAGCGCGATGTCGACCGCGCCGAGCGGCACGGTCACGCCCTCGGCCGCGGCGATCTCGGCGCGCAGCCGGTGGGCGAGGTGGAGCCCGCCGGTGCGGATCCCGACCAGCGCCAGCCCGGCGGTGCCGCGGTTGTGCTCGACGAGCTCGAGCGCGAGGCGCCGGATCATCCGCGCGACGTCGGCGCTGTCGGCGAGGACGCGCCGGTCGACCAGCGGGGGCGGAGGTCGATCCACGAGCCTCCGCTTAGCGCGGTGCGGCGTGCCGGGTCAAGGCCGTCGCGCCCCCGGGGCCGGCAAAGCGCGCCCGATCCCCGTGTTATCGTCGGCTCCGTGGGGAACGCCGCCGATCGCGCCGGCCAGACGCTCGCCGGCCGCTACCAGCTCGTGCGGCTGATCGGCCGCGGCGCGATGGCGGAGGTCTACCGCGCGTTCGACCAGGCGACCCAGATGGAGGTCGCGATCAAGATCCTGCGCCAGTCGGTGCGCAACGACCCCGAGGCGGTCGCGCGGTTCGAGCGCGAGGCCCAGGCCCAGGGGATGATCCGCCACCGCAACGTCGCGGCGCTGTTCGGCTCCGGCGTGACCGACCTGAGCGAGCCGTTCCTCGTCGTCGAGCTGCTGCGCGGCAAGTCGCTGCGCACCGTGCTCAAGACGGAGGGGCGGGTCAGCGCGCGGCGCGTCGCCAGCTACTGCTGGCAGGCGCTGCAAGGGCTGGCCACCGTCCACGCGCTCGGCATCCTCCATCGCGACCTCAAGCCGGCGAACCTGATGCTCGAGCCGTCGCCGGGACCGTTCGAGCGCGTGATCGTGATCGACTTCGGGTTCGCGGCGCTCGAGGGCGGCTCCAAGCTGACCCAGCAGGGCCACGTCGTCGGCAGCCTCACGTACATGGCGCCCGAGCGGCTGCGCGGCGAGCCGGGCGATGTCCGCTCCGACCTCTACGCGATCGGCGTGATCCTGTGCGAGCTGGTGACCGGCCGGCCGCCGTTCGAGGGCGACGACGACTTCGAGCTCGTCAACCTGCACCTGACCGCGCCGCCGCCGCCGTTGCGCGAGCTGCACCCGGCGGCGGCCGCCGAGGTCACGCCCGCGCTCGAGGCCGTGTACCGCAAGGCCCTCGCCAAGCAGGCAGCCGATCGCTTCGCCTCGGCCACCGCGATGGCCGCGGCGCTCGAGGAGGCGGCGAAGACGCTGAAGGCGTAGCGCCAATGCTGGTCAGATACGGCAAGGCGTGTCAGTTCCGCTCGCCCCGAGCCAGCGCCAGCGGACGGTGCGAAGCGACGGCGGCGGCTCCTGCCGAACAGCCGTCCGAGCCCGCAGGATCGCCAAGTTCCTTCGACAGGCTCAGCTCGGAGGGCTGCGCAGAATGCGTCGGCGACGAGGAAGGCGCGCGCGACGATGGCGACAGTCGTGGCTCGCGTCGCCGCACACCGTTGAGGCCCCAGGTGCGCGGGCGTTCGGCGCTGCGAGCGCCAGCCCGACGTGCCCACCGCGGAGGCGCGAGACGGCGGCGGCGCGGTGGTGCCAGGCGCCGTGGCGTGGCGTGCGTGCCACGACCGTCCGGGAGACCGCGAACACCGGCGCCGGGCCACGTAGGGGCCCGGCGCCTCGATGCTCGAGCGATCGCCGCGGAGGGTCCGAGAACCGGACAGCAGGGATGG
>WYBA01000345.1 GCA_011526095.1 Myxococcales bacterium | reverse complement strand
CCGCGGCGCCCGCAGCGCCAGCATCGGGCGCCGGCGCCTCTGCCGGGACGACACGCGCCCCGTCGGCGCGCGCGAGGCGGCGCTCGACCCCGTCGGTGCCGACGATCGCGAGCGCGTCGTCACGGTCGCACACGCGCTCGACCCGCTCGTCGAGCTGCGCGGTCCACCGAGGCGCGCCGTCGGCGGCGCCGAACGCGCGCACCTCCGCGCGCGTCGAGATGTACAGCACGAGGTCCCCGGCGAGCACGAGGTGCCCCTGGTAGGTGTCCATGTAGCTGCCGAGCGGCACGCTCTCCCACCGCACGTCACCCCGCGCGCCGTCGAGCGCCACGATCCGGATCGTGTCCTCGGCGTGGACGCGGCGGCTGCGGCCGATCACGTCGAGCGCGCCGTCGCCGTCGACGTCGACGACCAGCGCGCCCTCGGTGCCCTGCCACTCGGGCGGCGCGTCCGCCAGCGCGCCGCCGCCGCCGCCCGACGTCCCCGCCGTGCGCGCCGCGCGCGTCGCGCGATCGACCGTCCGGCTCACCATCGCGACGATCACGATCGTGATGATCAGCGGGACGATCACCGCCCCCGCGATGATCGCGGTGATCACCCCGCTGCGCCGCTGCACCGCGACGCGCGCCGGGCCGTCCGGCCGCGCGACCGGCGGCGGCAGCGCGCGCTCGAGCACCCGGCTGCGCCGCTGCACCCGTGACGCCGTGCCGCAGTAGGCGCACCGCACCTCGTTCGAGGCGCCCGCCACCTCCAGCCTGGCGCCGCAGTTCGGGCAGCTCACCGCGATGGCCCTCATCCGCCAGATTCTACCCAAGGTGCAGATCGAACCCGGTGTCGGCGCGTTCCACCGGGGCATGAGAACGCCCGCTGCCCTCCTCGCCGCCGCCGCCGCGCTCGCCCCCCTCACGGCGCGGGGCGACGACGCGTCGGTCCCCGCCGCGGAGCCCGCGACCGCGGACGCCGCGCCCGCGGTCCCCGCCCCGCCGCCGGAGCCCGACGTCGTCACCCCCGACGGCGGCGTCACGCGCGTCGAGGGCCTCGCCTACGACAGCGTCGCCGGCTACGCCTCGGGCAGCGCGCGCGCCAACGCCTCGAACTGGATGATCCTGCCCCGCGGGTGGGAGGCGACCGGCGAGCTGAGGCTGCTCACCTCCGACGCCGCGATGGGCGATCCGATGAACGGCCCGATGCGCCTCACCGACGTCGCGATCACCCGCGCGTCGATGCGCCGGTCGATCCACGGCAAGGTCGAGGTCTCGGGCTCGGTCGACGTGCTGCCCAAGCAGACCTCGCTGACCGACGAGCTGGTGTGGCAGCAGGCCGACCTGGGCGCGCGGTTCGCCGTCGGCCAGCGCCACGCGGTGTGGACCGGCGTCGGCGGCGGCCCGCTCACCGCCGACCAGGGCTGGTGGATGAGCGTGTCCTCGGGGATCCAGCGCCGCGCGATCGTCCACGAGACGCTGTCGTTCCAGATGGCGGCCGGCGGCAGCTTCACGCCGCTGCTCCAGGACGGCGACGCCGGCACCGCCTGGCTCGGCGAGGTCGTGGTGCGCGGCCAGACGCTGTTCAAGGCGCCCAACGGGATGTTCGGCCTGTGGCTCGGCGCCGACTTCGCGTTCCCGGTCGCCAGCGGCGGCTCGCTCGGCGGCGGCGCGTTCGATCCGCCGAGCCGGGTCGACGTCGCGATCGGCACGGTCTACGCCGTCGTCGACGACTGGGACGTCTACGCAGAGCTGACCGTCACCGATCGCGGCGACGCCGGCCTGCCCGCGACGCAGCTCCCGATCCTCCAGGGCGGCTCCGACCAGCGCGCCCTCGTCGTCGGGATCACGCACCACTTCGGCCAGGACGAGGACGCCTACGACCCGGACATCAAGCTCGCCTACTGACCACACGGGGCTCGCCGCCCCGCCCGTCGCGTGCGGCGCGACGTCCGGCGTCCGGCGTCCGTGCGACCTCGTTCTCGGTGGGGTGGGTCCCGTCGCGCTCCGCTCGACGGGCGGGGCGACGAGCCCCGTCTAGAAATCCAGGCCGAGCGACATCGAGAACGTGCTCTGCGCCCCGGCCTGATCCGGCGAGTCGCACGAGGTCGTGGTCGACATCAGCGCGCAGTCGGTGTCCGCGCCGCTGCGGTCGTCGACCGAGCTGCCGGCGAGCGCGAACGCCGCCTCGAGCGTCAGCTCGAACACGTAGTACTGCATCTTCGTCCCGACGAAGATCCGCTGGCGCAGGACGTTGTCCTGGTCCTTGAACACGAAGTTCAGGTTGGCGTCGTCCTCGTTGCCCGGCTCGAGCGAGTCGATGTGCGGCGTCGCGTCGAGCACCTCGGACCGCGGGATGATGAACAGCATGTTCCACCCGCCGTACGGCGACAGCGCCCACGTCCCGCCGATCCCGAGCTGCTTGGAGATCGACACGTCGAGCGACGCGACCGTCAGGTCGAGCTGGTTCGAGCCCATCAGCCGCGACGCCGCGCCGCGCACCGCGAGCGAGGGCAGCGGCAGGTCGTGGTAGCCCTCGTGCAGGCCGATCTTGGCGTAGGTCTGCGCCGCCCACATCGACGAGTCCATGAGGTGGACGAACCCGGCGCCGACCTCGACCGACGGCACGGGGAACCACATCCCCTTGCGCACGAACAGGCCCAGCGTCGACATCGTCCCGCCGCCGTGGTCGACGCCGGTCATCGCGCCGGGGTCCGGCGACGACTCGAGCGCGCGCCACCAGCTCTCGTCGGACGACACGCTGGTGTAGCCGACGTCGGCGGAGAACTGGAAGCCGGAGAACCCCAGCGTGTCGCTCGGCGCGAGCAGCCGCGGCGCGAGCACCACGCCGAGCTCGCTGACCAGCGCGCGGAACTCGAGGTTCTGCCCGACGACGGACACGGGCGTGCCGGTGCCGTCGTTCTGCACCAGCGTCAGCCGGTTGAGCACCAGGTCGTTGTCGCCGGCGTGCGCGACGCCTCCCGAGGAGGCGCCGACGCCCGCGGACACGAGCAGCGACAGCGCGGCGAGCCAGCCCGATCTCATCGCTTGCGAGCCTACACCGCCCGCTACTTGCCTTTCCACACCGGCTTGCGCTTCTGCAGGAACGCCGCGATGCCCTCGGCCGCGTCCTCCAGCGCGAGCACCCGGCCGAGCTGGCCCTCCAGGTAGCGCAGCCCCGGCTCCAGCTCCATGTCGGCCGAGCGGTAGAACGCGCGCAGCCCCAGCGCCACCGCGGCCGGGCTCTTCTCGGCGATCGAGGTCGCCAGCTTCATCGTCTCGGCCTCGAGCTCGGCGGCCGGGACGACGCGGTTGACCAGGCCGCACGCCAGCGCCTCGGCGGCGTCGATCTTGCGGCCGGTCAGCATCAGCTCGAGCGTCTTCTTGCGGCCGATGTTCCGGGTGATCTCGGCGGTGATCATCATCGGCCACAGCCCGACGGCGATCTCGGTCGTGCCGAACTGCGCGGCGTCGGAGGCCACGACCAGGTCGCACGCGACCATCAGGCCCATGCCGCCGGCGAGCGCCGGGCCGTTGACCATCGCGATCACCGGCTTGCCGACGTCGTGCAGCGTCGTGAACAGCTCGACCAGCGACGCCGGCTTGATCCCGGTGTCCGGGCCGCCGCCGCCGCCCATCGCCGACAGATCGCCGCCGGCCGAGAACGCCGGCCCCGCGCCGGTGAGCACGATCACGCGGACCGCGGCGTCGTCGCGCAGCGCGGTCAGCGCGTGGACCAGCTCGCCGCAGGTCGCGGGGCCGATCGGGTTGCGCTTCTCGGGGCGGTTCAGGGTGATCCGGGCGACCGGCCCGGAGGCGTCGAGCAGCAACGTCGAGTACGCGGTCATGCCCCGGTCCTAGCACGTGGCTGCCAGCGACCGCGCGGCCCCAGGCGGTTCCCAACGGCCCGCCGGTCTGTTACACGGGAGCCCCCATGGAGGTGGTCTGGACCGCACACCCGGCGCGCCGCCGGCCGCAGGATGTGTTCCTGGTCGGCGCGGTCGTGCTCGTGTCGATGTGGGCGGTGCTGGTCACCCTCGGCTCGGCGTTCCTCGCCGCGCTGGCCGCGGTGATCCTGGTCGTGGCGGTCGCGCCGTTCCTGTTCCCCACCCGCTACCGGCTCGACGACGACGGCGTCGAGGAGCGCCGGCTGTGGACGCGCAAGCGGCGGAGCTGGCGCGACCTGCGCCGGCTCCAGGTCGGCCCGGGCGCGGCGCTGGTGTCGCCGTTCGCGCGCCCGAGCTTCCTCGACCGCCACCGCGGCGTGCTCCTGTACCTGGACGGCGCGGACCGCGACCGCGTCGTCGCGACGCTGCGCGCGCGTGTCGGCCGCGACGCCGTCGCCGAGGCGGGCGCGGGCGAGGCCGCCCCGTGAACCTCGACGCCGAGCAGCAGGCGACCCGGCTCGAGGCCGAGCTCACCGACGACGACCGCCGGATGCTCGACGACCTCGCCGACGGCATCGCGACGCGCAAGCTCACCCCCGCCGCGGTGTTCTTCCTCGAGTCGGTCAAGCCGCTCGGGTGGGTCGGCAGCCAGCTGCTCCTGTTCCTGCGGCCGATCGTGACGCTGGTGTGGCACGACCCGCTGCGCTGGGACCGAGTCCAGAAGATCCTCGAGAAGCGCGGCTCGGTCGAGCTGCTGCTGCGGCGGCTGGAGGCGCGGTACTGATGTCGAGCGCGCAGCACCCTCACCTCACGCACGCGCCGGTCGATCCCGAGCGCATCCGCTCGGTGATCGCCACCGACTGCGGCTCGACCACGACCAAGGCGATCCTGATCGAGAAGAACGCGGCCGGCGAGTACCGGCTGCGCAGCCGCGGCGAGGCGCCGACCACGGTCGAGGCGCCGGTCGAGGACGTGACCCGCGGCGTGCTCAACGCCGTGCGCGAGATCCAGGAGCTGCGCGGCAAGCGGTTCCTGTCCGCCGACGGCGAGCAGATCACGATCCGCGGCGCCGGCAGCGACGCGGACGCCGACGGCACCGACCTCTACATCTCGACGTCGTCGGCCGGCGGCGGGCTGCAGATGATGGTCGGCGGCGTCGTCAAGAAGATGACCGCGGAGAGCGCCGCGCGCGCCGCGCTCGGCGCCGGCGCGATCGTCATGGACGCGATCGCGATCAACGACAAGCGCGCGCCGCACGAGAAGATCGAGCGGATCCGCCAGCTCCGCCCCGACATGATCCTGCTCGCCGGCGGCACCGACGGCGGCACGAAGAAGCACGTGATCGCGCTGGCGGAGCTGCTGCGCGCCGCCCAGCCCCGCCCGCGCCTCGGCCAGGGCTACGACCTGCCGGTGATCTTCGCCGGCAACCGCGAGCTGCGCGGCGAGATCGAGCAGATCCTCGGCGGCAAGGTCGCGCTGCAGTTCGTCGACAACGTCCGCCCGGTGCTCGAGATCGAGAACCTCGGCCCGGCGCGCGACGCGATCCACGAGGTGTTCATGGAGCACGTCATGGCGCAGGCGCCCGGCTACGGCAAGCTGATGACGTGGACGGGCGTGCCGATCATGCCGACGCCGGGCGCGATGGGCCTGATGATCAAGACGCTGGCCGAGCGCACCGGCCAGACCGTCGTCGGCGTCGACATCGGCGGCGCGACGACCGACGTGTTCAGCGTGTTCGACGGCATCTTCAACCGCACCGTGTCGGCGAACCTCGGGATGAGCTACTCGGTGTCGAACGTGCTCGCCGAGGCCGGGCTCGCCGAGATCCAGCGGTGGGTGCCGTTCGACCTCGACGAGGCCGAGCTGCGCGATCGCATCGGCAACAAGATGATCCGCCCGACGACGATCCCGCAGACGCTCGACGAGCTGAAGATCGAGCAGGCGATCGCGCGCGAGGCGCTGCGGCTGTCGTTCGTCCAGCACAAGCAGTTCGCGGTCAAGCTGCGCGGCGGCCAGCAGGAGCGCACGATCTCCGACGCGTTCGAGCAGGACGGCGGCGGCTCGCTGGTCGACATGATGAAGCTCGACCTGCTCGTCGGCTCGGGTGGGGTGCTGTCGCACGCGCCGCGCCGCACGCAGTCGATGATGATGATGATCGACGCGTTCGCGGTCGAGGGCGTGACCGAGCTCGCGGTCGACTCGATCTTCATGATGCCGCACCTCGGCGTGCTCTCGACCGTCCACCCGGCGGCGGCGACCGAGGTGTTCGAGAAGGACTGCCTCGTGCGCCTGGGCACCTGCGTCGCGCCGGTCGGCAAGCCGCACGGCGGCGCGCTGTGCGAGGTCGAGCTCGACGGCAAGGCGCGCACGCTGAAGGCCGGCGAGCTGGTGCTGCTGCCGCTCGCCGAGGACGCGACGGTCAAGGCGACGCTGACGCCGGCGCGCGGCGTCGACGTCGGCGCCGGCCCGGGCGAGCGCGTGACCCGCACGCTGCGCGGCGGCGTGTGCGGGCTGGTGCTCGACGGCCGCGGCCGGCGGCCGCTCGCGGTGCCGACCGAGCGCCGCGCGCGGGTCGAGGCCGCGGCGCGGTGGAGCCGCGCGCTCGACCTCTACCCCGACGATCCGGACCGAGGGCCGAGCCGTGGGTGACGCCTACACGCCAGGCCTCACGGTCACGCGGTCGACGACGATCCGCAAGGCGCGGCGGCTGCCGCTGGCGGGCCGCGTCGTCGCCGCGGTCGGCGACCGCGTCCGGGCCGCGGACGTCGTCGCGACCACCGACCTGCCCGGCCGCGTCCACCTGATCAACCTCGCGTCGCAGCTCGGCGTGCTCCCCGACGAGCTCGAGCCGACGCTGGCGGTGAAGGTCGGCGGCGCGCTGAAGAAGGGCGGCCCGCTGGCCGAGGCCAGGAGCTTCTTCGGCCTGCTGCGGACGAAGATCACCTCGCCGGCCGACGGCACGCTCGAGTCGGTGTCGAAGATCACCGGCATGGCGGTCGTCCGCGAGCCGCCGGTGCCGGTCTCCGTCACGGCCTACGTCGACGGCACGGTCGTCGAGATCATCCCGGACGAGGGCGTCGTGGTCGAGGCGCACGGCGCGCTGGTCCAGGGCATCTTCGGCCTCGCCGGCGAGGTCACCGCGCCGCTGCGCAAGGTCGCGACCGCGCCCGGGCAGGTGCTCGAGGCGTCGGAGATCACCGCCGACATGGCCGGCGCCGCGATCATCGGCGGCGGCCGCGCCACGCTCGCGGCGCTGCGCCGCGCGATGGAGCTGAAGGTCGCGGCGGTGATCTGCGGCGGGTTCGCCTACCAGGACGTCAAGGAGCTGCTCGGCTACGACGTCGGCGTCGCGGTCACCGGCACCGAGGCGCTGCCGACGACGCTGGTCGTCACCGAGGGGTTCGGCGACATCGCGATGGCCCGCGCCACGTTCGAGCTGCTGACCTCGCTCGACGGACGGCGCGCGTCGATCAACGGCGCCACGCAGATCCGGGCCGGCGTGATCCGGCCCGAGGTCGTGGTGCCCGACGCCGGCGGCGCGTCCGACGAGGCGGTCGGCGGCGTCTATCGCGTCGCCGATCCGGACGCGACCGTGGCGCCCGAGGCCGCCGCGCCCGCCGGGCTCGAGGTCGGCGCGCCGGTGCGGTGCATCCGCGCCCCGTATTTCGGCCGGATCGGCAAGGTCTCGGCGCTGCCGGTCGAGCTGGCGACGATGCCGTCGGAGACCAAGGTCCGCGTGCTCGAGGTCGACCTCGGCGACGAGCGCGTCACCGTGCCGCGCGCCAACGTGGAGGTGATCGAGCGATGAGGGCCGTCCACCTGCTCGCCGCCGCGGCGCTCGCGCTCGCCGGCTGCGCCGACGCGCTGTCGGCCGGGACCGAGGGCGTGTTCGACACCCCCTCGACCTGCGCCGCGCTCGATCCGCCCACCGCGGCGCGCGTCGACGGCACCGGCCCCGGGGCGCTCACCGTCTCGATCCCGCCGTACGACAGCGGCGCCCACCTCGACGTCGCGTGGGAGCACGCCACGCCCGAGGGCCTGCAGACCGTGGTGCTGCGGCACGACGCCGGCGCGGTCGGGCCGGTCCCGATCATCACGTGCGAGGTCAAGCAGAGCGAGTGGCTGCCCGGCGGCTGGACCGTCGCCTACGTCGGCGACGGCGAGCAGAGCGCGACCGACGAGGTCAGCCCCGATGGCGCCTACGTCTACGCCGCGTTCTGGCTGGAGAAGCGCACGACCCCGGGCCCCGACGGCACGCCGGCGGCCGAGACGTTCGCCCAGTCCGACGCGGTGTGGTCGACCGCCGCCCGCCCCGCGGCCGCGGCGTTCAACCTCAACCGCCTGTTCTACCTCGGCATCATCCTCGTCACCTCGGCCGCGTTCCTCGTCTACCTGCGGATCGCGCGGACGCGCTCGAAGGACATGTTCATCCGCCGCATGCCCGGCGTCGACGCGATCGAGGACGCGATCGGCCGCTCGACCGAGATGGGCCGCCCGGTGCTCTACGTCACCGGGATCGAGGACATCCAGGACATCCAGACCGTGGCGTCGCTGCTGATCCTCGGCCACGTCGCCGAGCTGACCGCCACCTACGACACCGAGATCAAGGTGTGCAACACGTACCCGATGACGATGGTCGTCGCCGAGGAGGTCGTGCGCCAGGGCTACGCCAACGCCGGCCGGCTCGACGCCCACCGCCCCGAGAACGTCATGTTCATCACCTCGGAGCAGTTCGCGTTCGCCGCCGCGGTCAACGGCATGATCCTGCGCGACCGCCCGGCGACCAACATCTACTTCGGCCGGTTCTTCGCCGAGTCGCTGATGCTGTCCGAGACGGGCTTTCTCACCGGCGCGGTCCAGATCGCCGGCACGGCCGAGTTCAGCCAGCTGCCGTTCTTCGTCGCCGCGTGCGACTACACCCTGCTCGGCGAGGAGCTGTACGCGACCAGCGCGTACCTCACCCGCGAGCCGAGCCTGATGGCCCAGCTCAAGGCGGGTGACGTCGTGAAGCTGATCACGATGCTGATGATCCTGTTCGGCGCGCTCGCCGCGCTCGCGACCGGGTTCGACCTCGCCGCCTGGTTGATGCCGTCATGAAGAAGGAGCTGCCCCTCGCGATCGGGTTGATCGTCGGCGTCTTCACGGTGCTCGAGTTCTTCGTGCCTCACCACCTGGTGGGCGCGATGAAGGAGGAGATGCTGGGGTGGGCGCTGGTGATGCTCGCCGCGGCGTACGTCCTCGGCGGCGTCAACGTCCTGCAGGTCAACATCCCCAAGATCCGACGGCGCGAGACCGACTGGCCGTACAAGGTCGTGCTGCTCGCCGGCGCGCTGGTGATGGGCCTGGTCGGGATCAAGTGGCACACGTTCGGCGGCGAGCCGCCGACAGGCATCGAGGTGTCGACGTGGGCGGACGCGATGCCGCAGGCGCCGGGCGCCGCACCGGTGCCGCCCGAGGGCATGGCGACGGTCGTGATCCGCACCGGCGAGGGCGACGCGCTGGTCAAGGTCGGGCCGCAGCCGGACCAGCCGGCGTCGCCGCCCGGCCCGGGCGTCGTTGCCATCGACGTGCCGCCCGGCACCCACGCGGTGCGCGTCTACATGCGCGCCACCGGGTACACCGAGCTGACCGGCGAGATCACCGTGAAGGCCGGCGACGTCCGCGTCGTGAAGGCCACGCCGACCCTGATGTGGGGCCCGTCGGGCCGCGCCTACACCTGGATCTACGAGCACATCTTCGCGCCGTGCAACGCGACGATGTTCGCGCTGCTGGCGTTCTTCGTCGCGTCCGCGGCGTTCCGCGCGTTCCGCGCCCGCAACGTCGAGGCCGCGCTGCTGCTCGGCTCGGCGATCATCATCCTCGTCGCGCGCGCGCCGATCGGCCGCTCGATCCACCCGGTCCTGCCCGAGATCTCGGACTGGATCCTCGACATCCCCAACAACGCGGGCCGTCGCGCGATCATGATGGGCGCCGCGATCGGCGCGATCGCGACCGGCCTGCGCGTGATCCTCGGCCTCGAGCGGTCGCACCTGGGAGCCGACTGATGACGCCGCCGCCGAACCCGCC
Organism: Myxococcales bacterium; assembly: GCA_011526095.1. GTDB lineage: Bacteria > Myxococcota_A > Polyangia > Haliangiales > Haliangiaceae > WYBA01. The sequence continues at coordinate 9,889 of WYBA01000345.1, read as the reverse complement.
GAGCGCGCCGCGCCCGAAGCAGCACTGGACCGAGCGGCTGCAGTCGTTCGATCGCCGCTGGCTGTTCCTGGCGATGGGCGTGGCGATCGTCATCCCGCTGCTGTTCCCGCTCAACCTGCCGGTCAAGCCGTCGCCGATGGTCCAGTCGGCGTTCTACACGGTCGAGGAGCTGCAGGAGGGCGACGTCGTGTTCATCTCCCTCGACCTCGAGCCGGCGTCGACGCCGGAGCTCGAGCCGTACTTCCGCGCGGTCATGCTCCAGCTCAAGCGCAAGAACGTGAAGCTGGTGTTCGCGACGACGTGGTACGCGGCGCCGCCTTTGTGCGAGCGGTGGATCCGCGAGATGGTCGAGCGGCCGATCGCGCCGGAGGGCACGCCGGGCTACGACGGCCCGCCCGACCGCGCCTACCGCAAGAACGTCGACTACGTGTGGCTGGGGTTCCGCGAGGGCAAGCAGGCCGTGATCTCGGCGTTCGGCGCCGACCTGCGCGGCACGTTCGACGGCCGCGCCGCCGACGGCACGCCGCTCGATCAGATCCCGATGATGAGCGGGATCAAGAAGCTCAAGGACTTCAAGCTGCTGGTCATGCTGTCCGCGGGCTTCCCGGGGATCAAGGAGTACGTCCAGCAGGTCCAGAAGCGCTACAACCTGCGGATCGTCGGCGCGTCGACGGCGGTGCAGACCACCGACCTCACGCCCTACTACCAGGCCGGCCAGATCCTCGGCCTGGTCGGCGGGCTCGCCAACGTCGCCGAGTACGAGGCGCTCGTCGGCAAGAAGGGCACCGCGACCCAGGGCGCCGACGTCCTCAACGTCACCCACGGCATGGTGATCCTCGCGATCATCTTCGGCAACGTCATCTACTTCGCGAGCCGCCGGCGCCGGAAGGTGGTGGCGCCGTGACCGAGCTCTACACGATCGACGTCGTCGGGTTCTGGCTCGGCATCTTCCTCACGTTCTGCATCCTGTCCTTCCTCTACAAGGACAACCCGTTCTACAAGCTCGCCGAGCACCTGTTCGTCGGCGTATCCATCGGCTACCTGGTGACGCAGCAGTACTACAACGTGCTGCGCGAGAAGCTGATCGTCGCGCTCGGCGACGGCCACTGGCTGGCGATCATCCCGCTGCTGCTGGTGCTGGCGATGCTGGTCAAGGCGGTGTCGAAGCGATTCCACTGGGTCGGCCGCTACCCGCTGGCGTTCGTCGTCGCGTTCTTCGCCGGGATCCAGATCACCGCGGTCGCGCAGTCCGAGCTGGGCGCGCAGATCGACCGCGCGATGGCCGACGTCGACGTCCGCAAGACCGACGTCAACACCGCGAGCGTGGAGGAGCTGGGGCGGCTGCCCGGCGTGATCCCGTCGACCGCGCGCAAGATCGTCGAGCACCGCGACGGTCCCACCGCCGAGGCGGCCGACGACCGGCGGTTCGCCACGCTCGACGAGGTGACGACGCTGCCGACGCTGACCGACGCGGAGCGGGCGTTGCTCGCGGGCGAGCGCGGCGCGCTCAAGGGCCTCGACGCCCAGGCGACCGCCGCGGCCCCGGGCGGCACCGACGACCGCTACTGGTTCGGCATCTTCTCCAACGTGCTGCTGCTCGCGGGCACGCTGGCGTCGCTGCTCTACTTCTACTTCTCCGTCGCCCACAAGGGCGTCGTCGGCAAGGTGTCGCGGTTCGGCGTGTGGGTGCTGATGGTCGGGTTCGGCGCCAGCTTCGGCTACACCGTCCAGGGCCGGATCGCGCTGGCGATCGGCCGCGCCCAGGACGTCATGGGCACCCAGCTCGACGCCTCGGACGCATCGCAGATCCAGGGCCCGTGGGTCGCGCTGATCTCGGTCGCGATCATCATCGCCGGCATCGCCGCGTGGGAGGTGCGCAGCAAGCGGGCCGCCGCGGCGGGCGGCCCGCCTGGCGCCGGCGGCCCGGGCGGGACACAGTAGGGGTCACGTGGCGTACGAGCTGTCCATGGGCTGGCGGTACCTGTACGCCGGCCGTCGCAACAAGACGATGATCCTGCTCGCCGCGATCAGCGCGGTGATCGCGCTGGCCGGCCTGGTGGTCGCGCTGACCTCGGACGGCCACTCGCCGCTGGCGGTGCTGCTGCTCGTCCCCGGGATGATCCTGACCGTCGTGTTCGGGATGCTGGCGTTCTTCTCGGTGTTCACCAGCGTGTCGATCCTCGGCGTCGTGCTCGGCGTCGCCGCGCTGACGATCGTGCTGTCGGTGACGACGGGGTTCCAGCAGCAGTTCCGCGAGAAGGTCCTCGGCGTCAACGCCCACGTCATCGTGATGAAGTCGTCGCAGGACTTCTACGAGTACCAGGACGTGATGGACACCGCGATGGAGATCGATCCCGACGTCCTCGCGGTCCAGCCGTTCATCTTCGCCGAGATGCTCGTGACGCGCGGCCGCGGCGAGCTGTCCGGCGTGGCGATCAAGGGCGTCGATCCGGTGCGCGTGACCGGGGTGCTCGACATCGAGAAGCACATGGAGGAGGGCTCGGTCGAGAGCCTCAAGCTCGAGCCCGGCCCGGGCGAGCTGCCGCCGATCATCATGGGCCGCGAGCTGGCCCGCAAGCTCAAGGCCGAGGTCGGCGACGACGTCACGGTCGTCGTGCCGCTGTCCAACCTCGACCTCGACACGTTCCGCGCCAAGAGCGCCGCGCCGCGCACCCGCAAGTTCCGCGTCACCGGCATCTTCTACAGCGGGTTCGACGAGTACGACCGCCGGCTGATGTACACGAGCCTGGTCGAGTGCCAGCAGCTCGTCGGGCGCGGCAACCAGGTCATGGGCGTCGAGCTCAAGGTGCGCGACGTCGAGCGCGCCGGCGTGATCGCCGAGAAGCTGGGCAAGCGCCTGCGCGAGCCGCCCTACCAGGTCCAGGACTGGTACGAGCTCAACCACAACCTGTTCGACGCGCTGATGCTGCAGAAGCTCGTGCTGGTGATCGTGCTGACGCTGATCATCATCGTCGCCGCGTTCAACATGGTGTCGGCGCTGATCATGATGGTCACCGACAAGACGCGCGAGATCGCGATCCTCAAGTCGATGGGCTCGACCTCGACCAGCGTCGCCGGCGTGTTCCAGGTCGTCGGCATCTGCATCGGCGGCGTCGGCACGCTGCTCGGCATCGGCATCGGCCTCACCACCTGCTGGGTGGTGTCGAGCTACGGCTACCGCCTCGACCCGAAGGTCTACCTGATCGACCGGCTGCCGATCACCGTGCAGTGGCACGAGGTCGGCCTGGTCGCGCTGATCACGATGCTCGTCGCGATCGTCGCGTCGCTGTTCCCGGCGGTGAAGGCGTCGGCGCTGCGCCCGGTCGAGGGCCTGCGGTACGACTGAGGCCTGGGCGCGCACGGAGCCGGCCACCGCTGGGCGGGGTCGGCCCGTCGCGCCTCGCGCGACGGGCGGGGCGGCGAGCCCCGTCAGTCGATGGTCTCGACCGCGTCGACCACGACCGACAGGTCGCTGAACGTCACCAGGCCGGCGATCTGGTGGACCTGGCCGGCGCGCGACGTGGCGACCTCGGCGGTCACCATGCCGTCGTCGCCCAGGACGATGCCGACGGTGAAGTCCATCTCGTCGATCTTCTGCGTCGCGAGCGGCCACGCGTCGCCGTTGGACAGCACGAGCGACCAGTCGAGCAGGAGGTCGGCGTCGCCGACCGCCCACGCGGCGCGGCCGTCGCCGCTCCAGAACGGCGAGGCGTCGAGCTGCGTGCCGAGCCGCAGCCACACGTCGGTGAGCTGGACGGCGTCCGGGCCGAGCTCGCCGGGCGGGATCCGCACGTCGGCGAGCTGGACCTCGAGGTCCTCGACGAGCAGCCAGCCGTCGGGGGTCGTGCGCAGCACGGCCCGACCGCCGACCACCTCGGGCTCGACGTAGGGCAGCGCCTCGCCGCCCGGGTTGGTGGCGACGACGCCGACGTGGCTCGACGGGGCGAGGTCGAGGAACTGCCGCGTCTCCAGGTGCGCCTGGAGATCGGGCTCGGCCTCGACACCCTCGACGTCGAGGGCGCACGCCGCGGTGGAGGCGGCGAGCAGCGCCGCGCCGAGGATCGTACTGCCGGCCTTGAGGGTGTGCTTGGTGGTCATGACGGTCTCCTATGAGGTCGGAGGGGTGGAGGAGGAGGTGGGGGTGGACGGCGTGGCCGCGGCGGGCGCCGCGGCGCGGGTGACGAAGTCGAGGATCTGGGCGAGGCGCTCCTCGTCGAGCTCGCGCGGATCGCGGTCGCTCCACGCGAGCTTGGCGATCCACTCGTCGCGCCCCAGGTGCCACGCGACGCACAGGTCGAGGATCGTGACGAGCAGGTGGCGCGCGTCGAGGTCGGCGCGCAGGCCGCCCTGGGCCTTGGCCTCCTCGATCCGCCGCACCATCCGCGCGAACAGCGCGCGCATCACCTCGAGCTGCGCGACGTCGCCGGCGAACCGGCGCATCGCCATCGTCCAGCCGATCAGCCGGACGAGCTCGGTGTGGCGCGACAGGAACCGGAAGAACGCCTCGGTGCCCTGGCGCAGGCCGTCGACGTCGAGGCTGCGCGCCTCGAGGAACGACAGGTGCTGCTCGAGCAGATCCGCCAGGGGGCGCGCGAGCACCTGCTCGAACAGCGCCTCCTTGGTCTTGAAGTAGTGGTAGATGAGGCCGCGCGCGATGCCCGCCTTGCGGGCGATGTCGTCGAGGCTCGCGCCCGCCGGCCCGAGCACCATGAACAGGTCGGTCGCGGCGCGCACGATGCGCGCCTTGGTCCGCTCCGCGTCACGGGTGCGGCCGTCGTCCCCGCCATCGGCGGTCCGGGGTCTGCGGTGGCCTCGCATGTCCTAGTTATTGGTCATTCCGTCAAAACTCGTCAACTTCCATGTCATACATGAATTCATATCCATATGAGAATCATTGATAAAAAAGATGAAAAAAGTTTCACTAAGAACCATCACTCCCGTTGCTCGAACGACCAGTAACGTCATCGACCTTACGCACTGAATCCGCGATCGGTCGCGTGTTAGCGTGCGCGCGGGAGCCAACCGGGATCCGCACGCCAGGAGCCTTCGATGACGTCACGACCGCGCCTCGTCTCTGCCATCCACCTGACCGCGAGCCTCGGGCTCGCCGCGCTGCTCGTCGCCTGCGGCGGCGGTAGCGGCGACGACGACGACGACGACGGCGTCGACGCCGCCACCGAGTGCAGCGACGGCACGACCCAGTGCAGCGGCAACACGTTCCAGACGTGCAGCAGCGGCGCGTGGCAGACGACCGACCAGTGCCCGGTGCTGTGCGACGACGACCTCGGCTGCACGGTCTGCGTCCCCGACCAGCGCTACTGCGAGGACGACGCGATCATGCAGTGCAACGTCAACGGCACCGGCTCGACCGTGGTCGAGGCGTGCACCGGCGGCGCGCACTGCAGCGGCGGCGCGTGCGTCGACCTGTGCGCCGAGGCCGCGGAGAACGAGAGCTACATCGGCTGCGAGTACTTCGCGGTCGATCTCGACAACGCGATCGAGGTGCTCGCCCACCCGTTCCCGTCGCTGCCGGAGCTGTTCCCGTGCAGCACGTCGTACCCGGGCTCGATCCAGACCACGAGCATCAACGTGTGCTGGGACGCGACCAACTCCGCCCCCGCGGGGCTGTGCGATCCCGGCAACAGCTGCCCGGGCGGCTTCACCTGCCAGAACCCGACGGCCCCGGTGTGCATCCTCGACGCCGCGCACTCGCCGTTCGCGATCGTCGTGTCGAACCCGCAGTCGTTCGCGGTCAGCGTCACGCTGAGCAACGGCGCGGGCACGACGCAGACCGTCTCGGTCGCCGCGGGCCAGGTCACGGCGATGTTCCCGCAGCAGATGGGCTTCGCCGATCAGTCGGTCGACCGGACGTCGCAGGCCGCGCTCGGCTACCGCGTCGTCGCCGACGCGCCGATCGTCGCGTACCAGTTCAACCCGCTGAACAACGTCGACGTGTTCTCCAACGACGGCTCGCTGCTGATCCCGCGCCACACCTGGGACGTCGAGTACTACGCGATGTCGTGGCCGACCTTGACCCGGCGCCCGGACACCAACGACTACAACTCGTACGTGACGATCGTCGCGGCCGAGGACGCGACGACGATCGAGGTGACGCCGTCGGCCGGGGTCCGCGCCAGCGGCGCGATCCCGGCGATCGCCGCCGGCACGCCGACCCAGTTCACGCTCGACGCGTTCGACGTGCTCAACCTCGAGGCGGTCGCCGACGGCGATTTGACCGGCACCCGCGTCCGCTCGCTCGACACCAAGACGATCGCCGTGTTCGGCGGCCACGAGGCGATCGTGGTGGCGCAGAGCCCGGCGCCCAACCCGGGCCAGCCCAGCGGCCCGTGCTGCGCCGACCACGTCGAGGACTCGATGTTCCCCACCTCGACCTGGGGCAAGTCGTTCGCGATCGCGCGGTCGCAGGTCCGCAACGCCGACGCCGACCACCTGCGGATCATGGCGCAGCGTGACGCCACCGCGGTGACGATCACGCCGACGCCGACGACGGTGTCGGGCAACTGCGGCGCGCTCGGCCCGGGCCAGTTCTGCGAGGTCAAGATCACCGCCGACACGGTCGTGACGTCGAACGAGCCGATCATGATCGGCCACTACCTCGAGTCGGTGATCTGGAGCGACGCGCTCGGCACGGCGTCGTCGGGCAACGGCGACCCGTCGATGGCCATCGCGGTGCCGACCGAGCAGTTCCGCGAGGACTACACGATCCTCGTCCCGGCGCAGTACGAGATGAACTACGTCGCGATCGCGACGCCGATGAACGGCACGGTCCGGGTCGACGGCGCGGACGTCACCTCGCAGCTCGCGGCGTTCGGCGGCAGCTACAAGGCCGGCCGGATCATGGTCACCGGCGGCCAGCACACGATCGAGTGCTCGGCGACCTGCGGCATCGAGGTCATGGGCTACTCCGACGCGGTGTCGTACCTGTTCGCCGGCGGCCTCGACCTGCGGCAGATCGTGGTCGACTGACGACGGCGCGCCGGCGCCACCGGGCCAGCGTCAGCCGCGGCGCTTGCGCCACAGCGCCGCGATCCCGGTGAGCGCGAGCCCGACGCCGGCCGCGGCCGCGGCGCCGATCAAGATCTGCGCCCAGCGAGCGTCGGCGACGTTGTTGCCGACGGCGGTGCCGAGGACGATCGACACGCCGATGAACACGCCGAGCTGCCACGGCGGCACGGCGCGGGTGGGCCTGACAGGCTCGCTCATGACGCCGGCGAGGTTCGCACGGCCGTCGCGTGAGATCGCGCCGATCCGGAGGCGGCGGCCCGTCGTAGTCTCTGCGGCGGGTCCGCCCCGGCCCCCCCAGCCCGCCGTACCTGCCCATGTCCGCCGACCTCCACGAGCTGCTGCCGCTGTACGCCCTGGGCGCCCTCGACGCGGACGACGCCGCCGAGGTCGAGCGCGCCGTCGCGGCGGACCCCGCGCTCGCGCTGGAGCTGTCGCGGTGGCAGCGCGCCGCCGGGCGGATCGGCGAGGCGCTCGCGCCGGTCGCGCCGTCGGCCGAGGCGCGGGCGCGGCTGCTCGCGGCGGTGGGCGGGCCATCGCCTGCCGGCGGCCCGGGCCGGTTCGCCGCCCGGGTCGCGGCGCTGTTCGACCTCGACGTCGCGCGCGCCGCGGCGCTGCTCGGCCAGATCGAGACCCCCGCGGCCTGGTCGACGCTGGCGGCGGGCGTCCGCGTGCTCGGCGTCGCGCCCGGGCCGCGCCACGCCGGCGCGCAGTGCGGCCTGGTGCGCGTCGCGCGCGGCGCCCGGTTCCCCTGGCACCGCCACCTCGGCGAGGAGGTCGCGCTCGTCGTCCACGGCGGCGCGCGGATGGCGGACGGACGCGCGGTCGGACCGGGCGACGAGATCGTCGCCGGGGTCGACGACGACGACCCGCACGACTTCGTCGCGGACGCCGACGGCGACGCCGGCGAGTGCGTGTTCGCGGTGCGCGGCCACGGGATCGAGGTCGTGCCGCGCCCGCCCGGCGCGCGTTAGCGGCGGCCGATCTCGGCCCGGGGGGCAGGCGTGGTAAGACCCGCCCCATGCTGAGCATCGATCTCACCGGCAAGCGCGCCCTGGTCGCGGGCGTTGCCGACGACGGCGGCTTCGGGTTCGCGATCGCCAAGGCGCTCGCCGAGGCCGGCGCGTCGGTGTGCGTGGGGACGTGGCCGCCCGCGCTGAGCATCTTCCGCACGCTGCTCGAGCGCGGGAAGCTGGACGCGTCGATGACGCTGGCCGACGGCCGCAAGATGGCGTTCGAGAAGGTCTACGCGCTCGACGCCGAGTACGACGCGCTCGACGACGTCCCGGCCGAGGTCAAGGACAGCCGGCGCTACCGCGAGTGCGGCGACTTCACGATCGGCGGGCTCGCGGCGCAGATGCGCGCGGACTTCGGCGACGGCGGCGTCGACATCGTCGTCCACAGCCTCGCCAACGGGCCCGAGGTGAAGAAGCCGCTGAGCGAGACCTCGCGCAAGGGCTACCTCGCGGCGATCGGCGCGTCGGCGTACTCGATGGTGTCGATGGTCCGGCACCTCGGGCCGGTGATGCGCCGCGGCGGCGCGTTCCTGTCGCTGTCGTACATGGCGGCCGAGCGCGTGATCCCCGGCTACGGCGGCGGGATGTCGAGCGCCAAGGCCGCGCTCGAGTCCGACACCCGGACGCTCGCGTACGAGGCGGGGCGCCAGTGGGGCCACCGCGTCAACGTCATCTCGGCCGGCGCCTACGCGTCGCGCGCGGCCTCGGCGATCGGCTTCATCGAGCAGATGATCGACTACGCCGAGCGCAACGCGCCGCTGCGCGAGCGCCTCGCGGCCCAGGACGTCGGCGCGACCGCGGCGTTCCTCTGCAGCCCGCTCGCCGCCGGGATCACCGGCACGACGATCTACGTCGACAAGGGCATCCACGCGATGGGCATGGCGGTCGACCGCGAGGCCAGCGCGCCGGCGTGACGGCAGCTCTGTGCGGGGTGGGTCCCGTCGCGCCGCGCGCGACGGGCGGGGCGGCGAGCCCCGCCTGATCGACCGCGAGGCCAGCGCGCCGGCGTGACGGCAGGCCCCGCGCCTACGCCACCCAGGTGATCGACCACTCGCGGACGTCGCCGTCGACGGTGACGTCGACGACGTCGCCGACCTTCTTGCCGAGCACGGCCTTGCCGATCGGCGAGGCCGGCGTCACGACGGACAGCATGCCGTCGCCGCCCGGGCCGGTCAGCGTCACGCCGGCGCCGACCGGCGCGAGGAAGAACGTGCGGCCCTCGCCGGAGTCGGCGTCCTCGATCTCGACGATCGCGCCGACGGCGATCCGCGCGGTCTGGGCCAGCGGGCCCGGCGCGAACGCGATCAGCGCGTCGATCTCGGCCAGCGTGCGCTGGGCGCGGCGGTCCTGCGCGCGGCCCAGGCTGCTCATCTGCTGCGCGGCGCGCGCGTCCTCGCGCTTCTCCGCCGGCGTCGCGCCGTCCTTGGCCTCGGCCGCGGTGGCCTCGGCGGCGTCGAGCGCGGCGCGCGCCGAGGCGCGCAGCCGCTCGGTGAGCTGGTCGACGAGCATGCGCTTGTCCATCACCGCGTCAGGATCGCCGGCGCCCACGCCGGGGGGCAAGAAACTGGCGCCCTGCTACGCCCAATGCCGGTCAGTTGGCGACGCACGCAAGAGTCCGTTCGTCCGCCGCCTGTCACCGACGTCGTCGGCAATGGCCGTCTGGCGAACCGCCCTGCGCCGCTCACCCTGGGAGGGCCGATCAGCGTAGATCCCCTCCGCTCGCCCTGAGCTTCCCACCGACGTCGTCGGAGATCGCGGTCTGACGAGCAGCCTTGTCCCGCTCACCCAGAGCCCCGTCGAAGGGCGCTGGCGCTCGGCCAGGCCCAGGATGAGCGGACTTCGAGATCCTG
>WYBA01000040.1 GCA_011526095.1 Myxococcales bacterium | reverse complement strand
GAGGCGCCGCCGGTGGCGGTCGCGCCGCCGCCCGAGGCCGAGGCGCCGCCGCCGGTGGCGGTCGAGGCGCCGCCGCGCGACACCCGCGACGCCGCCGAGCTGCGCAAGCGGCTCAAGGCCGCGCGCACCGCCAGCGATCAGATCGTCCACGCCGGGCAGCTCGCGGACGTGCTGTGGCAGGCGTCGTGCGCGGCGTCGGTCGACGGGTTGTGCGTCGAGGCGAAGCCGCGCGCCAAGGGCGCGCCGCGGACGTGCCGGGCGCGCACCGAGGACCGCGCGGTCGTCGCGCGCAAGGCCGTCGACGTCAAGGCCGCCCGCGCCCAGGCGGGGCAGGTCCTGAAGCTGTGGGCCGACGACCGTGTCCGCGCCGACCTCGACGCGATCGAGGACCCGACGCAGCGCGCGCGGCGCGGCGCGGCGGTCGGCGAGGCGGCGGGGCTGGCGATGTTCGTCGAGGCCGACGTGCGGGTCGAGGCCGCCCTCGCGCGCGCGCTGGGCGCGCCGAGGAACGTCGACTTCGAGCGCGATCAGGGCGCGTCCAAGCGGTTCGCCGAGTGGGTGCGCGAGCTGCAGAAGGCCGCCGCCGAGGCCCAGCAGTACCTCGACAAGGTGCGCGCGGACGACGCGCTGGTCGCGCTGTACCCGTTCGCCGCGGTCCAGGCGATCGCGCGCGCCGGCCAGCTCCGACGCGCGCTCGGCGACGCGATCGCCGACCTCGAGGTGCCGGCGTCGGTCGCGAAGGCGGGCCAGGACGTGGTCACCGTGTTCTGCGACGTCCTGGCCGAGCAGGCGGCGCCGGTCGAGCAGGCCGCGGTCGAGGCGTTCACGCTGTGCGTCGAGCAGGCGGCGGCGCTCGGCGTCACCGGCGCGTGGCCCGCGCTGTGCGAGCGCGAGCTCGCGGCGCGACCTCCCGTGCCGTGACCGACGCATTCTGTGATCACCCGAGGCAGGTGACCGCGCTGCCCCGGATCCGGTACCCTGGCGCCGTTGGACGGGACGCCACGACCGGACGGTAGCCTGGCCGCGGCCGAGCTCGCGACCGCGCTCGACGCGGCGGGCGTCGGCGCGTGGACGTGGGAGGTCGAGGCGGGGGCCGTCCGCGCCACCGCCGCGGTGTGGCGGCTGCTCGGCGGCGACGGCGGCCCGGGGAGCCGGTCGATCGACGAGGTGGTCGCGCGGATCCACCCCGACGATCGCGCGGCGGCGGCGCGGGCGCTGCAGGCGCCCGGGCCGCACGAGGTCGTGTTCCGCACCGCCGCGGCGCCGGCGCGGTGGCTCCAGGCGACGGGGCAGGGGATCGCCGGCGACGACGGCCGGGTCGCGACGATCACGGGCGTGGTCGCCGACGTCACGACGCGCGAGGCGAGCGCGGCGACCGCGCGCGAGCAGGCGCAGCTCCACCGGGTGATCGCCGAGCTGGCGTCGGACTACGTCTACGTCGCGGACCTCGGGGCGCCCGACCTCGTCCCGACGATCGTCGCCGGTGCGTTCGAGCCGGTGACCGGCTACCGGCTGGTCGACGTGCGCGGGCTCGGGGGCTGGGTGGCGATCGTCCACCCCGACGATCGCGCGGCCGCGGCCGTGGTCACGGCGGCGGTCGCGGCCGGTCGCGACTTCACGTGCGAGTACCGGATCGTGCGCAAGGACGGCCAGGTGCGGTGGCTGCGCGATCGCGGCCGCACGATCGTCGACGCGGACGGGACGCCGCGGCGGATCGTCGGCGGGGTCGTCGACATCACCGACCGGCGCCGGCTCGAGCTCCAGCTCGCCGAGACGAACAAGCTCGAGGCGCTCGCCCGGCTCGCGGGATCGGTCGCGCACGACATCAACAACCTCGTGACGGTGCTGATGCTGACGGTCGATCGGATCGACCGGCGGATCGACCGGCGGATCGACCGGCGCACCGGCGCCGGGCCCGGCGCGGGCGGCGACGGCGGCGGCGGCGGCGGCGAGCTGGGGCGCGAGGCGGCGCTGCTGCGCCAGTCGCTGCAGCGCGCCTCGGAGCTGGCGGGCTCGCTGTTGACGTTCGCACGCCAGCAGCCGGCCGCGGCGCGCGTCGGGCGGCTCGACGATCTCGTCCTCGCCGCGCAGTCGATCGTCGCGCGCGTCGTCGGCGGCGGCGTCCGCGTCGCGTTCGACGTCGCCGACGGCGACGCGCGGATAGCGATCGATCCAGGGCAGCTCGAGATGGCGCTGCTCAACCTCGCGATCAACGCGCGCGACGCGATGCCCGACGGCGGCGAGCTGCGCGTCGCGACGGCGCGCCGGACGATCGACGAGGCCGACGTCGCGCGGCCGCCCGAGCTGGCGCCCGGCACGTACGCGGCGATCGCCGTCACCGACACCGGCGCGGGCATGTCGCCGGAGGTCCGGGCGCGCGCGTTCGAGCCGTTCTTCACGACCAAGCCGCCGGGGCACGGCACCGGGCTCGGCCTGCCGTCGGTGCACGGCGCGATCCGGCAGCGCGGCGGCGCCGTCACCGTCGACAGCGCGCCGGGCTGCGGCACGACCTTCACGCTGCTGCTGCCGCTGTCGACCGCGCCGCTGGGGACGATCGAGGAGCCGCCGCCGCGGGTCGAGGTGCACGCGCCTGGGCCTCGACCCGGCGCCTGATCGTCACGCCGCGCCCTGGGCCCGCGCCTCGCGCAGCAGCGTCGCGATCGCCGCGGCGGTCGGGCGGCCGGCCGGCTCGGGGTGCAGGCAGGCGCGGAGCGCGACGACCAGCGCCGGCGGCGCGTCGCGCCACCGCGCGTCCACCGTCGGCAGCGGGTCGAGGCGCTCGCGCCGTGCGGCGAGCCGGACCTGCGGGCGCGCGAACGGCGGCGCGCCGGTGAGCAGCTCGAACGCGATGACGCCGAGCGCGTAGACGTCGGCGGCGGTCGTGACGGCCGCGTCGCCCCGCGCCAGCTCGGGCGCGATGTAGGCGGGCGTGCCCGGGACGTAGCCCGTGCGGGTGAGCCGGTCGGCGCGCGGACGGGGCGGCGGCGACGCGACGTCGGGCGGCAGCCCCATCGCGGTCGCGGTCGGCGGCTCGGGCTCGGCCTCGACCACGTCGCCGCGGGCCGGCGGGGCGCCGGGCGCGTCGACGAGCGGGTCGCCGTCGTCGCCGTCGTCGCCGCCGGCGTCGTGGTCGACCTGGCGCGCGATCCCGAAGTCGACGATCTTCACCGCCAGGTCGCCGTCGGCGGCGGTCGTCACCAGCACGTTCGACGGCTTGAGGTCGCGGTGGATCACGCCGCTGGCGTGGAGCGCCGCCAGCCCGTCGGCGAGCTGGGCGAGCACCGGGATCGCCCAGCTCGGCTCGCCGTGGTGCGGCGCCAGCTGGCGCAGGCTGTCGCCGTCGACGAGCTCCATCACCAGGAACAGCAGGCCGGAGGACGCGACGTCGACGTCGACCACCGACACCAGGTGCGGGTGGCGGACGGTCGCGGCGAGCTGCGCCTCGCGCGCCAGCCGCGCCACGGCCTCGCCGTGCGCGCGCCGCGCCACCTTGAGCGCCAGCCTGCGCCCGTCCGTCACGCGCTCGACCTCGTAGACCGCGCCCATGCCGCCCGCGCCGATCGGCCGGATCACCCGGTAGCGGTCGTGGACGACCGCGCCCGGCGCGAGCGCCTCCGGCTCGTCGGGGCGCAGCCGCGCGATCCGCGCCAGCGCGTCGGCGAGCTGGCCGGAGCGCTCCGCGATCTGGCGCTGCAGCTCGCGGTTGAGCTGCGCGTTCTCGCGGCCCTGCGCCTCGAGCTCGACGACGCGCGCCGACAGCTCCGCGGCGAGCGCGGCGCGCTGGCGCAGCGTCGCGACGTGCTCGGCGCTCAGCACCATCGACAGCCAGAACGCGATCATCGCGATCCCCAGGCTGCCAACGCGCGCGCCGCCGGTGAGGTCGCCCAGGCCGCACCAGTAGGCGAAGTCCGGGACGCCGAGGACGGCCATCCCGATCCACGACGCCAGGATGTAGCGCGCGCGCCGCTCACCGGCGCGGCGGCGCGTCTCGCGCGCCGACAGCACGATCTCGTAGCCGAGGCAGCCGGCGAGGTAGGCCACCAGGATCGGCGCGGTCACCAGGTTGCCGGTGTGCGGGTCGGGCAGCAGCAGCGTGACCGCCGAGACCGCCGCGCACGCCGGCCACAGCCAGCGCACCCGCGCTCGCAGGTCGAAGTAGCTGCGGGTGAACTCCACCGAGGCGGTGATCGCGACGGCGAGGCTGATGTGGAGCGCGGGGACGTCGTACCGGCCGAACACGTGCTGGAGCGTGCCGAGGACGAACAGCGGGTAGCCGGTGACGCTGATCGCCTCGAGCGCGAACCACAGGTAGGTGCGGCGCTCGCGATCGGCGAGGTAGACGCGCAGCCACGTCAGGCCCATCAGCAGCAGCACGACGACCGCGGCGGCGCTGACGGACAGGTTCGCCACGTCGGCGGTGACCACGCGCCAGTCGGTGCGCGCGGCGTCGGCGAGCGACGGCGCGACGCCGAACCACGCGCTGTGAGACCACCGGTGGTCGACGGTGAGCGTGAGCTCGAGGCGCGCGTCCGCGGTCGCGTCCGCCGGGAGCTCGAACACCGTGGGGCCGCGGCGGCGGTAGCCGTCGAGCCAGGGGCGGGTCAGCTCGGTCGCGGGCGCGCCGTCGGCCACCAGCGTGACGCGGCCCTCGAACCCGCGCAGCGCCAGCCGCACCGGCCGGCCGACGAGCGCCGCGGGCAGCGCGGCCGTGGTCGACAGGTCGTAGCGGGTGTCGGCGCGCGGCACCCGCGCGCCGAGGTCGGCCGGCAGCGTCACCTCGGCCGGCGCGCGGCCGTCGACGTGGAGCGTCCAGCGCGTCAGCTCGAGCCGGCCGCCGTCGTCCCCGCCGCACCCGCCGCCGCCGCCGATGGCGAGGAGCGCCGCGACGGTGATGGCGACCCACGCGCGCGCGCGCGCGGACCCGTGTCGACGTGGGCACCCCCGACGATCCACCGCGTCGATCATACCCCCGCGGCGGGCCGGGGCGTGGTCGTCGCGGGGGAGGTGGCGGCGCGATGGCGTGCCTCCCCCGGCGGCGGTGGGATACCATCGCCGCTCGGGTGCGGTCTCCTCCTGTCGACCCCGGCGCCGCGGGTGAGGACGCGGCGACCGACGGCTGCGCGGTCGTCGTCCGCCCGGACGTCAGCTCGCGCCTGCTCGTCCGGCTGTTCGTCGACGGCAGCCAGCGCACGTTCCCGGTGGATGGCGACGCGCCGGTCACGCTGGGGCGGGCGCGGGCGAGCACGATCCGGATCGATCACCCGTCGGTGTCGCGGCACCACGCCACGCTCCACGTCGAGCCGCTCGCGATCGTCGACGCCGGCAGCCGCAACGGCACGCACGTCCGCGGCGCGCGGCTCGCGCCCGGCGTGATGACCCCGGTCGAGCCGGGCGGCGTGGTGATGCTCGGCGACGTCGCGCTCGTGCTGCACTGGTCGATCGCCGCGGCCGCCGCGGCCGCCGCGGCCGCCGAGGCCGCCGAGGCCGGCGGGCGCGGCGCGCCGGCGGACGCCGCGGCGCAAGTCGCGCCGGGCG
>WYBA01000344.1 GCA_011526095.1 Myxococcales bacterium | reverse complement strand
GCGCGGGCTCGTCGGGCGCGGGCGCGGGCGGCGGCGCGGGCACGCCCGGCTGCGCGCTCGCCGCGGTCGTCATCGTCACCACCGTCGTCGCGGCCAGCGCGAGCGCCACACATCGCTTCATGCCCGCATCATCGCGCGGCCGCGGCGCGCGCGCCAAGCGCAGACCCCGTGGTCCCGGTCACGTCGGCGTGGTCACCCGCGAGTACACCGGGTGCTCGCCGACGAGCCAGTTCGCCGCGTGGTGGCGCTCCACCGCGATCGACCCGGCCAGCCCGACCGCGTCGTCGTCGGCCGCGGCGAGCGCCGCGCCGCACACCGCGAGGTCGCCGTCGAGCAGCGGCACGTCGTCCAGCTCGAACCCGCCGAACCACGCGTCGCGCGCGAACGCCGCGAGGTCGACGCGTCCCTCGGGCGACAGGCGGTGCTCGCGCAGCCGCCAGTGCAGCCCGAGCAGGCGCCGGCGCATCGCGTCGAGCTCCTCGGGCTCGCGCAGCGCCGGGGCCGTGAGCTCCGGCACGAGCGCCTCGAGCACGCCGATGCGCTCGCAGATCTCGTACGGGTGCTCCGAGACGTCGTGCGGCGGCAGCCCGCGCACGCGCAGCGCCCACAGCAGCACGACCGCGCCCTCGGCCCGCCACACCATGTCGATCCGCTGCTGCGGGTGGAGCTGGCCGATCGGCGCGTCGAGCCCCGCGCGCTCGCCGCGCTCGACCTCGTCGGCGACCCCGGGCTGCGCGTCGAGCCACGCGACCAGCCGCTGGCGCAGCGCCTCCGCCTTCGCCTCGTGCTCGCCGCCCGCGTCGTCCTCGAGCAGCCCGCGGAACGCGGTGGCGAGCAACACCACCGCGCGCCGCGCCACGCGCGCCGCGTCGGGGCGCAGATCGCCCTCGGCGATCATCGCGCGGCCGGTCGCGTCGTACAGCTCGCCGTCGAGGAAGCACAGGCCGTCGGTCGCGCCGGTGATGCCCGACACCAGGCGCATCGCGCGCCCGGCCTCGTCGAACCCCGGCTCGATCACGAACCCGTAGACCGACAGCGTCGCGAGCGCCCGCCCGACGAGCCCGTCGCCGCCGCCGTGCGCCCGGACGTAGCCCTGGAGCCCCTGCAGGTGCGCGCCCATCTGCGCGTCGGGCATCCGGGAGATCGTGATCGCGAGGTCCGGCCAGCGCACCGTCGCGCGCGCCTCGCCGTCGCTGTCGATAGTCGCGTCCGCCGCGTCGTCGGTGAACGGCCGGAGCTGCTCTGCCCGGGGGAACAGGTGGAGCGGGGCGTAGATCGTGGCGTGGTCGGGCACGGCGCGAGCGTGCCATGCGCGGCGCGCGCGGTGGTACCAACGGGCGTGGCCTGCATCTTCTGCGACATCGTCGACGGGCGCGCGCCCGCGAGCCGCGTCCTCGACGAGCCGGATCTGATCGCGTTCATGGACATCTACCCGTGGCGCCCGGGGCACGTGCTCGTCGTGCCGCGCGTGCACGCCGTCCGCGTCGACGAGCTCCCGCCGGCGGCGGCGGCGGCGCTGCTCGGCGCCGGCGCGCGGATCGCGGCGGCGCTGCGCGCCGGGCCGCTGCCGTGCGACGACGTCCACTACCTCGTCAACGACGGGCCGGCGGCGGCGCAGACGGTGCCGCACGTCCACCTCCACGTCGTGCCGCGCGTCCGCGGCGATCTGTGGCGGCTCGGCGCGCGCCTGGTCCAGCAGCCGGTGCGACGCGCGCTCGGCGCCGTCCCGCGCGAGATCCTCGACCGCCAGGCCGAGGCCCTCCGCGCCGGGTTGCCGCGCCCGAACGCGCCGTGATACCGACGAGCCCTGCCATGTCGCACGGTCGCAAGCTGCTCGCCGCCCTCGTCCTCACCCTCGCCGTCGGGGCCGCCGGCGCCGCCGGCGCCGGGTGCGACCACCGTCCCGAGGACTTCACCCGCACGCGGGCCCAGGCCAGCGCGTTCCACGACACGTGGAAGCGGCGGATCGCCGAGGCCGAGGTCCGCCACGCGCGGCTCGCCGAACGCGCCCGCCCGCTGGCGCCCGACACCGCCGGGCTGCCCGAGGCGCAGGCGCAGCTGGCGGCGCTGCGCAGCCGCCTCGACAACATCGTCGACCGCGCGGCCGCCCTGCGCGGGGACATCGGCGGGCACATCGACGCCAAGCAGCGCCGGCTGGCCGAGGCGGCCGTCGCGCGCGGCAACAAGGAGCTCGAGGCCGAGCTCGCCGGCGTGCTGACGGAGCTGGACACCCTCACCCGCACCGTCGACAAGCTCGAGGGCGCCGCGGCGCAGGCCAAGCAGGCCTCGGCCGACGCGGCCGCCTCGGCGGCGGCCGCCGCCGCAGGACCGGACATCCTCGAGCCGTCGTTCGCGCGCACGGTCAACGCCACCGCCGACGTCGATGTCGAGTTCGTCACCGGCGGCACCCAGCTCGACATCGAGCGCAGCAAGGTCGTGCTCGACAAGCTGGTCCAGCTCGCGCAGAGCTGCGCGCAGCTCAAGCTGCGGGTGACCGCGCACGTCTCCGCCACCGGCGACGCCGACGGCGACGCGCTGTCGGTCGCGCGCGGCGAGGCGCTCGGCCGCTACCTGCAGGGCCGCGGCGTCGCCACGTCCAAGCTCGAGACCGCCGGGGCCGGCGCGCGCGAGCCGCGGGCGCCCGAGGTGGCGGCCCCGGGCGCGCCCGCGGTCGATCCGGACCACCTGGCCGCGCTCCAGGAGCTGAACCGCCGGGTGACCGTCACGGTGATCCGGCCGTGCACGTCGACCTGAACGTCGCCCTTGCATAGGGCCGCGCGGCCCGTAGGATGCGCGCATGCTCGACGCCGTGCGCCGCCTGGAGAAGCTCCTCTACCGCCAGGTCAAGGACACCTGCGTCGAGCACGAGCTGCTGGCCGAGGGCGACCGCGTGATGGTCGCGATGAGCGGCGGCAAGGACAGCTACACGCTGATGAAGCTGCTCGGCGAGCTGGTGCCGCGGCTGCCGTTCAAGGTGGAGCTGGTGGCGGTCCACCTCGACCAGCGCCAGCCGGGGTACGACGGAGCGGGGCTGCGCGGCTGGCTCGAGGCGTCGGGCTGGCCGTTCGAGATCCTCGCCGAGGACACCTACTCGGTCGTCACCTCGCACCTCGACGACAAGCAGACGTACTGCTCGCTGTGCAGCCGGCTGCGTCGCGGCATCCTGTACACGGCGGCCGAGCGCCTCGGCTGCAACAAGCTCGCGCTCGGCCACCACCGCGACGACGGGCTCGAGACGTTCCTGCTCAACCTCGTCTACGCCGGCAAGCTCCAGGCGATGCCGGCGAAGTACACGACCGACGACGGCCGGTTCGAGGTGATCCGCCCGCTGATCGGCTGCGCCGAGAAGACGATCGCCGAGTACGCCGCCGGCGTCGGGTTCCCGATCATCCCGTGCAACCTGTGCGGCTCGCAGGACGGGCTCAAGCGCGAGGCGATGACGCGGCTGATCGATCAGCTCGAGCGCGATCACCCCGACGTCCGCGCGGTGATGGCGAGCGCCCTCGGCAACGTCCGCCCGACCCACCTGCTCGATCGCGACGTCCAGCGCGCGTGGGCCGCGCGCCCCGCCGACATCCGGCCCGCGCCCGAGGTCGAGCGGCGCCCCGAGCGCAACGCCGCGCTGCCGGTGCACGCGGGCGGGACCGACACGCTCGGCCCGCGCCGGCTGCGGGTGATCGAGTAGACCGGCGTCGGGGCGCGCGCCGTCTCCGTCTCCGTATCCGTATCCGTCTCCGTCTCCGTGTCCGTCTCCGTCTCTGTCTCCGTCTCCGTCGCCGTATCCGTCCTTCGTCCCGCGCTACTCGCCGACCCAGCCGCACACGCCGTCGACGGCGGCGAGCCCCGACACGTCCTGGAAGCGCGTGCCGCAGAAGTGCGCGCCGTCGCACCACGGGCCGTCGGTCGGGCACGTCGCCTCGCAGCGCGCGCCGTCGCCGTCGGCGTCGGCGACGCAGCGCAGCGGCGCGGCGCAGTCGGCGTCGCAGCCGCACGCGACGCGGTTGCCGGTCCCCAGCGAGAACGTCGCGACGCACGCGCCCGCCTCGCACGCGAACCCGTCCGCGCACGGCCGCGCGTCGTCGCACTCGATCCCGTCGACGCACGCGGACGCGAGGCCGTCGTCGACATCGAGGCACACGCCCGCGCCGCCGCAGTCACGGTCGACCTCGCATGGCCGCGCGCACTGCGTGAACGGCCCGCCGAGCCCCTCGCCGCCGAGGCAGCGCGTGCCGGGCTCGGTCTCGGTACAGTCGCAGTCCATCGCGCACGCGCCGGCGACGCCGCACGCGCGGTCCGGCGGCGCCCCGACGACGACCTCGAACGACGGCGCGCTCGCGTCGGGGCCGGCGTGCACCGTCCACGTCCCGACCGCGGGGAACCGCAGCGCCATCGGGCGCGTCACCGCCTCGGGCCGCGGCTCGCACGGCGTGTCCGGGCGCAGCGCCGCGACCGGCGCGAACGCGCGGCGCGTCGCCTCGTCGTAGCGCACGACCGTCATCGCCAGCTCGTCGCACGTGGTGAGCGTCGCGGTGATCTCGACGCGCGTCGTGCGCGCGGTCGTCACCGCGACCGGATCGATCGAGACCGGCGGCGCCGTCGACGCGACCTCGACGCGGGTCCACTGCAGGCACGCGCGCGGCGCGTCGGGGCCGGCGGCGGCGTCGGGGCCGGCGGCGGCGTCGGGCGCCGCCCGCGCGTCGGGATCTCCGGGCGTCTCGCCCCCGCACGCACACAGCCCGACGAGCACGGCGACGGAGGCGACGACGGCCGGGCGCTTCATGATCCCGATGCTACTCTCCTCCGCCGATGCCCCCGCGCCGCTCGTGCCTCACGGTGGTCCTGCTCACCGCGCTCGCCGCGTGTGGCTCTGGCAAGGACGCGCCGCCCGGCACCGGGACTGCCAGCGCCACGGCCGCGAGCCCCGGCACCCGCGACGCCGCGCCCTCGCCCCCCGGCGACGCTCCCCCCGCCGGTCCGACGCTGACGATCGCGCAGGTCCCGGCCGTCGCCGGCGTCGTCCAGCACACCCAGGACGACGCCGTCCAGGACCTCTCGATCGCCGAGGCCGACGCGGGCGCGCCGACGTCGCTCCGGATGGAGCGCCACGTCACCAAGCGGACCAAGGTCCTCGACGTCCGCGGCGCGTTCCGCACCCGGGTCGAGGTCCACTACGAGGCCGCTCGCGACGTCCAGACCGCCGCCGGCAAGGCCGAGGAGCACGCGCTCCCCGTCGCCGGCAAGACGTACGTCGTCGCGCGCGACGACGCGGGCCAGCTCATCATGGCCACCGTCGACGGCAAGGCCGTGTCCGACGACGAGCGCGCGATCCTCGAGGACGACTTCGGCAGCGAGCTCGGTCGGTTGCCCGGGATGGCGGCGATCCTCACCGGCCGGGCGTGGACCCAGGGCTCGCCGGTCGCGCTCGGCGCCGCCGACATCGCCCAGGTCGCCGCGGACATGGGCGCGGCCGACGAGGTCAAGTCGGCGACCGTGACCTGGACCGGGCGCGACGGCGAGATCGCGAGCTTCGCGGTCGCGATCGACCTCGTCCGCGCCGGCGGCGTGAAGATGCCGATGAAGGCGATCGTCAGGCTCGACGTGGCGCACGCCCGGCCGGTCGAGGTCCTGGGCACCGCCACGATCGAGGGGGCCACCCCCGACGGGAAGATCACCGGCACGATGACCGTTCACACCCTCAACCGCTACGAGTGAGGTCCTGATGCGCCGCCTGCGTCCGTTCGTCCTGCTCCTCGCGCTCGTCGCCGGCGCCGCCGCGCTGACCGAGGCCGCGGCGCCCTCGCCCGCGCGCGCCGACACCGCCGTCGCCGCCAAGAAGTCGAAGGCGAAGGCGAAGAAGTCGGTCAAGTTCGGCAAGCCGAAGCCGCTGGCTGCCGGCGCGTTCATCGACGAGACGTCGCGCATGACGATCGACATGACGATCGACATGGCCGGTCAGACGATCCCGCTGTCGATGTCGAACGACAAGCCGCACACGATCGAGCTGCTCGAGGTGTCCGACGGCGTGCCGCGCAAGATCCGCGTCGTGTGGGGCGCCGCCACCGAGAACCAGCCGATGGGGCAGCCGGAGCCGACGGTGCTCGCCGGCAAGACCTACCTGATCGACTTCGGCGCGTCGGGCATGAAGGTCACGCGCCCCGACGGCAACGCCGTCACCGGCGACGAGCTCACCGCGGTGCAGAAGGAGCACGGCGATTTCGGGCGGGGCGACAAGCTGCGCAAGGTGCTCGTCGGCAAGACGTTCAAGGTCGGCAAGAAGGTCAAGCTCAAGCCGGCGCAGTTCGCCGACGTGTTCGGCGCGCCCGACGAGATGACGGTCAGCTCGTTCGCGATCCGCCTCGACGCCGTCGGGACCGCCGACGCTACGTTCACCTACTGGGTCAAGATGGCCTCGACCGATCCCGCGCGCGCGATGGCGATCGACGGTCAGGGCACGTTCGTCGTCGACACCGCGCGGGTGCTCCCGCTGACGTTCACGCTCGACGGCCCGCTCACGGGTGACTTCGACCAGGGCGGCCAGAAGCTGAAGGTCACCGGCACGATGTCCGCGCGCGGCACCAAGACGTACCGGTAGGCGGGCGCCGCCGGCGCCTAGTACGGCCGCTGCCCGCCGATGTTGCCGCCGGGGGCGTAGTTGCACACGACCGAGTTGCCGTAGGTGAGGCCCGGGCAGCTCGAGATCCCGCAGCCGAGCTTGGTCGAGGTCGCCCACACGACCTGCGTGTAGTGGCCGCACACGCCGCTGCACGTGTTGGTCGCGTAGTCGTAGTCCTCCTCCTCGCTCGCCCACAGCGCGACCGCGTCGGTGCCGGACGCCGCGCCGCCCGAGCCGTAGATGTTCTCGCCGACGTACTCGGGGTAGCCGTCGCTGCGCCCCGCGTTGTGGTCGATGAGGCCCGCGGGCGCCTGCACGTCGACGCACTGGTTGGCCCACGCCTGCGCGATCGCCGCGACCTCGGGGTCCCACGTCATCGGGCCGACGCCGACCATCGCGCGCACCGCGTTGTGGGCGGCGGTGATGCCCTCGAGCCCGGCGGGCTCCTCGTCGAGCGGCACGCCCGCGTCGGGCGCGCCGCCGCCGCCGTCACCACCGCCGCCGCCGCCGCCGTCACCGCCGCCGCCGCCGTCGCGCTGCGGATCGTCGTCGTCGTCATCGTCGCCGCCACCGCCGCTGATGCTGCCGACGCACCCCGCGGTGAGCGCGACCAGGGCGAGCGCGGCTCCGAGCGGCGGGGGGACCCTCATGCGGCACAGGATCGCGCCGCCACCCCGCGCGCGTCAACGACGACGTTTGGTACCCTGGGAGGCGATGAGCGAGGACGTCAAGCGCTACGAGATGCTGTGGGACTGCGGGTTCTGCGGCGCGAAGAAGCTGCTCGGGGTGACCCACAAGCACTGCCCGGAGTGCGGCGCGGCGCAGGACCAGACCAAGCGCTACTTCCCGGCGGAGGGCGAGAAGGTCGCGGTCAGGGACGACTACGCCGGCCTCGACAAGAAGTGCGGCAGCTGCGATCAGGCCAACGGGGCCAAGGCGACGTTCTGCGTCGGCTGTGGCGCGCCGCTCGGCGAGGCGGGCACGGTCAAGACGCGGGCGGACCAGGTCGCCAAGAGCGCGGCGGCGTTCGCTCCGGACGACGCCAAGCGCGCCGAGGCCGAGCTGGCCGGCAAGGGCGCGAAGCCGCCGATGATCCAGAAGCGCGGGCCGTGGCGGTGGATCTCGATCCTCGTCGTGGTCGCGGTCGCGATCTTCTCGATCTGGTTCCTGTGCGTGCGCAAGAAGTCGGCCGAGATGCAGATCGCGGCCCAGACGTGGACGCGGACGATCCCGATCGAGGAGTTCCGCGAGGTCGAGGCCGAGGCGTGGCAGGACGCGCTACCGTCCGGCGCCCGGACGATCTCGTGCAGCCCCAAGAAGTTCGACAGTCGCAAGGTGCCCGACGGCGAGGACTGCCAGGTGCGCCGCGTCGACAAGGGCGACGGCACGTTCGAGGAGCGGCGCGAGTGCACGCCGAAGTACAAGGACGAGCCGATCGAGAAGCCGTGGTGCCGGTACGCCGCGTACCAGTGGACCGAGGTCGACAAGAAGGTCGCGACCGGCGCGGGCGCGGGCGAGCGCGCGTGGCCCGACACCGGCGTCAAGCCCGGGCCGCAGCAGCCCGGCGCGCGCCGCGAGGGCGCGCGCGTCGAGGCGTTCGTCGTCGAGCTCAAGGACAAGGGGGGCAAGACGCACAAGTGCGAGGTGTCGGAGGCGCTGTGGATGAAGCTGCCTCCCGGCACCGCGGTGAAGACCGAGGTCCGCGCGCGCTCGGGCGAGATCGTCTGCGACTCGATCGCGCCCAAGAAGTGACGCGGTGACGTGACGCGCGCTCGTGACGACGCGCGCGCACATCGCGGTTGACGCGCCCCTCGTCGACCATGGTAGGACCGCGATCGCGCCACGAGGCGCAGGAGCCACGGCAACCATCGACGCGCAGTGAACAGCGACCCCGCGGGTGAACGGGAAGCCGGTGCGAATCCGGCACAGCCCCCGCTACTGTGACTGGGGACGAGCGCGGCAAGACGCCACCGGGAGCACCGGGAAGGCGCCGCGCGAGGACGAACCAGGAGTCAGGAGACCGGCCCGCGTGGAACCTTCGGGGTGAGAGGGCGATCCGCGCGCGTGCGCGGCTCGACGCCACCCCGGTCACGTGGGGTGACTTGAGCCGCAACCATCCATATCTCGTCTGCCTGTGCGCCGCGTCCGCGACGCTCGCCCCGGGGCTCGCGCGCGCCGACGGCGACGGCGAGGCGCCCGGCAGCGCGCCGCCCGCCAGCGCGCCGGCGCCCGCGCCGCGCGGCGAGGTGATCGTGATCGAGGACGGCGGGCCGCGGGGCGGCGTCGGCGACCTCGTCGGCGACGCCGCGGCGGCGCGCGATCGCCGCGCCGCGCTCGCCGACACCGGCTTCGTCACCCGGATCCACGTCGACGAGCGCGCCGGCGAGGCCGCGACGCTGGCCGACGTGATCGGCGCCAGCGTCGGGGCGCAGGTGCGGTCGCTCGGCGGGCTCGGCGCGTTCGCGTCGCTGTCGGTGCGCGGCGCGTCGTCGGGTCAGACCACGGTCGTCGTCGACGGCGTGCCGCTGTCGCGCGTCGCCAGCGTCACCACCGACCTCGGCCGGTTCGAGCTCGACGGCCTCGACGAGCTCACCCTCCACCGCGGCGCCGTGCCGATCGAGCTCGGCGGCGCGGCGCTCGGCGGCGCGCTCGCGCTCCACACCCGCCTCGGCCGCGGCGCGACCGGCGAGCGGCTGTGGCTGTCGGCCGGGGTCGGCTCGTTCGGCGCGCGCCACCTGCGCGCGCGGTGGGGCGAGGGCGATCCCGACGACGGCGTCGCGACGACGGTCGCGCTCGGCTACGCCGGCGCCGACGGCGACTTCACCTACTTCGACGACCACGGCACCAACCTCGTCGCCGAGGACGACACCTACGCGCGCCGCGCCAACAACGCGTTCGACCACGTCGACGGCGCGGTCCGCGCCGGCGCGCGCGACGGCGCGGTCGCGTGGACCGCGGGCGCGCGCGGCCTCTGGCGCGCGCAGGGCCTGCCCGGGCGCGCGCCGACGCCGAGCCTGCGCGCGCAGCTCGACACCGCGAGCGCGCTCGTCGACGGGATGGTCGAGGTCGCCGAGGCGGCCGGGGTCGCGGGCGCGACCGCGCGCGCCCAGGCGTGGGGCCTGATCGAGGCCCAGCGCTACGCCGACCTCGACGGCGAGGTCGGCGTCGGCACCCAGGATCGCCGCTACCGCACGCTGTCCGGCGGCGCCGCGGCGGCGGCGAGCTGGGCGCGCGGCCGCCACGTCGCGGCGCTCGGGCTCGACGGCCGCGTCGACCGCTTCCGCGATCACGACGCGCTGCGCGGCGACGCGCGCGTCCACGGCACGCGCCACGCCGCCGGCGTCGCCCTCGGCGACGACGTCGCCGTGCTCGGCGGGCGGTGGGTGATCGCGCCGGCGGTGCGGCTCGACGTGCTGCGCACCGACCCGATCCTCGACCTCGACGACCTCGACGCCGCGCCGCCGCCCGCGCGCACCGACGTCGCCCCCAGCCCGCGCGTGTCGACCCGCGCGCTGCTCACCGCGGACGTCGCGATCAAGGCGAGCGCGGGCTACTACTTCCGCGCGCCGACGCTGGCGGAGCTCTACGGCGACCGCGGCCACCTCGTCGGCAGCCCCGACCTGCTGGCCGAGCGCGGCCCGTCGGCCGACGCCGGCGTCGTCGTCGCGCCGGCGCGCCGGTTCGGCCCGATCGATCGCGTGATGGTCGAGCTCGCGGCGTTCGCGAGCTGGCCGCACGACACGATCGGCTTCGTCGTCACCGGCGCCCGCGTCGCCCGCGCGCGTAACCTCGGCGACGCCGAGCTCCGCGGCGTCGAGGTCGCGGCGGCCGCGCGGCTGGCGCGCACCGTCACGCTGACCGCGAACTACACCCACCTCGACACCCGCCAGCGCACGACCCAGGCCAGCTTCGCCGGCAAGCAGTTGCCGCTGCGGCCGCGCCACGACGCCTACCTCCGCGTCGACGTCGCGCGCGCGGTGCGCGGCCGCGTCGTCGCCGGCTGGGCCGACGTCACCTATGTCGCCGGCAACTTCCTCGACCAGGCCGAGCTCGACCCGGTGCCGGCCCGCCACCTCGTCGGCGCGGGCGTGCGCGCCGAGCTCGGCCGCGGCGTGCTGGTCGGGATCGAGGTCCAGAACGCGCTCGATCACCGCGTCGAGCAGGTCGCGCTCGACCCCGCGCCGCGCCCCGACCTCGCCGAGGTCCCGCGCGCGGTCGCCGACATCGCCGGCTTCCCGCTGCCCGGACGCGCGCTGTACGTCGCCGTCGAGTGGCGGCGCTGATCCCCGCCGAGCCACGTACGTCCGACCTGTCCGCTCTCGTGACCGAACCGATGGAGACCGTCATGCCCCGCCTGATCCGCTCGCTCCCCCTGATCCTGGCCACCGCGCTGCCGCTCGCCGCGTGCGGCGACAACGGCGACGCCGTCGGCGACGACGACGACGCGCCCGACGCCGCCGTCGCGCCCGACGCCGACCCGGCGACGCCGACCGCGCGCGTCGCGATCGTCGCCAGCGACTTCACCTCCGGCGTGTTCTCGACGATCGACGCGCCGTCGCTCGCGGTGGACGCCGCGGCGGTCGCCGGCGTCGCGAGCGCCGACCCGGTGATCCGCCGCCACGGCGACGAGCTGTTCATCGTCAACCGGTTCGGCTTCGACAACGTCACGATCCTCGACGCCGCCACGCTCACGCTGGTGACCCAGATCTCGACCGGCGAGGGCTCGAACCCGCAGGACGTCGCGGTCGTCGGCGACAAGCTCTACGTCGCCGCGCTCGGCGCCGACGGCATCCGCGTGATCGACCGCGACGCGCCGACCGAGATCGACTCGATCGACCTCACCGAGCTGGACGGCGACGGCCTGCCGGACTGCGTCTCGGTCCACGCCGTCGGCGACCGCGTGTTCGCGGCGTGCGGCCTGCTCGACAACTTCGTCGCCGACCAGGTCGGCAAGGTGGTCGTGATCGACACGACGACCGACACGGTGGAGACGACGATCGACCTGCCGGCGAGCAACCCGTCCGGGCTGCTCGAGCAGGCGCCCGCCGGCTCGGCCTACGCCGGCGACCTGCTGCTCGCCACCGTGCCGGACTACGTCGACTACGCGACCGGGTGCCTGGTGCGGATCTCCACCGGCGCCACGCCCGCCGCGACCTGCGGCCCGACCAACCAGGCGCTCGGCGGGTTCGTCACCCGCGTCGGGTTCGCCGGCGACGTCACCTGGGTGATCGCCGCCGCGTTCAGCCCGTCGTTCGAGTCGAGCGGCGCGCTCCACCCGATCGACGCCGAGGGCACGGTCGGCGCCGCCGCCACCGGCGCGGCCGTCGTCGCGCAAGACCTCGCGGTGTGCGGTGACTACCTGTTCGTCGCCGACAAGGCGACGACCGGCGAGGGCGTCCGCGTGTTCGCCCACGACGGCGAGACCGTCAGCGAGCTCACGACCGACGTGCTCGATGTCGGCACGACGCCGATCGCCGGCAACGGCCTGGCCTGCGCCGACGCGCCCTGAGTGAACCTGAGTGAGCGGCGCTCGCGTGACCGCCAGGCCACCGCGCGTGCGTTCATGTACGTGCAGGTGGCGCCGCGTGTGATCGCGGCGGACCGTGGAGCAGAGGCGAAACGCCTCCACGACTGCAACCGGGACGCGACACCCGGTCACGACCGACCGGTCATGCATGCAACCAGATTGCATCTGTACGGGTAGGTCGATGTCGCCTCGTCTGACAAGCGCTGGCGGCTGAACGGCCGATCTCGCTTCCGCTGACAATCAGCGCCTGTCGAGTGTGCGTCTCAACACGCCCCTGCGCGTGTTCCAGACGTCACCGCGGTTACGCCCACCTTCGCGCCCGTGAACCCAGGTTGCGACTGGCCGGTCGGGCTGGGGCGTTTCGGGGCGATCTCACGCTGTCCGCCGTGATCCGCCGCGCGATCGCTGGCATCGCTCCTGAAGAACAGGACCTCGCCGGGGCACCACCCCCCCGAGGAGGATCCCAATGACTCGCAGCGCTCTGTTCATCGGCGTGGCGGCGGCGGCGGCGGCCACCCAGCTCATCGCCTGCACCGGCGATCTCAACGGCACGACGACGTCGACGATGGAGGACGTGCCCAGCTTCGAGGAGTTCGAGGCGGCCACCTACCACGAGGACTTCGAGGGGGGCGTCTACATCGTCAACGGCGACACGCCGATCGTCGACTACAAGGCGCTCGAGGAGTTCTACCACTCGGTCTACAGCAAGGGGCAGGAGCTGATCGTCCACCGCGACGGCAGCCTCGACGCCAAGTGGAACGACACCCAGAAGCTCAACCTCACGTACTGCATCTCGAGCTCGTTCGGCTCCAACAAGACGAAGGTGGTGCAGGCGATGGAGGCCGCCACCACGAACGGGTGGGAGCAGGTCGCCAACGTCAACTTCGTCTACGCCTCGGCCCAGGACGGTAGCTGCACCGCGACCAACAACAACGTGGTGTTCGACATCCGTCCGGTGTCCGGACAGCCGTACCTGGCGCGCGCGTTCTTCCCCAACCAGGGCCGGTCGAGCCGCAACGTGCTGATCGACAGCTCCGCGCTCGGCAACATCGGCGGCGGCTGGACGCTGGCCGGCGTGCTCGCGCACGAGCTCGGCCACGCGCTCGGCTTCCGCCACGAGCACACCCGCCCCGAGGCCGGCCAGTGCTACGAGGACAACAGCTGGCGGCCGCTCACGCCGTACGACTCGACGTCGGTGATGCACTACCCGCAGTGTGGCGGCACCGGCCCCGCGCTCACGATCAGCGCGCTCGACGCGCAGGGCGCGCAGGCGCTGTACGGCGCGCCCGGCGGTGGCGACGGCGGCGGTGACGACGGCGGCGGTGACGACGGCGGCGGTGACGACGGCGGCGGCGACGATCCGCCCCCGACCGGCGGCACGCCGAAGACCGGCTCGGCCTCGGGCTCGCTGACGAGGAACCAGTGGCGCGGCTACCAGGCGATCTCGGTGGTGCCGGGCACGCGCTTCACGGTCAACATGACCGGCAGCGGCGACCCCGACCTCTACCTGCGCTTCGGCGCGGCGCCGAACTACTCGAGCTTCCACTGCCGCCCGTACCTCGACGGCGCGACCGAGAGCTGCTCGGTCGACGTCCCCGCGGGCCTCACCACCGCGCACCTCGCGGTGCACGGCTACACCGCGGCGAGCTACACGCTCAACGTCAGCTGGACCGCGCCCTGAGCGGCGCACGCGGCGCCGGGCCGGTCACTCGCGCGTGCGCGGGCTGACGCAGTAGATCTCGGCGACGAGCTCGATGTTCTGCGCGTCGGAGGTGTTCCGCACGTCGCACCGCCACGACGCCGCGCCCCGGCCGTCCATCATCGACACCGGGCGCGCGGCGATCAGCTGCGCCGTCCACATCGGATCGGCGTAGCAGCCGCCCGCCACCAGCAGCTCGTCGGCCTTCTCGCACGACGCGACGGCGGACGCGACGAGCCCGGCGTTGACGATCACGCGCGCCTCGCGGCGCGTGAGGTCCGACTTGGCGGCGTAGGCGCCGGGTGGCCCGGCGGGGCCCTTCTGGCCCTGCGCGCCCTGCGGGCCCTGGAGCCCCTGCGGGCCCTGGAGCCCCTGGATGCCCTGCGGGCCCTCCGGTCCGTGCGGCCCGGGATCACCCTTGGGTCCGGTCGGGCCCTGGATGCCGAGCGGTCCCGGCGGACCGGGCGGACCGGGCGGCCCGCCGGGCCCCTGTGGGCCCCGCGGTCCCTCGGGGCCCTGGGCGCCGAGCAGGCCCTCCTGCTTCGCGATCCCGGCCAGCTCGGTCGCGACGCGCTTGGCGTCCATGTCGGTGCCCTCGCGGCGCACGGCGGCGAGCGCGACCTCGAGCTCCTCGACCCGCGCGACCAGCTCGTCGACGCGGGGATCCGGCTTCGGCGCGGCGTCCTTGCGGCCGCAGCCGCCGGCCAGGGCCGCCGCGGCGGCGGCGGTCGCGGCGGAGCGGAGCAGGGCGCGCACGGCGGCCATCCTACCGCCGTTTTTTTGCCCCCGCGCTCCAGGGGGCGTACGACCGAGCACATGATCGAGCTGGAGCGCGTGCGCATCGATCACCCGCGCGGCGGGGAGCCCCTGCTGCGCGATGCGGAGCTGACGATCGGCACCGGCCAGGTCGTGGTGCTGTCGTGCGCGGCCCGCGGCGGCGGCAGCCGCCTGCTGTCGGCGCTGATCGGCGAGGCGCCGGTCGGCGGCGGCCGGCTCGCGCTGTTCGGCCGCGATCTCCACCGCTTGCGCCGCAGCTCGCTGCTGCGCATGCGCCGGCGCCTCGGCGTCGTGCCCCAGGACCTCGAGCTGCTCGCCGGGCTGTCCGCGCTCGGCAACGTGATCCTGCCGCTCGAGATCGACGGCGTGCCGCGCCGCGCGGCGACCCTGCGCGCGACCGAGCTGCTCGGCCGGCTCGGCCTCGGCGGCGACCTCGACACGCCGATCGCGGAGCTGTCGATGGCCGAGCGCCAGCGCGTCGCGATCGCGCGCGCGGTCGCGCGCGGCCCGCAGGTCGTGATCTGCGATCAGCCGACCAGTCACCAGGACGCGCGCGGCGCGGCCGACATCGCCGCGCTGCTCGCGGCGACCGCCGCCACCGGCGCCTCGGTGCTGGTGATCTCGCGCGATCCCAACCTCGTCGCCGCCGCGCGCGGCCTGGAGTGGCGCCACATGATCCTCCACGACGGCCGCATCCTCGAGGCCTCGCAGCTCCGCGTCGGCGACCGCGTCGTCGACGACGCGATCATCGAGCGCCTCGACCTCGAGTCGATCGACCTGTCCGAGCCGCTCGAGCACGAGATCCAGGAGATCGACATCGCCGACTCGATGCCGGTGCCGCTCGCCACGATCACGCCGATCTCGGCCGCGGTCGCGGCGGCCGAGCCCGAGCCGCCGCCCGAGCTGCGCACGGCCGCCGCGGCGGAGGCCGACGCGATCCCCAACGTCGTGCCGTTCCCGATCACCGCCCGGTCGCGAGGCGTCCGCTGATGCCGGCGCGCACCCGGCGCCTCACGACGAAGTCCACCACCGCGCCGCGCCACGCCCGCGCGCCCCGCGGCGGCGCGATCCGGCTCGCGCGCGAGCTCGCGCCGCACGTCGACGGCGCGCCGACCGAGATCCTCGACACCGTGACCGGGCCGTTCGAGCGCCGCCTCACCAGCGCGCACCCCGGGCCGGCCGGGCTCCCCGGGCTCCCCGGGCTCGACGACCGACCGGCAGGAGAGTGACCCGATGAGCCCGAAGCGCTCGCGCCTGCCGCACCTCGTCCGTCGCGTCGCCCGCGCGGTCGTGCACCAGCCGGGACGGCTGCCGTGGGCGATCGGCGCGATCGCCGCGGCGCTGCTGGCGTTCGCCGTCGTCCACCTCGCCGCCCGCAACGTCGACGCGTGGACGTCGCGGTGGACCGGGGAGGCCTCGATGGTCGTCTACCTCGACGCCGGCACGACCGAGGCGCGCGCCCGCGCGATCGCCGACGAGCTCGCCGCGACCGGCGGCGTCGCCGCGGTCGAGTACGTGCCGTCGGTCGAGGCCGCGCGGCGGCTGCGCGCCGCGCTCGGCAGCCACGGCGAGCTGCTCGACGGCGTCGACGACGCGGCGCTGCCGGCGTCGCTCGAGCTCGTGCTCGAGCCGGGCGTGCGCGACGTCGCCGCCGCCAGCGCGATCGTCGAGACCCTGCGCACGACCGCCGGCGTCGAGGACGTCGAGCTCGTCGGCGACTGGGTCGAGCAGGTCGGCACCGTGCTCGCCGCGCTGCGCGCCGCCGCGTGGTCGCTGCTCGGGCTGCTCGGCGGGCTCAGCGTGTGGATCGTCGCCGCGACCGCGCGGCTGCGGCTCGACACGGTCGCGGCCGAGAGCCGCGTCGCCCAGCTGCTCGGCGCGTCGCCCGGGTTCGTGCGCTGGCCCCACGTCGTCGCCGGCGCGATCCACGGCGCGCTCGCCGGCGCGCTCGCGATCGGCGGGCTGTGGCTCGTCCACCGCGCGGTCGCCCCCGACGTCGCCGGCGCGCTCGCCGGGGTCGTCGGCGAGGTCGAGCTGGCGTTCCTGCCGGCGATGCAGCTCGGCCTGCTGGTCGCGCTCGGCGCCGGCCTCGGCGTCCTCGGCAGCGCGCTCGCGACGCGAGGCCGCCGTGCGGCCTAGCCACCTCGCGGTCGCCGCGGCGCTCGCCGCCGGCGTCGCCGCCGCCACCGTCCACACCGTCCGCGCCGGCGAGGGCGAGCCCACCGCGCCGGCCGCGCGCCTGCCCGCCGACGCCCACGCGCTGCCCGCGCGCGACTACCTGCGCGCGCTGCTCGACGCCCAGCTCGACTCGGCGCGCCGCGCCCGCGCCACCGTCGACGCCAAGCTCGCCGACGACGTCGCCGAGCGCGAGCGCCGCGCCCGAGCGGCGTACAAGGTGCTGCGCACCGGCTCGGCGCCGGCGTGGGTCGAGCCCGAGGAGCGCCTCGCCACCGCGCGCCGCCGCACCGCGGCGCGCTGGCTGCTCGCGCGCGATCGCCGCGAGGTCGAGCTGCTCGCCGCCGAGGCCGCCGCGCTCGCCGACGCCGAGGCCCGCCTCGTCGCCGATCGCGGCGCGGTCGACACGATCCCGCTGCCGCCCGCCGAGCTCGACGTCCCCGCGCGCGGCGCGATCGCCCGCCGGTTCGGCGCGCTCCGCCACGACGCCAGCAAGGCGACGCTCAGCCGCCGCGGCCTCGACCTCGAGACCGTCGAGCATGCCGAGGTCCGCCCGGTCGCCGACGGCGTCGTCCGCTACGCCGGCCCGATCCGCGGCCTCGACCATGGCCTGGTGATCGAGCACGCCGGGTTCTGGACCGTGCTCGGCAAGCTCGACCCGCCCGTGGTCGCCGCGGGCGACCGCGTGACGCGCGGTCAGGTCGTCGGGCGCGCCGCGCGCCGGCGCGTCTACCTCGAGGTCCGCGTGCCGCTCGGGCCGGGCGGGCTGCCGATCGATCCCGAGCCGCTGTTCGCACAAGCCGGCCAGACGCGTTAGAGTCTGGGCGTGTCGCGGGCCACGCACGTCGCGTGCTTCGTCGCGGGCGCCGCGGTAGCGACCGCGGTGACCGCCGCCGCCGTCCCGCGCGGCGACACCGCCGCCGAGGTCGATCGCTACCGCACGCTCGATAGCTTCGCCCAGGCGCTGCACTACGTGCGCACCGAGCACGTCGATCAGGTCGACGAGAAGAAGCTGCTCTACGCCGCCGCGCGCGGGATGGTCAGCAGCCTCGACAAGCACTCCGCGTTCCTGCCGCCGCGCCGCTACGAGCGCGTGCGCGAGGACACCGAGGGCGCGTTCGGCGGCGTCGGGCTGACGCTCGGGCCGGGCGCCGCCGACGACGCGATGCCCGACGCGCTGGGCTGGCCGATCGTCGACGAGGTCGTCCCGGGATCGCCCGCGGCGCGCGCCGGCATCGTGATCGACGATCGCATCACCGCGGTCGACGGTCAGCCCACGGTCGAGCAGGGCAAGGAGGACCTCGAGGCCGGCGTGTGGGAGGCGCGCACGCGAGGCCCGTCGGGCACGCGGGTCGAGCTCACCGTGCTGCGTCCCGGGTGGAAGGCGCCGCGCGAGCTCTCGGTCGTGCGCGAGCAGGTCAAGATGCCGTCGGTCGCGCACCTCGCGGTCGAGCCGCGCATCGGCTACATCGCGATCTCGCGGTTCCAGGAGGCGACGCACGACGACACGCTCGCCGCGCTCCAGGCGCTGCAGGCCGCGGGCGCGCTCGACGGGCTGATCCTCGACCTGCGCGGCAACCCCGGCGGGCTGCTCGATCAGGGCATCCGCGTCGCCGACCTGTTCCTCACCGAAGGCCTGATCACGACCGTGCAGGGCCGCCAGGGCGCGAACGAGACCCACGTCGCGCACGCCGCCGGGACCTGGACCGCGCCGAAGATTGCCGTGCTCGTCGATGCCAGCACCGCCTCCGCCTCGGAGATCCTCGCCGGCGCGTTGCAGGACCACAAGCGCGCCACG
>WYBA01000343.1 GCA_011526095.1 Myxococcales bacterium | reverse complement strand
GCGCGTGGCGGCTGGCGCCGGCGACGTCGGGCGCGTGCGCGCTCGCGCTCGACCTCGGCTGGCCCGAGCTGCGCGTCACCGTCACGCCGGGCGCGGCGATCGCGCGGTGCGAGGTCGCGGTGTCCGACGACGTGCTCGCGCCGCTGCGGCCGCGCCCGACGCCGCCCAGGCGGATCCGCGTCGTCGGCGCCGCGGCGGGCGTGGCCGCGGCGGATCGCGCCGAGGTGATCGGCGCCGCGGTCGTCGTGCGCGTGCGCGCCGGCGCGCCGGCGCTGGCCCTCGACGGCGGCGACGTGACGGGGCTGCGCGCGGCGGCGACCGTCGCGCTCGCGCCGGGCGTCGAGATCGCCGCGGGCGAGCCGTCGGCGACGCTGACGATCACGCCGGGCGCGGCGGCGCGGGCGTGGCGCCCCGACGGCGCGCGCTGGCGGCCGGTCGCGCTCGACGCGCCGCGGCCGCTCACCGGCGTCACGGTCGTGGTCGCTGGCGTCGGCGCCGCGCGGCGCGCCTGGCTCGTCCGGGGACCGGACGTCACGGGCGGCGCGGTGCCGCCGCTGCTGGCCGACGACGCCGGCGCGGCGCGCCGCTACGTCCACGGCGGCGCGCTGCCCGAGCTCGGCTGGCGCAACCCGCACGCCGCCGGGCGCGGCCTGGGGCTCGACGGGTGGATCCACGCCGCGGTCGCCGAGAGCGCGCACGTCACGCGGCCGGCGACGTCGCCGGCGTGCGGCACGCTCGATCCGCCGCCGCCGACCGCGCCGGTGTGCGCGACCAGCCCGGCCGATGGCGTGCTCGAGTGCCGCGTCGCGCTCGACCCCGAGCTCGCGCTGACGCTGCGCGCGCTGACCGAGCTCGTCGCGCTCGACCCGGCGACGGCGGTCGGGCAGGGCACGCCAGCGACGCGCGCGGCGTTCACGCTGCTGCGCGGCGACACCGGCGAGCTGCTCGCCGCGGGCGACTTCGTCCCGGGGCGCGCGGGGTCGGCCTACGCGCCGGCGACGCCGGCGCTGGCGCGCGCGCTCGCGGCGCTGCGCGAGGCGCCGGGCGAGGCGAGCGCGGAGAAGTACGACCTCCACCGGCCGATCGCGATCGGCTCGACGTGGAAGCCGCTGCTGGCGCGCGCGGCCGAGCAGGTCGACCCGGCGAGGCTGGCGTCGCTGCAGCTCGCGATCGGCCTGGTCGAGCCCGCGACGTGCCGGCGCGGCGCGCGCGTCGTGTCGCGCCTGCTCGGCCACTGCCCGCCGACCGAGCTGCTCGGGCGGACCGAGCGCGGCGGCTGGCTCGACGTCCACGATCACCTCGCGCGCAGCTCGAACAGCTTCCAGGCGGCGCTCGGCGTGCTCGCGCTGGCGTGGCCCGACGGCGGCTATCGCGTCGACGGCGTCGAGGTCGGCGCCCACGAGGTCGTCGCGGCCGACGTGCTGGCGTGGGACCGCCCGCTCGAGGTCGTGCACGACGACCGGCGCGTGCTCGGCCCGCGCGGCGTGCGGCTCGACGCGCTGCGCGCGACGCCGCTGTGGCAGCGGATCGAGGCGCTCGCGGGCAGGCCGCTGTGCACGCTCGGGTCGAAGGCCGCGTGCGTCGCCGCGTCCGACCGGCGCGACCTGTGCGCGGCGCGCGCGCTGCCGGTGTCCGCGCCGTCGGCGGACCTGCGCCACCTGATCGCGCTCGGGCCGTCGATGCTCGACATCTACCCGCCGGGCGGCGACGCCGCGGCGCGCTCGGTCCCGGTGACCGAGTACCTGCAGCTGCTGCGCGGCGCCGGGGTGCACCCCTACGGCTCGCTCGCGCAGCTCGCCGACACGGTCAACCGGATCGTGTTCGACCCGGGCGAGGGTGGCGCGATGCGCCTGGCGGCGTCGTGGTTCCCGGCGCCGACGGCGGGGCGGCTGCCGGCGGCCGGGTGCACCGCGGGTGGCGGGCGCGCGGCGCGGGTGCGTGGCGACGCGGGCGGGCTGTGCGGGGCCGTGCGCGACGGCGGCACCGCGGCGCGCGCGATGGCGCCGCTGCTCGCCGATCCGCGCGTCACGATCTACGGCGCCAAGACCGGCACGATCGACACGCTCGCCGACGTCAGCGAGCGGCGCGCGCGGTGCGAGGCGTGGAACCGCGCGCACACGCTGCCGGACCGCCCGGCGCGCGCGTCGGCGCAGCCGTACTGGCTGGCGTGCGGCGAGGCGGCGCGCGACGACAGCCTGTTCGTGGTGTCGTTCGCGGTGCACACGCCGTCGGGGCCCGTGCCGCTGACGCTCGCGGTGCAGCTCGAGCGCAGCGGCAAGAGCGTCGCCGCGCTCGCCGCGGCGCTGTACGTCCAGGCGCTCGCGGCGCGGCTGGCGCCGGAGGCGGCGCCGTGAGGCGGGTGGCGGTCGCGGTGGCGGTCGGCGTCTCGGTGGCGTCGATCGCCGGGCTCGTGGCGGGCTCGTGGCGGCTCGCGCAGGCGCGAGGGGCGGCCGGCGGGGCGGCGTCAGTGTCCGCGGCCCCGACTCGGCCTCCGACTCCGTCTCCGTCTCCGCCTCCGTCTCCGCCTCCGCCTCCGTCAGCGTCTCCGTCTCTGTCTCCGTCACCGTCTCTGTCTCCGTCTCTGTCTCCGTCTCCGTCTCCGCCTCCGTCTCTGCGTCTCTGCCCATCCTCCGCCGGCGGGTTCGCCGACGCCGCCTCGCGCGCGCTCGGCGTGACGGTCGCGCGCGGCGGCGTGCTCGACGTGGCGGCGCTCGACGCGGTGGTGCGCACGTCGAGCGCGGCGGGACGCGCCGCGGATCGCGACGCCCGCTCGTCGGCGATCCCTCAGCGCATGGGCATCGACGCCACGGGCTCGCCGGTCGATCCAGGCGAGCTCGGCTGCGTGGAGGTCGTGGCGCCCGGGCCGTGAGACACGGAGCCGTCCTTCGACACGGCCCTCGCTCGAGCTCGGGACCGCTCACGGTCAGAGGGCCGAGCAGAGCAAGGTCTGGGTCTCGAGCCGCCCGAGATCCGCTCGTCCTGAGCGGCGGGCGAGCGGTAGCGATCCCGCCAGTCGAAGGACGGTGACAGTCTTGGCTCGCGCCATTGCGTCGATGACTGTCAGCGTCCTTAGAACAGATGTAGTGGTTGCCCGGGCGCGAGCAAAAGCGGCTGACCTCCCCGACGACGAGGTCACGGTAAACCGTGCCTCAGCAAGTAACGCGCTCGAGGCGCAGTCAAAG
>WYBA01000039.1 GCA_011526095.1 Myxococcales bacterium | reverse complement strand
GCCGGCGCGGCCGTGCGCGGCCGCCGGCGCGCCGGCGCGCGCGGCGTGGGACGGCGCGACCCGCGCGCGGGTGCGCGCCGCGTTCCTCGCGGTCGACACGCCGGCGGCTGCGCCGTCGCTCGCGCGGTTCGAGCAGCGGATCGACGCGTACCGCGCCGACTGGGCCACGACCGCGACCGCGTCGTGCGAGGCGACGCGCGCCCACGCGGTGCAGTCCGAGGCGGTGCTCGACCGCCGCAGCGCGTGCCTCGATCGCCGGCTCGGCGAGCTGCGCGCGCTGCTCGACGTGGTGTCGAGCGAGCTCGACCCCGCGCGGATCGCCAGCGCGATCGACGCGGCGTGGGCGCTGACGCCGCCGGCGAGCTGCGACGCCGCGATGGCGCTGGCGCCCGCGGCGGCGCCGCCCGCCGATCCCGAGGCGCGCGCGCGCGCCGACGCGCTGCGCGCCGACCTCGATCACGCGGCGGCGCTCGCGGCGACCGGCCGCCTCCCCGACGCGCTCGACCGCGTGCGCGCGGTGGCGCCGGCGGCCGACGCGCTCGGCTACGCGCCGCTGCAGGCCGAGGTGCAGCTGCGGCTCGGCACCGTCCAGCACAAGCTCGGCGCGCTCGCCGACGGCGAGGCGAGCCTGCAGCTCGCGATCGAGCGCGCGTCCGCCGCGCGCGACCCGGTGATCGTCGCCGACGCGCTGTCCGAGCTGGTGTGGGTCGTGGGGTTCCGCGGCGCCCGCTACGCCGAGGGCCTCGCATACAGCCGCGCCGCCGTCGCCGCGACCGAGCTGGCCAGCGGCGACGTGGCGCGGCGCGCCCGCCTCGCCAAGCACACCGCGGCGGTGTGGTTCGAGCAGGGCGAGTACGACCGGGCGCGGCGGCTGTACGAGGAGGCCGCCGCGGCGCTCGAGCAGGCCTACGGCCCGGATCACCCGTTCCAGGCGGTGGCGCGGTCCAACATCGGCAACGCGCTGCTCGCCCAGGGCAAGGCGGCGGAGGCCCAGCCCCACCTCGAGCGCGCGCTGGCGATCGCAGAGGCGACGCTCGGCCCCGACCACCCGGAGGTCGCGGACTACCTCAACAACCTCGGCGCGGCGCTCGGCGATCAGGGCCGCGCCACCGAGGGGCGCGTCCACTACCTGCGCGCGCTGGCGACGCTCGAGCGCGCGCTCGGGCCGGACCACCTCGACGTCGCCTACGCGCTGTTCAACCTCGGCGTCGGCCACGTCAACGCCGAGGAGTACGACCAGGCCGCGCCGTACTTCGAGCGCGCGCTCGCGATCCGCGAGGCGGCGCTCGGCCCCGATCACCCGCACGTCGCCTACCCGCTGACCGGCATCGGCCACTGCCGGATGGCCCAGGGCCGCATCGACGAGGCGCTCGCGGCGTTCGAGCGCGCGCTGCGCATCGCCGAGGGCGCGCAGGCCGACCCGACGCTGATCGCGACCGCGCGGTACGACCTGGCCCAGGCGCTGTGGCAGGCCGGCCGCGACCGCGACCGCGCGATCGAGCTCGCCACCCTCGCCCACCGCACGTGGAAGGACGAGCCGCGGTGGCAGCGCGAGGCCGAGGACGCCGCGGCGTGGCTGGCGGCGCGCCGCGGCCGGTAGGCCGCGCGGACCGGTGCGCGGCTACGCCGGGACCGCGATGGTGTGGAGCTGGCTGCGGAGGGTCAACGCCGTCGGCGCGTCGTCGGGCGCGCGCACGCGGTAGCCGCTGATCACCTCGAACCACCGCAGCGCGCGCGGACGCGGGA
The DNA here is from genome assembly GCA_011526095.1 of Myxococcales bacterium. Taxonomy (GTDB): domain Bacteria; phylum Myxococcota_A; class Polyangia; order Haliangiales; family Haliangiaceae; genus WYBA01. Next base: position 14,716 of record WYBA01000039.1, on the reverse strand, counting down.
AAGCCCCCGGGCGAGAACGCGACCGGCGCCGCGCCGCCCTCGAGCATCGCCGCGGTGACGCGCGCGACCATCACCATCGGCGCCGCGCACACCTCGCGCTTGCCGACGAGCGACGCGCGGCCTCGCACGTAGGCCAGCAGGTGCTCGACCGTCGGCGGCGGCGCGCGTCCGAGCAGCTCGAGCTCGAGCAGCTCGCGCACGGGCACCTGGTAGCCGGCCGCCACCTTGTAGCCGACCGAGAGGTGCGCCGGCAGCCGCGCGCCCGGGTGGCGCAGCACGAACACCGCGCCCTGCGCGAGCTGATCGAGCAGCGCCCGGTAGAGCACGTCCCAGCTCGCCGGCCGCGCCGGCAAGTGCGCGCGGTACGCCGTGACGTTCGCGAGCACGGCGTCGAGGTGGTCGGTGATCCCTCCCCGGCACCGCGCGCCGCGCCCCGTGCGCCGCGTGGACCGACGAGCGATGGTAGCCGACATCCGCGGTACGATGGGCCATGACCGAACGGGGGCACGTCGTCTTCGGGCTCAGCCACGTCGACGTCGCGGTCCGCGACCTGACGCGCGGGCTGGCGATCTGGCGCGACCTGCTCGGGTTCCCCGAGCGCGCCCGCGGCGACGGCTGGATCGATCTCGACGCCGGCGGCACGATCGCGCTGCGGCTGCACGCGGTCGCCCGCCCCGATCGCCGCGCGTCGGTGCGGGTGCAGTCGAGCACGGTCGAGGCGACGCTCGCGGCGCTGGTGCGCGCCGGCGCGCGCGTCGCCTACCCCACGCACCGCACCCCCGAGCAGGACCTGGTCGGCGCGGTGCTCGATCCGGATGGCCACACGATCGTCGTGTGGCGGCCGCTGACCGAGGACGAGTACGACGTCGTCCCCGCGCTGCCCAAGGAGATGACCTGGGATCCCGAGGCCGAGGCGCTGCTCAAGTCGCTGCTCAAGAAGGTGCCGGCGTTGTTCCGCGGGCTGGCGCGGCGGCGCGTCGTCGCCGTCGCCGAGGAGCTGGCCGGCGCGCGCAACCTCGTCGGGCGCGAGGAGGCGATCCGCGGGTTCATCCTGGCCAGCCCGCGGGTGACGCGCGGCCGCAACCGCCAGCCGCTGATCGACCACGGCATCGACGTCGACGCCTACCAGGCGGACTGGGACGCCGACTGACCGGCGCGCTCACGGCTGACTTCGGGCCGCCGTCGGTGCAAGCTCGCAGGCGATGGACGCGACCTTCGACGAGCTCCGCGCGCGGCTGGCCGAGCACAACGATCTCCAGGCGGCGGCGGCGCTGCTGCGGTGGGACCAGGCGACGTACATGCCCGAGGGCGGCGCCGCGGCGCGCGGTCGCCAGCTCGCGACGCTGGACCGCCTCGCCCACGACAAGCTCACCGACCCGGCGCTGGCGCGGCTGCTCGATCGCGTCACGCCCGCCGCCGAGCGCGAGGACGAGGCCTCGTTCGCGGCGCGGCTGGTGCGCGTCGCCCGCCGGGACGTCGAGCGCGCGTCCCGCGTCCCCGGCGCGTTCGTCGCCGCGTTCGCGGCGCACCGCGCCGAGCTGTACGAGCGGTGGACGAAGGCGCGCCCGGCGAACGACTTCGCCGCGATCGCGCCGCTGCTGGCTCGCACCGTCGAGCTGAGCCGGCAGTACGCCGGGTGCTTCGCCCCGTACGACCACGTCGCCGATCCGCTGATCGACCTGATGGATCCCGGCGTGCGCGCCGCCGGCCTGCGCGCGCTGTTCGCCGAGCTGCGCGCCCAGCTGGTCCCGCTGGTCGAGGCGATCACCGCGGCGCCGCCGGCCGACGTCGCGTGCCTGCGCCAGGACTTCCCCGAGGCGGATCAGCTCGCGTTCGCCACGGCGATCGCGACGAAGTTCGGCTACGACGGCGCGCGCGGGCGCCAGGACCTCACGCACCACCCGTTCATGACCAAGTTCTCGCTCGGCGACGTGCGGATCACGACGCGCGTCTACCGCGACGACCTGTCGGCGGCGCTGTTCGCGACGCTGCACGAGGCCGGGCACGCGATGTACGAGCAGAACATCGACCCGGCGTTCGAGGCGACGCCCTTGGCCGAGGGCACCTCGGCCGGGCTGCACGAGAGCCAGTCGCGGCTGTGGGAGAACCAGGTCGGGCGCAGCCTGGCGTTCTGGCGCGGCCACTACGGCGCGCTCCAGGCGGCGTTCCCGGCGCAGCTCGGCGACGTCCCGCTCGACACGTTCTACCGCGCGATCAACCGCGTCCAGCGCTCGCTGATCCGCACCGCGGCCGACGAGGTGACGTACAGCCTGCACGTGATCCTGCGGTTCGACTTCGAGGTGGACCTGCTCGAGGGCAAGCTCGCGGTCGCCGACCTGCCCGAGGCGTGGCGCGCACGGATGCAGGCCGACCTCGGCGTGCGGCCCGCGACCGACGCCGACGGCTGCATGCAGGACGTGCACTGGTACGACGGGTTCGTCGGCGGCGCGTTCCAGTCGTACGCGCTCGGCAACCTGATGAGCGCGCAGTTCTTCGACGCGGCGCTGCGCGCCCACCCGGACCTGCCCGACCAGATCGAGGCGGGCGAGTTCGGGCCGCTGCGCCGCTGGCTCGGCGCCAACGTCCACGTCCACGGCCGCGCCCGCTCCGCCGACGAGATCGTGCTCGCCGCGACCGGGCGCCCGCTGTCGACCGCGCCGTACCTGGACTACCTGCGCGCCAAGTACGGCGCGCTCTACGCGCTGCGATAGGCCGCGCGCGCCCGGAGCAGGCGCCACGCCTGCCCCGCCGAGGTCGCCACCCACGCGCCGAGCGCGACGTACGCCACGCCGCGCGCGACCGGCGCGAGCGCATCGAGCGCGACGGCCTCGCCGACCCGCGCGGTCGCCACGCTGTACATCCCGAGCGGGAACACCAGGCTCCACAGCCCGACCTCGTAGCGCAGCGGGACGCGCCGCACGCCGTGGCGCCACACGCCGAGCGCGACGAGCAGCGGGATCCACCACGTCGCGACCGCCCACCACGCCAGCGTCAGGCCGCGCGCGAACGGCCGGACCGCGTCGAGCACGCCCGCGGCGCCGCCGGCCGGGGCGGCGGCGACCAGGCTCGCGCCGGCGAGCGCGGAGATCGCGGCCGCGCCCATCACCACCCAGCTCGCCGGGGTCAGCGCCGCGGGGTCGACGGGGTGGAACAGCGCGCGGTGGAGCACGGCGCCGGCGAGCCACAGGTAGAGGACGCCGCTGGCCAGCCACAGCGCGAGCGCGACGACGACCGGCGCGGCCCCCGCGGCGGGCGCGAGCTGGGCGCCGAGCACCGCGACCGCCTGCCCGGCGACGACGACGACCATCCAGCCGCCGTGCAGCGCCTCGGCCAGCGGCGGCTTGACGCGCGCGACGACGAGCAGCGTCAGCACGCCGTAGGTCAGGACCGCCCACAGCGCCAGCCCGGCCCACCACAGCGCGCGCGCCTCGGCGACGCGCCCCTCGGTGACGACGAGCTGCGCGCCGAGCACGCACGTCGCCGCCACGACCGTGAAGAACCCGACGGCGCGCGCGTGGTCGGTCGCGTCCGCCCACACGCGCGCGGGGTGGCGCACGGCGCGCGCGATCGTCAGCCCCCACAGCAGCGGGTAGAGCGCGAGGTTGACCACGAGCAGCGCGCCGGCGAGCGCGGTCAGGCCGTGGCGGTGGCAGGCGATCGCCACGATCCCGGTCGCCATCGCCTGCGCGAACACGGCGGGCGACAGCGCGGCGAGGCCGCGCGCGGGCGACGTCGCGCTCACCCCGGCTCGCCGCGACGCAGGCCGTGCTTGGCCATCAGCTTGTAGAGGTAGACGCGGCCGACGCCGGCCGCGGCCGCCGCGTCGCTGACCCGATCGTGGCGCGCGAGCAGCGCCTCGAGGTAGCGCCGCTCGAACGCCAGCGCCGCGCGATCGCGCGCCGCGACCAGCGGCTCGTCGAGCAGCGCGCCGGCGTCGCCCCGTTGCGATGGGTCGCCCGGCGCCGGCGCCGCGAGCGCGGGGCCGCTGGCGTCGTCCTCGATGACCGGCAGCGCGTCCTGGAACACCAGGCAGCGCTCGAGGTAGTTGCGCAGCTCGCGGACGTTGCCGGGCCACGCCGCCGACGCCAGCCGCTGGACGAACCCCGGCTGGCCGAGCAGCACCTGCGGATCCGTCGCCGGATCGAGCCGGCGCAGGATCGACACGGCGATCAGCGGCAGGTCCTCGGCGCGCTGGCGCAGCGCCGGCAGCGCGACGCGCACGACCGCGAGCCGGTAGTAGAGGTCGGCGCGGAACCGCGCGGCGTTGACCTCGGCGCGCAGGTCGCGGTGGGTCGCGGCGACCAGCCGGACGTCGGCCTTGATCGTCCCGGTGCCGCCGACGCGGCGGATCGTGCGCGTCTCGATCACGCGCAGCAGCTTCGGCTGGAGGTCTGCCGGCAGCTCGCCGATCTCGTCGAGGAACACCGTGCCGCCGTCGGCCTCCTCGAACGCGCCGACGCGGCGCGCGACCGCGCCGGTGAACGCGCCACGCTCGTGCCCGAACAGCTCGCTCTCGAGCAGGTTGGCCGGGATCGCGCCGCAGTCGACGATCACGAACGGGCGGCCGCGCCGCGCGCTGGCCGCGTGCAGCGCCTCGGCCGCCTCGCCCTTGCCGGTACCCGTCTCGCCCTCGAGCAGCACCGTGGCGTCGGTGAGCGCGGCGCGCTCGAGCCGCGCGAACACCTGGCGCATCGCGGCCGATGCGCCGACCATCCGCCCGAACGCCGTCCCCTCCCCGGTCTCGATCCGGTTCACCTCGGTCGCGAGGTCGAACCGCACGACCGAGGTGCCGAGCCGGATCAGGCTGCCGTCGCGCAGGAACGCGTGCTTGATCGCGACGCCGTCGAGCACCGTGCCGTTCTTGCTGCCGAGGTCGATCAGCGCGGCGCGCGCGCCGTCGACGACGATCTCGCAGTGGTAGCGGGACACGGTCGGATCGGCGAGCTGGACGTCGTTGCCGGGCTGCGAGCCCAGCCCCGAGCGGTCCTCGGTCGACGTCCACGTCAGCCCCTTCGCCGGGCCCTCGACCACCGTCAGCCGGAACCGGCGGAAGCACCGCTCGCTCGGCGCGCCGTGGACCAGCGTCGCCGCGGCGGCGGCCTGCTCGGCGGAGGGGCGATCGGACATGTGCTGCCACCGTATCACCGCCAGCGACCGCGCCGCCGCGCCTTACAGCATCCGCCGCAGCGCGTCGGCGATCGTCGGGTCGCCGCCGCGCGCCAGCGTCGCCTCGATCGCCGGCGCGAGCCGCGTGAGGTCCGCGCCGCGCTCGGACTGGGTGATCAGCAGGCGCATCAGCTCGCCCTGCGCCTGGGGCTCGACGCCGCCGGCGAGCCGCGCGGTCAGCGCGTCGAGCGAGCCGTCGTCGAGGTCGCGATCGGCCAGCGCGCGGAGCGCCGCGCCGGTGACCGCGCCGTCACCGTCGCCTGCCGCCTCGACCAGCGCGGTGCGCGCGCCGTCGCCAACCTGGCGGGCCAGGCCGATCACCGCGGCGCGGCGCACGCCCGCGTCGCCGTCCGCCGACAGCTCGGACAGCAGCGCCTCGTGCTCCGGCAGCCCGGCCGTCCCGACCGCCACGGCGAGCGCGACGCGCTCGTCGGGATCGGTCGCGTGCGCCAGGTCCTCGACCAGCGGCGCGACGAGCGCCTCCGCCGCCGTGTCGTCGCCCTCGGCGCGCAGCGTCTGCGCGAGGTTGCCCACGACGTAGGCCGCGGCGCGCGCGCCGTCGACGTCGCCGCGGCCGCGCGCGTCGTCGCGGAGCTGGCGCGCCAGCGTGATCGTCTCGGGCGCCGGGGCAGCGACCAGCGACAGCCGCTGGATCAGGTCGACACGCGCCCGCGGGGTCGCCGGCGCCTCGACCACGACGTCGCGCAAGGCGGCCTGCGCCTCGGGCGTCTGCGCGCTGACGAGGAGATCCGCGACGAGGGCGATGCCGCCAGGGCCGAGCGTGCCGGACGCGGCGAGCTCGCGGAGCTTGCCGCACAGCTCGGGGTGGAGCCGGAGCAGCGCGGTCGCGCGCCACATCCACGCCCCGGCGTCCGGCAGCCCGATGTCCCCGAACGCGATCAGATCGCCGAGCGCCATCTCGGGCGTGAGCTCGCCGACCCGGTCCGCCAGCAGGGCGCGCTCGTCGTGCGCGGCGACGCGCTCGCCCGGCCGGCGCCGGTCGGCGAGGCGTGCGGGCGGCGCATGGCGACCGCGCCCGGACTCGACGAGCACCAGGCGCAGGCTCGCCTCCCCCGACACGACCTCGCCGCCCGCGGCGCGGGCGACCGCGATCGCCTCGCGCTCGTCCATCCGCGCGACGCGCCGGCCCGCCAGGACGATCGTGCCCTGGCCGTCGACGCGCTGACGCAGCCCGGCGACCGGGCCCGGCGCCGCGTCGAGCGCCGTGTAGCGCGCGCGGCGGCGGGTCAAGGTCGCGCCGTCCCGCGCGTAGGTCACGTCCCCGCGCCCGAACGGGCCGACCTGCGACACCGACCACGACGCGCCGGGCTCGACCACGACCTCGAGCCATCCGGCGAGCTGGACCGCGAGGTCCTTCCACGCCGGGCGCGCCTCGGGCGCGAAGGCGACCGACGTCACCTCGCCGCCCGGCGCGATCGTCAGGTACGCGCGAGCGTCGCCGAACGCGGCGGCCGGATCGCCGTCGAGCGCGTCGACGCCCGCCGCGGTCATGGTCACCGCGGACGGCGCCAGCGCGAGCTCGACCTGGGCGGCGTCGCCCTGCTGACCGTACGCGCGCAGCTCGAGCCTGCCGGCCACGTGGACGTCGCCCTCGAGGGCCTGGCCGGTGGCGACGGCGACGCGGGCGCGGGTGGTGAGCTCGAGGTCGTAGACGGCGCGGTCGCCGACCGACCACGCCGGGGCGTCGGTGGGCGCGGTGGCGTCACCGCGCCAGGTCGTCGCCGCGACCAGCGCGGCGCCGAGCGCCGCGACGAGGAGGATGACGTTGCGCCGCTTCATGTCACAGCCCCAGCGACGTCTTGAGGAACGCCAGCGGCAGGTTCCAGCTGCGCTCCCACTGCTCGTCCACCAGGCGCTTGCCCTCCCACGCGAACAGCGTCTTCTTCCAGTTCTTGATCGGCGTCTCGATCACGCCGGTGACGGAGCCGCCGAGGCTGTCGACCGTGAGGCCGAGGTTGACGTGGACGGTCGCGGTGGTCTTCGCGACCAGCTCCTCGACCGTGGCCCCGATGCCGGCGATCACGCCGGTGATCGACAGCGGCGCGCTCACCTTGGCGAGCTGCAGGTCGGTGCGGAGCCCGGCCCCCAGCCCCTTGGCCCCGACGAGCGCGCCGATGAACGCGCTGGCCTGGACGTAAGGCGTCGCGGTGAGCCCGGTGATGAACCGCACCGTCGGCGTGCTGTGACAGCGGCGGTCCATCTCGACCCGCGGCTCGACGTTGATCCCGGCCTGCCCCGCCACGCCGATCTCGGCCGTGACCGGCACCGGCCCGATCCAGAACAGCGCCGACGCCGACCAGTCCTGCGCGAGGTGGACCGGCGTGATCGGCTCCGGCGCGGTGTAGGGGTGGTCGATCGGGGTGTACAGCGAGAACCGGCCGAGCAGCGTCGTGTGCGAGTGAACGCGGAAGCGGTCGCTCGCCTCGGTGATGCCGTAGGTGTCCGAGTCCAGCAGCGACACGTTCATCCCCGCGACCGTCGCGCTGGCCGAGGCCTTGGCCGCGACCTTGAAGTTCACGGCGCACTCGCCCTCGCCCTCGGCCTTCACCAGGCCGAAGCCGAAGTTGTAGTCGTAGCCGGCGCCGAAGGTGCCGTTGCCCAGCCACCGCCCGCCGGTGCGCCACCACCCGACAGCGGGGTTGGCCGGCGCGCCCGGCTCGGGCGTGAAGTCCAGCGTCTCGAGGTACGTCTCGAAGTCGTTGAGGAAGGCGCGGACCATGTTGGAGTGGCCGCGGTAGTTCCGGTCGGGCAGCCCGAACGCGACCGGGTTGCCGATCGGCGAGGAGTCCGAGAAGTCATTGCCGGTGAGCTGCAGGCAGCGCTGGTACTCCTCCTCGCGCTGCTTGACGTAGCGCTCGCCGATCAGGTCGGCGAGGATCCGCGGCGACCAGTCGGCGCTGCTCGGGTATCCGACGCCGAGGTGACCGTTCGTCCCGGCCCACTCGAGCTCGGCCCGGATCCGCTGGTTGACGATCCACAGCTTCGCCATCGTCCCGCTGTAGCCGCCGGTGAACATGGTGAACTCGTCGGGCGTGATCGCCGTCTCGGCCTCGATCGCGGCGGTCACGGCCGCCGGCGACATCGCGGCGATGTCGTCGACCACGGCGAGCGCGCCGAACGCGGTCGACGGCGTGAAGCCGATCGTGTACGCCGGCTCGGTGAACACCGCCGTGGGATCGAGCGGCACCAGCTCGGCCTCGGCACGGAGCTTCTCGAGGATCCGGGCGCGCTGGGCGAGCAGCTTGAGGAACTTCTGCTGCCGCGCGTGGGCCTCGTACATGATGTCGTCGGCCACCGCGCCGTAGCCCCACCCGCGGAAGTAGTCGTCCATCTCCATGTGCCACGCCCAGTCCCCGTCGTAGTACGCGCGACCCTCGGCGGGCGGGATCATCCACGCTTCGAACATCTCGGCGTCGAACGCCGTCGGCTCGAACAGGAAGTACGCGTTCTTCGGGATCTTCTCGGACGGGAACGGCAGCGCCGGCAGCCGGGCGGTGGACCGCCCGATCCAGGCCGGCTCGCCGCCGCGGGTGCGGACGCTCGTGGTGCCGAACCCGGTCGCGCGCGCGGCGTCGAAGATCGCCCGCGCGTCAGTCCCGCGGCGCGCGGCCTCGTCCTCGAACCGGCTGTACGAGTACCAGCCCTCGTACGCCAGCTCCTCGCACGACGCGACCTGGTTGCCGTTAGCCTCCCACTCCGCGCGGCGGGTGATCGCGGGCACCTTCGACGACGCCCACGTCCCGAGCGCCGAGTTGCGCAGCTCGGCGGAATAGCGGCCGAGATCCGCCAGGAAGCTCGGTCCATAGCTGTAGTCGAAGTCGCCGGAGGTGGGCTCGTCGACGAGCGAGGACGCCCACATCGACCGCCCGCCCTCGTTCGCGGTGATCCCGTCGCGCGTGGTCGGCTCGCCGGACAGCGCGCTGCCGACGGCCCAGCCGCACAGCTCGGGCGTGAGCTCGGCGGCGCAGATGCCCTGCTGGTAGACCGGATCGAGGCAGTCGGCCTCGGTCGGGGTCGGGCACGCATAGCCGAGCCAGCCGCCGTACTCGGCGCCGACGTCGTAGTCGTCGTAGCTCGGCGCGTCGGCGTCGGGGTCCTCGCCGTCCTCGACGTCGTAGTCGAACTCGTCGTCCACGCCGACGTCGTAGCCGTCGTAGCGCTGCGCCGCGGCGTCCGAGGTGACGACGGCCGCGCCGGCGCCGACGACGGCGAGCGCCGCGGCGAGGCGGGCCGCGACGCGACGGCGGGCCGCGACGTGAGGCTGGGATCGGAGGGATGGCAGGGATGCGGGAAGGGGTCGATCGGGGTGCATGCCCGGCCCCTAGAGCAGCCGGCGTGCCGAGCCGAACCCCGCGAAACGACAGCCGCGCACCTGCGGTGTCGCCGCGCGGGCGACACCGCGTTGTCGCCGCGCGGGCGACACGTCAGCCGGTCAAAGCCGGTTCTGCGGCGCGGGCCGCTCGCACTCGACGCCCGGACCGCACAGCCGCACCGGCGCGCCGATCACGGGATCGGGGACGTCCTGGTGCCAGTCGAGATTGTCGCCCAGGCCCGGCGCGTCGATCGCCGTCATCCCTGGCGGGTCGATCAGCTCGGGCGGCAGGCCCTCGTGCCACTCGATCCCGCGGTCGGGCGCCGGCGTCGGCGTCCGCGCCTCGAGGTCGAACACCAGCGTCGCCTCGGCCGAGAACGGGCCCATCGTCCAGTTCGCGCCGGCGGCCGCGCCCCAGCTCGCCAGCTCGTAGCCGTCGCCGACGTGATCGACGAACAGCTCCATCTCGAGCGGCCCGACGAGCACCGGGTCGAGCTCGAACCGGGCGCTCGCGATCCGCAGCGTCCACTCGAGGCTGAACACGGTCGTGCCGTCGCACGAGCCGGTCTCGCCGTCCTCGGACCACGACGCGGTGCACGTCACCGGCGCCAGCGACCGGAACGCGACGTCCTCGAGCGCGATCACGACCCGGGACTCGTCGCGGATGTCCGGGCCGTCCGGCTCGAGCACGACGTCGAGCAGCACGACGGGCGCGAGCTTGACCTCGAGCTCCTCCAGCGACAGCGTGTCGCCGCGCGCGGTCGCGACCATCGTGCCGCCGGCGACCGGCAGCGCGACCCACCGCGTGTACGTGTCCCACGGCGTGGTCAGCGTCGTGGCCAGCACCGCGGTCGACCGCCCGGTCGACGCGCGGAACGTCGTCGCCGACGCGAGCTGGTCGCGCGTCGTGGCGGGCTCGGGAGTGTCGTCCTCGCACGCGCCGACCATCGCCACGCCCGCCGCCGCCGCCACCGCGCACCCGATGCGTCGTCGCCACGCGCTCCTCGGTGACTGCCGGATGGGTAGATGAGTCCTCATCGCGGCCTCCTTTCGGGTTCCGCCCACACGGCATGCATATGTGGGCCCCGACCCGCCGCGTGTGATTCCGCGGATCGCCGCGACCGAGCGCGAACCCATTGCCGCCGTCGCGCCGCCGCGGCGCAGAAGCTGCGTCGGAACGCCGCGCCGCGACCTCGGGTCAGGGGCAGCTACCGGAGACGTCGATCAGCTCGCGGCGGAACGCGGCGAGCAGCGAGCTGCCACCCGAGTACGGCCACGACGTCCGCGCCGGCAGCCGGGTGCCGGGCAGCGAGGTCTGCGACGGCAGGCCGGTGAACCGCAGCGACAGCCGCCACGCGCCCGGGGCGATCGCCTCGAGGCTCGCGGCCATCGACAGCAGGTAGAGCTTGGCGGCCTCGACCGTCGCCTGGCGCCCGGAGACCGAGCCGCCGTTGCGCGCCGCGAGCGCCGTGACGTCGAGGATCATCTCGTAGGTCACGACGCCGTCGTCGTCGTAGCGGTCGGCGACGTAGGTCTGGGTCATGCCGCCGGTGAGCGACAGCGCGTTGACGTCGACGTGCTCGCCGCCCTGGCGGTAGACGTAGACCGGCGCGAGCAGCGCCTCGGCCTGGCTGGCCGGCGGGATGCCGAGCTCGGCCCACATCGTCTGCGGCGCGAGGCAGACGTCGTCGGTCTGCAGGTGGTGCTGCGGCACCACGTACGGGATGAACGCGTCGACCGTGGCGCCGGCGGGGCGGGCGGCGTGGGTGAGGAGCGCGCCGGCGAGGAGCGCGGCGGTGAGGGAGGAGAACGTGCGGGTCATGCGCGGCTCCTTAGTGCGAGGCGCCGGCGGCGGACAAGCGCGATCGACCGGATCGCGCGCGTCCCCGTGCGATTGCCAGGATTGGCTTGACCGCTTGCCCCGACCTTGGAGGAGGTGGTCCGGCCAGAGGACGGTTCACGGGGCGGCGGCGGCGGCGAAGATCCGCGCCAGCGCGTCGATCATCTGCTCGTCGCTGTAGCGCAGCGGATCGCCGACGCTCTCGACCGCGCCCTTCATCGTCAACAGGCCGATCGCCGAGACGCTGGCGAGGAACGCCATCAGCCGCGGCTCGACGCCGCACCGGCTCTTGCCGCGCCGCGCGTCGGCCGCGAGCAGCCGCGTCGTGCCCTCGAACGACAGGTCATTGAGCGGGCGGATCCGCGCCAGGTCGGCCGGCGTGACCTTCACGTCCCCGGGCGCCGACAGCTGCGCCAGCAGGTAGGCGATGCGGAAGTCGTCGAGCCGGCCGGCGAACACGCGCACGGTCTCGCGGATGATCGCCGCGAGCGCGGCGCCGCCGTCCGGGGCGGCGGCGACCGCGTCGTGGACCGCGCGCGCCTGGGCGTCGAGCGCGGCGAACACGACGTCGAACAGCAGCGCGTCCTTCGACCGGTAGTAGTAGTAGAGCGCCGCCTTGGTCAGCCCGACCTCGCGCGCGACCTCGTCGAGCGTGGTCCCGGCGACGCCGCGGCGCGCCAGCACGGCGCGGGTCGCCGCGACGATCTCCTCGCGCGACCGCTCGCGGCGGCGGTCGCGGCGCGCGACGCGGCGAGCCACGGCGGCGTCGACAGCCTTGGGGCGGGCACGGGCGCGGGCGGGCTTGCGCGCGGGCTTGCGGACGGGCTTGCGGACGGGCGGCACGCCCCGACTCTAACCCACGCTCTCGTTCCCCGCCCCACGGTTATTTAAACTGACCGTCGGTAGAATTTTAATGATACGGGTCGAGGATGAGCTCGACGCTGCTCGACGACCCGCTGCTGGCGACCTATGCCCTCGCCGCCTCGCTGATGATCCTCAAGACCGCGAGCATGGCGTGGCTGACGGTGCTGCGGATGACGCAGGTCAAGGGCGGGTTCCGCGCGCCCGAGGATCTGCGCCAGACGCGGCTCAACCCGCAGCCGGATCCGAAGCAGCTCGAGCCCAACGAGGCGGTCGAGCGCGTCCGCCGCATCCACCAGAACGACCTCGAGAACATCCCGATCTTCCTCGCCGCCGGCTACCTCTACATCCTGACCGCGCCGCCCCTGTGGCTGGCGCAGGTGCTGCTCTACGGCTACGTCGTGACGCGCGCGCTCCACTTCGTCGCGTACCTCACCGCGCAGACCCACGACGTGCGCGCCGCGATGTGGACGCCCGGCTCGCTGATCATCCTGTTCATGGCCGGCCGCGTCGCGCTCGCCGCCGTCGGCGTGTGACCTGACGCGGCGGCCGGGCGCGCCCGCTCACCGCGTCCGGCAGAACCCGATCATCAGCGTCTCCTGATCGCCGTCGTCGTACTGGATGTGGGCCTGGTCGCCGGCCAGCTGGGCGATCGTCCCGGGGAAGAACTTGCCCCGGCGCTGCCAGTTGCACTCGACCCGGGTGCCGACCTGCCAGTCGAACCGGCGCACCGCGCCGGCGGGGAGCGTCTCGCGATCGCCGTCGAGGTAGGCGAGCGCGACCGAGGCCCCGTCGCTGGTCTCGGCGCGCGCCGGGAACCAGAACGGCCCGCCGCGGAACTGCCCGAGCACCAGCTCGCCGGGGGCGTAGGCCGCGCCGGGCGTCCCGCCGGTGGACGACACGACGGTGGGCGGGGACGACGCCCCGCCCGGGCAGGCGGTGAGGGTGGACAGGGCGGCGATGGCGACAGCGGACAGCGCGAGCGAGCGGGTCATGGACGGGCCTCCTTGGGCGTTTCCATCCCAAGCGGGCGGGCCCCGCCGATCCGTCAGGCCGCCGTCACGGCACGTCGAACCCGGCGTCCAGCGACGCGCGCGCCCCGCAGTAGTAGCGGCAGCCGTCCGAGCTGACCTCGAGGCGGCGGCGCGCCGGGTCGTGGGCGAGCACGACCTCGCACGCCCCCAGCAGCTCGTCGACGCCGGCGAACCGCCACCGCCGCACGTCGCTCGGCCCGTCGACCACCGGGGCGAGCTCGCCCTCGAAGGTGCACGAGTGGGCGTTGGTGGCCAGGACCTCGACCTCGATCGCGAGGCGGCCGTCGCCGAGGTCGCGCACGACCAGCGTGTCCTCGGCCGGCTCCTCGCACCACCCGTCCGGCCCGCTGCACGTGACCATGATCGGGTGGACCGCGACGTAGCGCCCGGCGAGCGACGGCGGCACGGATGCCGCCCCGGGCGCGGCGGCGTTGTCGAGGATCGGCGGTGGCGCGGCGGCGGGCGCGCCGCCGCACGCCGCGACCGACAGCGTGGAGGTGATCACGGCGGCGACCCGGGCGTGCGGCATGGTCGGCGCAGGATAGGCCGGTTCGCGGTAGCGTCGCGCCACCGTGAGCGCCGCCACCGGCACGACCGACGAGCCCACGACCGAGCCGGCGGCGCCCGGCGGCGACGCCGTCACGACCGACCTCGCGGCGGCGACGCCCGGCGGCGCGGGCGCGAGCGCGGCGCGCGGCGCGACGATCGCCCGGTTCGTCGTGCTCGGGCTGCTCGGGGAGGGCGGCATGGGGATGGTGCTCGCGGCCTACGACCCGGCGCTCGATCGCAAGGTCGCCCTCAAGCTGCTGCGCCCCGCGGCGTGGGGCGCGGGCGCGGCGTCGGAGGGGCGGGCGCGGCTGATCCGCGAGGCGCGCGCGATGGCGCGGCTGGCGCACCCGAACGTGCTGACCGTGCACGAGGTCGGCGAGGTCGGCGACGACGTCTACGTCGCGATGGAGCACGCGGCCGGCGGGACGCTGCGGGCGTGGATGGCGACGCGGCGGCCGTGGCGCGAGGTCGTGGCGCGGTTCGTCGAGGCCGGGCGCGGGCTGGCCGCGGCCCACGCCGCCGGCCTCGTCCACCGCGACTTCAAGCCGGAGAACGTGCTGCTCACCGCCGACGGCGCCGTCCGGGTCGCCGATTTCGGGCTGGTCAGCTCGCGCGGGGGCGACGGCGCGGGGCGGCCCGTGGTCGAGGTCTCGCTCGCGCAGACCGTGTCGCTCGGCGGCCGCGTGGTCGGCACGCCGGCCTACATGGCGCCGGAGCAGCACCTCGGCGCCGAGGTCGGGCCCGCGGCCGACCAGTTCGCGTTCGGCGTCGCGCTGTGGGAGGCGCTGCACGGCGAGCGGCCGTTCGCCGGCGACAGCGTCGAGGCGCTCGCGCGCGCCGCCGCGGCGGGCGAGCCGCTCGCGCCCGCCGCGCCCGGCGACGCGCCGCCGTGGCTGCGCGAGGTCGTGCGGCGCGCGCTGCGCCCCGCGCCCG
>WYBA01000342.1 GCA_011526095.1 Myxococcales bacterium | reverse complement strand
CGGCCTCGGTCACGAGCTGCTCTCCAGCGTCGACAGGTCGCCCTCGGGCAGGCCGAGCTCGCGGGCGCGGAGCAGCCGGCGCATCAGCTTGCCCGAGCGCGTGCGCGGCAGCTCCGGCGCGAACACGATCGAGCGCGGCGCGACCGCCGGGCCGAGCCGCTTGCGCGCGAACCCGAGCAGCTCGCTGTTGAGCGCGGCGTCGGCGGTGACGCCGGGGCGGACGGTGACGAACGCCTTGATCACGTCGCCCGCGATCGGATCCGGCACGCCGATCACCGCGGCCTCGACCACCGCGGGGTGCTCGAGCAGCGCGCTCTCGACCTCGAACGGGCCGATCAGGTGGCCGGCCGACTTGATCACGTCGTCGGCGCGGCCGACGAACCAGTAGTAGCCGTCGGCGTCGCGGCGCGCGAGATCGCCGGTGAGGTACCAGCCGCCGGCGAAGCACTTGCGGTAGCGCTCGTCCTCGTGGAGGTAGCCGCGGAACATCGACGGCCAGCCCGGGCGCAGCGCGAGCTGGCCGACCTGGTCGGGGCCGAGCTCGCGGACCACCGCGCCCGCGGCGCCGGCCTCGCCCGGCTCGACCGCGACGATGCCGGCGTCGATCCCCGGCACCGGCTTGCCCATCGAGCCGGGGCGCACGTCCATGCACGCCAGGTTCGCGATCATGATCCCGCCGGTCTCGGTCTGCCACCAGTTGTCGTGGAACGGCCGGCCGAGCACCTGCGCGCCCCACACCACGGCCTCGGGGTTGAGCGGCTCGCCGACCGACGCGGCGAGCCGCACCGCCGACAGATCGTGGCGCCGCGCCAGCTCCGCGCCGGCCTTCATCAGCATGCGGATCGCGGTCGGCGCCGTGTACCAGACCGTGACGCGCTCGCGCTCGAGCAGCTGGTACCACCGCTCGGCGAGGAACTCGCCCTCGTCGACGACACAGGTCACGCCGCAGGTCAGCGGCGCGATGATGCCGTACGAGGTGCCCGTGACCCACCCGGGGTCGGCGGTGCACCAGAACACGTCGTCGTCGTGGAGGTCGAGCACCAGCCGGCCGGTCGCGTGGTGGGCGACGACCGCGCCGTGGACGTGGAGCGCGCCCTTGGGCCGGCCGGTCGTGCCGCTGGTGAAGTGGAGCAGGGCGGGCGTCTCGGGATCGGTCGGCGCGATCTCGTAGGTCGTCGGCGCCGCGCCGACGGTGCGATCCCAGTCGTCGCCGACGAGGATGACGTGGCGCAGGCCGGGGAGTCGGTCGCGGATCGGCGCGACCTTGCGCTCGTAGAGCGCGGGCGTGGTGACGAGCACGCGGCCGTCGCCGAGGTGGAGCCGCGTCGCGATCGGCTCGGGCCCGAACGCCGGGAACAGCGGCGAGAACACCGCGCGGTGCTTGAGCGTGCCGAGCGCGGCGGCGTAGAGCTCGGGGACGCGCGGGCACAGCGCGAACACGACCTCGCCCGGGGCGACGCCGAGCGCGCGCAGCGTCGCCGCGA
The DNA here is from genome assembly GCA_011526095.1 of Myxococcales bacterium. Classification (GTDB taxonomy): domain Bacteria; phylum Myxococcota_A; class Polyangia; order Haliangiales; family Haliangiaceae; genus WYBA01. Next base: position 32,033 of record WYBA01000342.1, on the reverse strand, counting down.
ACTGGCTGCTCGACGCGGCGAGCGCCGCGTACGTGACGTCGCGCGCGGCGCCGGCCTTGCCGCGCCACCGCAGCGCGACGACCTCGGCGCGCGGGCCGCGGGCGTGGCGGTCGACCGCCTCGTGCGCGATGTTGAGGCCGCCGCCCGGCAGGCCGTCGAGCGCGGCGCGGGCGTCGGCCCAGCGGAAGGTGCGGCGCGCCTCGTCGAGGTCGCGCAGGTTGGGGGCGACGGGAGCGGTCATGCCCCGAGGAAATGCACCGCCCGCGCCACGGCGCGTCGCTGGCTGGCGCGCCCCTCCGCGCCCGCTGGCGCGCGCGGTGCAACACCGGCGGCCATGCGGTGGCTGCCGGCACTGGCCCTGGGCGTCGCGGCGGCGGGCGCGTGCGGCGACGCCCCGACCCCGCGGCGGGACGCGGCGCCCGCTCGGCCGTTCGCGGTGCCGCGGCCGCTCGGAGTGGACTGCGAGCAAGACCGCGATTGCACGCTGCTGCCGGAGCTGACCTGCTGCGGCGAGTGCCCGCCGGTGCCGCCGTTCGAGGCGATCGCGGTGACCTCCCTCGACGCCGTGCTGATCGAGCTCGAGAACAAGTGTGCCCGCCTACGCATCGAGTGCGAGGCGCCGAAGTGCCCGCCGTGGCCGCCCGGGTGCTACGCGCGCGGGGCGTGCGAGCAGGGCCAGTGCGTCGTCGAGCAGGAGGGCTGCGCGCCGCCGCGATCCCCGTGACCTTGCGCGAAACCGTTGCGCCGGGTGGGCGGCGCGGCGCAGCCGTTGCCGGCGACCGGGGCCCGGCGCGGGCACGCGGCATGCTTGATGTACGGGCATGGACGCCGTGCGAACCCTCATCCGCCGGCACGTGCCGTGCGGTGTCATCGAGGAGGTCCGGCCGCTCGCCGACGACGCGGGCGGCGGCGACCCCGGGGCGACGCACAAGGCGATCGGCTACGGCGTGCCGGTCCGCGTCACGGTCCGCGACGCCGACGGCAAGCGCCGCGTCCTGGTGCTCCACACCGAGCGCCCCGACGAGCACGGCCACGACCGTCGCGCCGATCGCGTCGCCGAGGCGGTCCTCGCCTACGACACCTGGGGGCACATCCCGGGGCACGTCGCGGCGCTCGACGTCGGGCTCATGGCCGAGGACGGGACGCTGACGTCGCTGGCCGACGGCGAGCCCTACGTGCTCACCGCCTGGGCGGAGGGCGAGGTCTACGCCGCCGACCTGCGGCGGATCGCGATCAGCGGGGCGACGCCGCGGGATCACGCGCGGCTCGACCTGCTCGTCGACCACCTGGCGCGGCTGCACCAGCGCCAGGCGCGCCCCGCGTCGGCCTACACCCGCGCGGTCCGCGACCTCGTCGGCGCGGGCGAGGGCATCTTCGGCATCGTCGACGGCTACCCGGCCGACACGCCGGCGGCCTCGCCCACGCGGCTGGCGGCGATCGAGGCGCGGTGCGTGGCGTGGCGGTGGCGGCTCAAGGATCGCGCCGAGCGGCTGCGCCGCATCCACGGCGACTTCCACCCGTTCAACCTGGTGTTCGATCGCGACGACCGGCTGACCCTGCTCGACGCCAGCCGCGGCTGCGCCGGCGAGCCCGCCGACGACGTCACCGCGCTCGCCGTCAACTACGTGTTCTTCGCGCTCGACCGCCCGGGCGCGTGGGGGCGCGGGCTGGGCGCGCTGTGGCGGCGGCTGTGGGACGGCTACCTCGAGCGCACCGGCGACGTCGGGCTGCTCGACGTCGCGGCGCCGTGGCTGGCGTGGCGCGCGCTGGTGCTGGCGAGCCCGCGGTGGTACCCGGACGTCTCGCCCGGCGCGCGCGACGCGCTGCTGAGCTGGGTCGAGCGCGCGCTCGACGCGCCGCGGTTCGCCCCGGCCACGGCCGACGAGGTGGCGCCGTGACCGGCGCGGTGGTGTGGCTGACCGGCCCGCCCGCGGCCGGCAAGTCGACGCTGGCGCGGGCGCTCGCGCGGCGGCTGCGGGCCACCGGGCGCGTCGCGATCGTCCTCGACGGCGACACGATCCGCGCCGCGCTGGTGCCGCGGCCCGGCTACGACGAGGTCGCGCGCGACGGCTTCTACCGCACGCTCGGCAACCTGGCGTGCGTGGTCGCGACGCAGGGCGCGATCGCGATCGTCGCGGCGACGGCGCACCGCCGCGCCTGGCGCGACGCCGCGCGCGCCGCGGCGCCGCGGTTCGTCGAGGTGTACGTCGCGACGCCGCCCGAGCTGTGCCGGCGCCGCGATCCCAAGGGGCTCTACGCCGCGGCCGGCGCCGGCTCGACCCTGCCGGGCGCCGGCGTCGCCTACGAGCCGCCGGTCGCGCCGGAGGTCGTGGTCACGCCGGGCGGCGAGGGCGCGGCGCTCGACGCGATCGCCGCGGCCTGCGCGATCGTCACGGCGCCGGCGCCGCCGCGGCGCGCGCCGCCAGCGCACGCCGGCGCGCGTGGTGGCGCTTGAGCAGGTCGTAGATCACCAGCTCCTGCGCGCGGGCCGAGGCGTGGAGCAGGCGGTTGCACGTCATGTGGACCAGGCTCCACGCGATCTCGGCCAGCGGCGGGCGCATCCCGCCGGCGGCGTCGAGCGCGCGCAGCGCGGCGGCGGTCGGCGCGAGGGCGGCGTCGCGCGTGGCGAGCGCGGCCAGGCCGGGCGCGAGCGGGTGGTCGGGGTCGGCGGCCGCGCCGGGCGCGAGCAGCGCGTCGAGGTCGGCCTGGCGCGCGCGGTAGCGCTCGCCGATCGCCTGGTGCAGCGGCGTCGACGCGCGGAACTCGGCGTCCATCGACGTCTTGGCGGCGGCGAACACCGCGGCGCGCGCGTCGGCGTCGAGCCCGAGCGCCGCGAGCAGGTCGTCCGAGCTGCGCAGCGCGAGCTGCCACCGCGCGTCGGCGCCGGCGTCGCCGTCGAGGTGCTCGACGATCGTCAGGCACGCCTCGCTGTCGCGCCAGAACACGTCCTCGGCCAGCTCGATCGCCGCGGGGCCGCCGTAGCGATCGATCTCGGGCTCGTAGGTGTCGAGCTGGACGCGCCACAGCGCGCCGTCGTCGAGCAGCGGCGCGGCCGCGTCGTGCAGCGCGCCGAGGACCTCGCCGCCGAGGCGCGCCGGATCGCCGTCCAGCCGCAGGCGCAGGTGCGGGTGCGGGTCGGCGTAGCGGATGAAGAACCACCGGCGCGCGGCGCCGGACGCGAGCGCGTCGCGCACGACCGGCGCGACCGCCTCGCGTAGCGCGCGGTCGGCCGACGACACGCCGCCGTAGAGCTTGGCGTAGAGCCAGCGCGAGCCGGGCGCGAACCGTCGGGTCGGGCGCGACGCGGGCAGCGGCGCGGCGGCGACGTCGGGCGCGACGGGGGCGGAGGCGGGCCCCGCCTTCGAGCTCGCCGGCGCCTTCGTCGCCTTGGCCGGTGCGTCCGGTTCCCGGACGAACGTCACGACGATCTCGCACGCGTGGCGGCCGCCGGGGCCGGTCACTGGCGCGTGCACGGGCGCCGGGTAGACCTCGGCGAGCTGGGCCCCGCCGCGCCCGGCGAGCTCGTCGACCAGCGCGTCGGTGAGCAGCGCGTGGTCGAGGTCTGCGTACAGCTCGTTGTCGCCGTCGAGCAGCACGACGTGGCGGGGCAGGCCGAGGCGCGCGCGCAGCGCCGCCATCGCGGCCAGGCCGCGCGCGCGCGCCGCCGCGCCGCCGCCCTTGATCGCCTTCGCCAGCTCGTCGAGGTCGCGCTTGCGCAGGGTCCAGCTCGCGCGCGCCAGCACGACCTTGCCGTGGCGGACGCGCGGCAGCCGCGGCGCGTCGCCGAGCGCGCCCCACGACCACCCGACGCTCTGGCCGTCCTGCGCCCCGAGCGCGTGGAGGAAGCGGTAGACGCCGAGGCCGAACGCGCGGACGTTGTGCGCGCTCGACAGCCGCGGCACGACCGGCCGGCCCAGCCGGGTCGAGCGCAGCACGATGCGGTCGCCGCGGACCGAGGCGCGCAGGTCGTCGAGCGGGAGCTGGCGCGCCGGCTCGGCGCCGCCGAGCCCGAGGTAGACGATCTCGTGGTCGCGGATCACCGGGCGGCACAGGATGTTGCCGTTGCGGCCCTCGGCGAGGTGGACGACCTCGGCGAACGTGACGTCGGGGCGCAGCGCCTCCTCGGCCGCGAGGTGGGCGCGGACGTGGGCGTGCACGCCGGCGTCGAGGTGGCAGAACCGGCCGAGCAGGTTCGCCCCGCTGGGGCCCGAGGCGCCGTCGACCAGCAGCGCGAGCGCGCCGGTCGCCGGGTCGCGGCCGAAGCTCGCCATCACCGCGAACGCGTCGGGTAGCCGGGCGGCGTCGGGCGCGGCCATCGCGGCGACGTCGTCGTCGGACAGCACGATCTCCTCCTCGCCGTCGGCGATCGCGCGGGTCAGGCGCGCGAGCAGCCACGCCTCGCGCCGCGACCACCCGCCGCGCGGCTCGGCCGGCGCGCCGGGGAACGGCAACCCGGCGAGCAGCGGGCTGCCCTCGCTGCCCGGGCCGGTCGCGGCCTCGAACCCGATCCCGGCCTCCTCGTCGAGCGCCTCGGCCAGCGGGATCTCGCGACCCTCCCACCGCTCGTTGAACGCGCGGCGGAACGCGGCGAGCCCGGCGTCGTCGCGCGCGGGCGTCAGCCGGCGCAGCACCTCGACGGCGCGGGCGATCTCGGTCGCGACGTCGGCGCCGAGCGTCGCGTCGGCGGCGGGCGCGAGGTCGACCTGGAACAGCCGCGACGGGTCGAGGTGCGCGCGCGCGGGCGCCGCGTCGCCGCCGGCCTCCGCCTGGGGCGCCGCGCCCTCCGCCGTCGCGGGCGCCTCGTCCAGGCCGGGCGCGAACAGCGCCTCGAGCGCCTCGCGCACCGGCGCGTAGCGGGCCGGCGCGGCGCCCGGTCCGTCGGCGTCGATCGCGGCGATCGCGTCGCGCGCGGCGGTCAGCGCCGCGGCGACGTCGTCGAGGCCGGCGCCGCGCGCCTGCGCGATCATCGCGTCGATCGGCTCGGGCCCGGTGACGGTGACGCCGAGGTCGGGGACGAGCAGCTGGGCGTCGAGCAGCTCGTCGACGTACGCGCTCGCCTCGTCGAGCGTGACCTCGGGATCGTCGGCGACGAGCGCCGCCGCGAGCTCGGCCGCGCGCGCGCCGGCGCGCGCCCGCGCCAGCGTCGCGCGCAGGTAGGGCGTCGGCTCGGCCGAGACGAGGTGGTACGACAGGCCGCGGCCGGCGCCGGCGCGCGCCTCGGCGTAGCGCAGCCGCCCGGCGACCTCGACCAGGCTGGTGTTCGGCCGCCAGGTGAGGCGCGCGCGCGCCGCGGGATCGCGCGCGAGCCGCTGCGCGAGCTGGAACAGCACGTCGTTGTCGACGCGGGTGCGGCGGCGGTGGTCGCGCGGCGCGCCGAGCGCGAGGCGCTCGGGCGCGCGCGGCGCGGCGAGCGCGCCGGACGACACGCCCGCGAACAGCCCGAACGGCGTGGCGCGCGTCGCCATGCGCGCGACGTACTTGACGAGCGCGCGCTCGACCCGGCGGCCGCGCTCGCCGTCGGGGGCGTCGCGCCAGGTCGGCAGCTCGGCGTGCAGGCCCGGCGACGCCAGCGCGACCGCCTCCTCGACCTCGGGGCGCGCCAGCAGCGCGGCGAGGTGGGCGCGCTGCGCCGCGACCGCAGCGTCGGCGTCGCCGCTGGCGTCGCCGGGGCCCGAGCCGGCGCCCCAGGCCGCGAGCTCGTCCACGGCGAGCAGGGGCGTGCGCAGCACGAACGAGCGATCGGGGCGGAAGCGCGGCGGGCGGGTCACGATGCGCACCTATAACGCGGGGCCCCGGCCGCCGGGGAGGTCGCCCCACGATTGGCCGTACAATGCCAGGCGTTGGTCGACGACGACACCCACGACACCCGCGACACCCGGGCGAGGGCCCTCGGGGACTCGCTCGACCTGTCGGCGTCCGCCGTCAGCGAGGACGACGCGCTGCTCGCGGCGGTCGCGCGGGCGCCGGCGCGACCGCCCGAGCCGCCCGGCCTGGCCCCCGGCACCGAGGTCGCCGGCCGGTTTCGCATCGAGCGCCGGATCGGCGCCGGCGGGATGGGCACGGTCTACCTCGCCCGCGACCTGACGCTGCGCCGCGACGTCGCGCTCAAGATCCACCGGGCCGCGGCCGGGACGGCGCGACTGCACCGCGAGGCCGTGGCGATGGCCCAGCTCGCGCACCCCAACGTCGTCCCGGTGTTCGAGGTCGGGCAGGTGGGCGACCGGCTGTTCGTCGCGATGGAGTACGTGCCGGGGATGACCCTGCGCGCGTGGCTCGCGGCGCGCCCGCGGCCGTGGCGCGAGGCCCTGGCGATCCTGCTCGCGGCGGGCGAGGGGCTCGCCGCGGCCCACGACGCCGGCCTGGTCCACCGCGACTTCAAGCCGGAGAACGTGCTCGTCGGGGACGACGGGCGGCCGCGCGTCAGCGACTTCGGCCTGGCGCGCGCGCTCGGCGAGGACGGCGAGGCGCGCAGCGGCGAGGTCGCGGCGGCGGCCGCGCCCGCGGCGGCGACGCGGAGCGGCGACGTCGGCGACGTCGGCGACGTCGCCGGCGGCAGCGACGTCAGCGACGGGCTCGCCGCGACCGTCGACGCGCGCGGCGGCGCGCCGGCCGCGGCGACCGGCGAGCCGCCCTCGCTCGACGGCTCGCTGACGATGACCGGCGCGGCGATCGGCACGCCGGCGTACATGGCGCCGGAGCAGTTCGCGGCGCGCGTGCCCGACGCGCGCGCCGATCAGTTCGCGTTCTGCGTCGTGGCGTGGGACGCGCTCTACGGGCGCCGGCCGTTCGCCGGCGACACGTTCGCGGCGCTGCGCGACGCGGTCACCGCGGGCGTGGTGCGGCCGCCGCCGGCGAGCGAGGTCCCGGCGCGGGTGCGCCGGCTGCTCGAGCGCGGGCTCGCGGTCGATCCCGCGGCGCGGCACCCGGACATGCGGACGCTGCTGGCGGCGCTGCGCGAGGTCGTGCCGCCGCCGCGCCGGCGCGGCGCGCGCGGCGCGGTCGTGCTCGGCGCGGTCGCGATCGCGGGCGGCGTCGCCGGCGCGACGTGGTGGGCGATGCGCCCGGCGGCGGCGCCGTCGTGCGCGCGCGCCGGCGCCGAGGTCGAGGCGCTGCTGCCCGCGGCGGTGCGCGACGCGGCGGTCGCGGCGGCGCGGCTGCGCCGCGACGACGACGCCGAGCACGTCGCCCACCAGCTGGCGCGGTTCGACGCGCGCTACCGCGCGGTCGCGGTCGCCGCGTGCGAGGCGCGCCACGTCCGGCGCGAGTGGTCGGACGAGCTGGTCGCGCGCAGCCAGGCGTGCCTGGGGTTCCGCGCGCGCGTCGCCCGCGCGGTGGCCGAGGCGGCGCCCCGGGCCGCCGCCGACGTCCCCGACTTCGTCCGCACGCTCGCCGAGCTGCCGGCGCTCGCGCCGTGCGGCGACGCGGTCGTGCTCGCGGCGCAGCCGCCGCCGATCGCCGATCCAGCGCGGCTCGAGGCGGTGTCGACCGCGCGCGCCGCGCTCGAGGGCGCGCTGCTCGATCTCGCGCTCGGCCGGCGCGACCGCGCCCGCGCGACGATCGACCGCGTCGCGGGCCTCGGGCTGGACGATCCCGCGGTCGACGCGACGCTGGCGCTGGCGCGCGGCCACCTGCTGCACGAGGGCGACCAGCTGGTCGAGGGCGAGCGCCTCGTCGCCGACGCTTACTACGACGCGCGCGCCCGCGGCGACGGCGAGCTGGCGCTGCGGGCGCTGGCGTTCCTGATCCGCTCGGCCGGCGCGGTGCGCTACGACTTCGCCGCCGCCGCCGGCTGGATCCGCGCCGGGCTCGCCGACGCCGAGGCCGAGCGCCGGCGCAACCCGGCCGGCGCCGCCGGCGTGCTGTCGGCCGCGGGCTCGGTCGCCGAGGAGCAGGGCGACGCGGCGCTCGCCGCCGAGCGCGCCGCGCAGGCCCGCGCCCTGCTCGGCGACGACGCGCCGCCGCTCGCGCTCGCCGAGCTGCTGATGGGCGAGGCGTCGGCCGCGGTCGCGTCGGGCCGCGCCGCCGACGGCGTCGCGCTCTACGAGCGCGCGCTGGCGCTGCGCGTCGTCGAGCTCGGCCCCGACCACCCGCTGGTCGGCACGACGCTGGCGTCGCTCAGCGTCGCGCTGATCGAGGCCGATCGCGAGCGCGACGCCGAGGCGATCGCCGCGCGCGCGATGGAGGTGATCCGCGCGGCGCGCGAGATCAGCGGCACCGACGTCGCGACCGCCGCGCACAACCTCGCGGTCGCGCACCTCTACACCGGGCAGTGGCAGCTCGCCGGCCCGCTGCTCGAGGACGCGCGCGCGCGGTTCGTCGCCGCGCTGGGAGAGGACAACCCCACGGTCGCCCTCGCCGACGCCAACCTCGCGCTGGTCTACCAGAACGCCGGCGAGCTCGACCGCGCGGTCGCCGCGCTCGACCGCGCGCTCGCGGTGCAGGAGCGCGTGTTCGGGCCCGATCACGTCAAGGTCGCGACGACGCTGTACAACCTCGCCGCCGTGCAGCGCGCGCGCGGCGAGCTCGCGGCGTCCCGCGACGTCGCGCTGCGCTGCGCCGCGATCTTCGAGCGGACGCTGCGCGGCGACGATCGCCACCTCTACGCGCTGACGATGGCGGCGATGGCGGAGAACCTGATGAAGGAGTTCGCGGCGGCGCGCGACCACGCGACGGCCGCGCTCGCGCTGCTCGGGGAGGGGAGCGATCCTCAGGCCGAGGCGTGGGCGAGCCTGGAGCATGCCCAGGCGCTGATCGGCCTGCGCGGCGACGTCGCCGAGATCCGGCGCCTGCTCGCCACCGCGCGCGCCGGCTACGCGGTCGCCCGCCTCGACACCCGCGTCACCGAGATCGACGCGCTGCTGGCGCAGCTGCCGCGTCTGCCGTGAGCCCCGGCACCTTTGACGTCGTCGTTGATCCACGCGGAGCGGGCCCTAGACTGGATCCTGGGACGCCCGTGGGTCCCGGCTCGTTCACCTGGGAGGCCGCTCGCGCCATGAGACGTCGTCGTCAGGATGGTCTGCCTCGTCGCCACTTCCGCTCGGCGGTGCGCGGCGACGTCGTGATCCACACGGCCGAGGGCGCCCTCCGCGGGCGGCTGCTCGATCTGTCGCTGGGGGGCGCGCGGATCGCGCCCGCCGCCGACGAGCCGCTCGGCGTCGGGCTCGCGGTGGGGACGCCGGTGAGGCTCGACCTGCACTTCGCCGACGGCGACGGCTGGCTCGCGGTCCGGGCGGTCGTCGTCCGCGCCGACGGGCCGGACGCGCCGTTCGCGGCCGAGTTCGTGGCGATGCCGCGCCGCGTGCGCGACGCGATCGAGGCGGAGATGCTCGCGGCGCTCGAGGCCGACGCGCGCCCGGCGGTCGTGATCGTCGATCCGCGCGCGGCGCGCCGCCAGCGCCTGGTGCGCGCCGTGCGGCGCATCGGCTGCCGGCCGATCGAGGCGGCGACGCCGCTCGAGGCGATCGAGCGGGTCGAGACCGCCGCGGTCGCGCCGGTCGGCGCGGTGGTCGGCGACGAGCTGACCCAGACCGGAGGTCCGGAGCTCGCCGAGTGGATCGCGCGCGAGCTGCCCCAGGGGCGGGTGGCGCTGGTGCGGCCGCCGACCGCGCCCGGCGACGTCGTCGAGGCGCCCGCCGAGCTCGCCGACGGCACCGTCACCGCCGTCGACGATGGGCCGGAGCTGACCGTGCGCGTCGGCGAGCTGCTCGCCGGCAAGCGCGTGCCCTGACGCCGAGCGACGCCGAGCGACGCGACCCGGGCCGGCCCGGCGCTACTTCGGCGGCTGCTCGAGCGAGCGCGGCAGCGGCGGCAGCTCGGCCAGCGCGGGCAACAGCACGATCTCGATCCGGCGGTTGTGCTGGCGGCCGGCGGCGCTGTCGTTGCTCTTGGCCGGGTCGTGCTCGCCGGCGCCGGCGGCGACGAGGTTCGCCGGATCCATCCCGGCCGTGACCAGAAAGCGCGTCACCGTCACCGCGCGCGCGGTCGACAGGTCCCAGTTGTCCTTGTAGGTGCTGCTCTTGAGCGCGAGGTTGTCGGTGTGGCCGACGACGAGGAACCGCCGGTCGGTGAACTTCTTGAGGATGATGCCGACCTCGAGCACCGCGAGCTCGCCCTTCTTCGACAGCTCGGCCGAGCCCGACGGGAACAGCACCTCCGCCGGCAGCTCGACGACGAGGCTGCCGCGGCGCGACGTCACCGCGAGCTGGCCGGTGTCGATCATCTGCGCGAACTGGCGCTGGATGTCCTCCATCGCGGCGATCCGCTTCTCGGTCTCGGCGCGCTGGCTGCGCAGGTGGGTCAGCTCCTCGCTCTTGACGTCGAGGTTCTTCTCCAGCTCGGCGAGCCGCGCCTTGACGTCGTCGCGCTCCTTGACCGCGGCGTCGCGGTCCGTCGCGCAGGTGCCGGCGGTGGCGGAGGCCAGCGTGGCGTCGGCGCGGGCGCGATCGAGGTCCTCGACGCACACGCCGAGCTGGGCGCCGCGCTCCTTGGCGCGATCGCGGAACTGCCAGGTGAAGTAGCCGCCGGCGCCGGCGGCCGCGGTCATCGCCAGCGCCCACAGCAGCAGTCGCCACGGGAACCGCGAGCGCGGCGCGCTGGTCGGCACCGACGGCTTCACCTTGCCGATCGTCACGCCCTCGGATTCGTCTCGCTTCGACATGCCCCCACTGTACCGCGCGACCCGCCGGCCCATCGAGGCGTGCAGATTCGGTGAGCCGCCCGACGGCGGGCCGGGCGGCCCTCGCGGTCACGCGTGGATGATCGTGCCGTTGTCCTCGTGGCGCAGCGCGCGGAGGACCTCGCCGGGCTTCGTCCCGTTGACGATCTGCAGCTCCTTGCACCACCGCGCCCGCGGCAGGTACTCGACGACGACGCGCTCGACGACGACGTCGGGCAGGTCGCGCGCGGTCAGCTCGGCCGCGGAGATCCGCGGGATCAAGGTGGCGTTCGGATCCTTCTTCGGATCGTCGGTGTACAGGCCGTCCTCGTCCTTGATGAAGATCGCGCGCGGCGCGCCGAGGAACTCGGCGGACAGGAACACGCCGGCGTCGGTGCGGTGCGGCGGGATGCGCGAGCCCGCCTCGCGCTTCTCCCAGTAGCCGAACGGCGGCATGCCGCTCATCACCGGCGTGCATCCCAGCGACAGGTACAGCGGCAGCTTCTCGAAGTCGTCGGGCAGGATGTACAGGCCGCCGTGCCGGGCGAGCAGCATCTGCACCATCCGGCCGTTCTGCATCGGGATGTACTTGCCGAGCGTGGCCATCACGCCGACCGGCATCTCCAGCTCGGACGCGATCGAGTAGATGTGGCGCGCGCGGGTGCCGCCGCCGACGAGCACGACGACCTGGATCCCCTCCTTGCGCGCCGCGATGATCTCGTCGAGCACGGGGAACAGCGCGGCGCGGCCGCGGTCGAGGATGCTCTGGCCGCCGATCTTGACCACGCGGACGTCGGGCATCAGCGCGACGGGGCGGTAGTCGATCGACGAGGCGTCGTGGCCGGTGAGCGTGGCGCCGGACAGCGCCGAGGGCAGGGTGCGACGATCGGTGCTCACGCGGCACCTCCGCGGGTGATGGTCGTGCCGACGTCCTCGCCGCGCAGCGCCGCGGTGAGCGCGCCGCGCTCGAGGCCGTTGACGATGCGGACGGTCTGCAGGTTCTTCGAGGCGTGCCAGGCGTGGAACAGCTCCTGGTCCAGGATGTTCTCCGCGAGCGGCCTGGCGATCAGCTCGTCGAGCGTGATCCGCGGGATGAACGTGGCGTCGGCGTGACGCTTGGGATCCTTGTCGTACAGGCCGCGCTCGTCCTTGACGAAGATCACCTGCTTGAACCCGAGCACGTCCGCCATCTGGAACAGGCCGAAGTCCGAGCCGTGCATCGGCAGGTTGCCCTCCTCGGGGGGCGGCTCCCAGAAGTGGTAGGGCGGGATCGAGATCGCGATCGGCGTGATGCCGGAGGCGAGGTACAGCGGCAGGTCCCAGAAGTGGTCGCGCTGCATCGGCATCGTGCCGTGCTTGGCGAGCAGCGCGTTGAGCAGGATCGCGTTGAGCTCCTCCATCGCGCCGACGAGCTGCGCGACGCCGCCGACCGGCAGCCCGAGGTCGAGCGCGATCGACATCGTGTGGCGGACGCGGGTGCCGCCGCCGACGGCGAGCACGAGCTGGTGGTCGCGCTTGCACGCGGCGAGCTCGTCGACCAGCGGGAGGATCGCGTCCTTGCCGCGGTCGAAGATGCTCTGGCCGCCGATCCCCACGAGCGTGACGTCGGGGAAGATCTGGAGGTCGTGGTCGCTGTCGGTGCCGGCGAGCACGCCGCGGTTCTGCAGCGACTCGCGCATCAGGCGCGACTGGATGTGCGTCCGGCCGTCGCCCTCTACGAGCTTGGTCATGGCGGGGTGTCCTTCTGGGTTGATCGAGATGGATCGATCGCGGCGAGCAGCGGAGCCGTGACGAGCCCCGACAGCGCCCCGAAGATAGCGTGGACGAGCAGCCCGGGGAGCAGCACCGCGTACACGATCGCGGGCGGCTGCACGGCGAGGGCGATGACGGTGACGGTGGCGAACCGACCGAGCGCGGCGATCAGCCCGAGCGTGCTCCACACCAGGACGCGGCGGGTCCGGCCCGCGCCGCGGCCGGCGAGGGCGCGGGTCGGCACGATCAGCAGATCCACGAGGATGCCGGGGGCGACGTGCTTGGCGATCTCGAACACGCCGTAGCGACCGTCGCCGAGCAGGAACGCCACCGTGCCCATCGTCAGGCCGGTCAAGGTGGCGCCGGCGCGGGTGCGGGTGAGCTGGGCGGCGACGAGGTAGAGCGGCAGCAGCAGCACGCCCTTGTGGCCGGGCGCGAACGGCAGCCCGGGCAAGAGCTTGAGCAGCTTGACGCCGAGCATGGTCAGCGCGACGCCGGCGATCACCGCGGCGTCGCGTGCGGCGTGCGGCGGCAGGTCCGGGTCGCGCTCGGCCAGGTGCTGCTCGACGCGGTCGATGTGGCGGTGGAGCGAGCGGACCATCGGCGAGACGTCGCCGCGCGCGAGCCGGCGGATGCCCGCCCAGAACGTCTCGGGCGCGTCGCCCTGTCCGTCGTCGGCCTGTTCCCGGCGCCCGCGCCCGCCGCCACCGCCGCCACCACCGCCGCCACCGCCACCACCGCCGCCACCGCCACCACCACCACCACCACCACCACCACCACCACCACCACCACCACCACCACCACCACCACCACCACCACCACGACCACGACCACGACCACCGCCGCGCCCGCCCTCGAGCAGCGCCAGCGTCGCGTCGATCGCCGCCGCCGCGAGCCGCGGCATGCCGAGCGAGCGCAGCCCGGCCGCGAGCGCGCGCGGATCCCCGGCGCGCGCGACGTGGGACGCCAGCACCACGGCCAGGATCCGCAGCGCCATCTTCCCGCCCTCGATCGCACCGTACGCGTTGAGCCGCAGCTCGAACCAGCGCAGGTCGAGGCGCCACCAGCTGTCGCGCGCGGGGTCGAGCGCGAACAGCGCGTACCCGACGACGATCAGCGCCGACAGCGGGACCAGCTTGGTGAGCTGCCGCCACAGCCGGCGGGCGCCGAGGCCGAGCGCGAGCCACCCCGCCGCGAGCGCGGCGGCGGCCAGCGCGCACATCCACCACGCGGGCAGGACGAACACGCCGACCGCGCACCCGACGAGGAACGCGACGCGCAGCGCGGGATGCACGCGGACAGCCTACCGCGAGCGCCGGGCGATCACGGGTGCTCGGACCACAGCTGATACGTCCCGGTGCCGAGCATCGCCTGCGTCCCCGGCTCGAAGTACGGCTTGAGCAAGAGCACGTGGAACGTGCCGTCGCCGGCCGCCCAGATGTGCTCGAACGAGCCCTCGCACTCGCCGTTGCCGCCGGCGTGGATGCTCAGCGTGAACTCCTCGCCGGCCTCGCCGGTGTACGTCACGTCCTGATCGCGGCCCTCGCCGGTCACGGTGTAGACGTACTGGTCGATCCCGGCCGGGACCTCGCCGCAGTCGCCCGCGGACGGGATCGTGACGGCCACGGTCCACGTCCCCTGAGGGACGCAGCCGAGGTCGGCGGTGGGCGGTGTGCCGGGCGGGGCGAAGGTTCCGGACAGGGTGAGCTCGGCCTGGCACAGCGCTTCCGCCGGCAGCAGGTCGTCATCACCCGAGTCGTCACCACCCCCGACCTCGCCTGGCGAGCAAGCCGCCAGCGCGAGTCCCAGCATCAAGGACATGGTTTGGACGCGCATGCGCGCGTTCCTCAGCAAGAGGCACGCCACTGCAAACCCGCTGAAACATCATTGTTGGCTCGCGGCCACGCCGAGGGCGCCGGCCCCACCGAAAGGTCAACAGTCCCAGGGGCGTGGCAGATCCCCTGGGGAAACGACTCCTCCGGGGGGTGTGCCCCCACCCGGGGGGCGCCTCCCCACCAGCCGCGCGCGATCTCTCGATCTCCAACCACGCGAGATCAGGGGAAGTAACACGGATGTAAACCCGGCATGAGGGGTGCACAAGGGTTCGGCCAGCAACCCCGCAACCCCCCGCTCACTAATTCCGCCGGAGGAGGCAGTGATGATCCCCAAGCTCGCAGGTTCGCTCTTCGGAGCCGCCATCGCCCTGACCAGCGCTACCGCCCTGGCCCAGATCTACTCCCTCGAGGTGCACGACGGCGACAACGCCGGCACCGCGTACCCCGGCGAGAACGAGCGCCGCAACAACAACAACCAGCTCGGCGCCGGCATCGAGCACGTCCGCTGCGGCGTGCTCAAGGCGGCCCCGGGCGGCCCGCGCCTCCTCTGCATGGGCACTGCGAGCTACACCGACATCCCCGACAGCCCGGTCCAGGACCGGATCCAGGGCCTGTGCATCTCGCACCGGATCGACCCGATGGCGGGTCCGGTCCGCACCGCGATGAAGTACGTGACCAACAACCGCGGTGACCAGCGCCAGAACGCGCACGCCCCGGTGGTCGCGCCGGTGTTCGGTGGGACGGCCGCCGCCGTCTACTACAACTACGACCCGGACAACAACACGCGCCTGTACGGCAAGATCCTCGGCCCCGACTGCGAGGAGCTCACGCCGCAGACGCAGCTGTTCGCGCAGAACAACGACAACGTCCTGGGCCACGCATACAACCCGGTCGTCGTCGCCGACTCCCCGGACGAGACCCGCCTGGGCTCGTGCGGCATCGGCAACGGCAACGGCCGCGACGACATGTGGTGCCTCGGCGTCCGCGCGACCAAGTCGGTCGACGGCTACGCGATCGAGCGCTACTTCGCGGCGTCGGTCGAGGCCGAGGAGGAGCGCTCGCGCCCCGCCGTCATGCCGACCACGATCCCGGACCACATCCTCGAGTGCTCCGCTGTCGGCAACACCCAGCCGCCCAACCGCGGCACCCGCTGCGCGCTGGTCAACACCGCGCCCAACACCCCGAACGACCAGCGCGTCGTGTGGCGCAAGTACATCGAGCAGCGCGAGGGCGAGATCTACCGCACCACGCCGTCGCTCGCGCCGATGCTCGACGCGCAGGGCAACGTCACCGACACCTACGTCGTGACCTACGTCGAGGTCGACACCTCGAACCGCCGCAACCGCAGCAAGGGCGCGACCTACCTCAAGGTCGTCCCGGTCAAGGTCACGCTCGACGACCTCGAGCTCCTCGACACCCCGAAGTACGACATGGCCGGCTTCGGCGACCAGGCCCACCAGTACTCGTGCGCCACGCTGTGGGGCCCCGAGGCGCGCCCGACCGCCGTCGTCATCCAGGGCTCGATCGTCGGCTCGACCACCGGCGTCGGCCGCGCCTCGATCCTCGGCTACGACGCGTCGACCCGCCGCGCCAGCAACCTGCAGGACCTCGTGTTCCAGGACTCGACGGACACCGGCTGGATCGCCCAGTACTACGGCAACAACCCGAACACCCCGCAGGGCCGTAACCACCACGACTGCTTCATGATGTCGAACCCGGGCTACGGCGTCGCCGGCGGCTTCCAGTCCAACGTCAAGGAGTTCCTGTTCATCGCCAACACCGGTCGCAAGCTGCGCACCGACGGCGTCGCCCAGGACAAGATGGCGTTCGACCTGGTGTTCGTCCCCGCGGTCGTCCCGAGCGTCACCGAGCCGCAGCCGGAGCCGGAGCCCGATCCGGAGGATCCGGGTGAGCCGTCGCCGGAGCCGACCGAGCCCGACGACGTCGATGGCCCGAGCAACAGCCTCGGCGGCTGCTCGACCACCGGCACCACGGGCAGCGGCACGCTGCTCGTCCTCGGCCTGGCCTTCGGCCTCGCCATCCGCCGCCGCCGCGCCGCGTGAGCGCATCCCCCCACCTCGACACCCCCCGCACCCGGAGGATACCCACCATGCGCTCCACTCACTTCCTCGCCGCGCTCGCCATGGCCCTCGGAAGCGCCGCGTGCGTCGGGTCGCTCGACCCGATGCCCCCGGGCGACGACGACGGCGACGACGACCCCGAGCCGACCGAGAGCCTCGGCCAGGCGATGTTCACCACCGACGTCGCGCCGATGCTGACCACGGCGTGCGCCGCGTGCCACACCGGCCCGATCGACGGCATCCCGCTCAAGTTCCTGGGCAACGGCGGCGCGACGGGCTACTACGCCGCGGTCATCGCCGAGCCGTCGGTCACCGGCGGCTTCGAGCCGGGGCTGGCGAACCTCCTCAACAAGGGCGAGCACGACGGCGGCAACGCCCGCGCGTGGACCCAGGGCGAGAAGGACATCATCATCGAGTGGCTGCTGACCGAGGCGGAGGAGCGCGGGGTCGTCCCCGTCGATCCGCCGCCGACGGGCACCACCACGCCGACGACCTCGCGCGAGGCGCTCGCGCAGTGGTCGTCGTGCATGAGCATCGACGACTGGAGCTCCTCGCTGGTGTACCAGTGGGCCGACAAGGGCTCGGATCGTGGCCAGTGCATGAGCTGCCACAACCAGGGCGCCGGCGGCTTCTACGCCAGCGACGACCAGAACCAGATGTTCGAGATGAACCGCTACGAGCTGTACATCACGACGTTCTTCACCGCGACGCCGATCAACATCGCGGACCCGACCGCGGGCTACAAGGTCGTGGTCAACGAGGCCAAGCTCCGGGCCAAGGCCAACACGGTCGGCCACCCGGCGTACAACCCCGACGGCAACCAGATGGGCTACCTGAACGACTTCTACGAGCTCACCGAGGCGCGTCGCCTCGCCGGGACCTGCGCCACGGGCGGGTTCCCGACCGTGCCGCCGGCGCAGTGAGCGGGTTGCACTGAGACGCTAGACGGTTGCGCCGGACGCCGCCCCGCGAGGGGCGGCGTTCGGTCGTTTCGGGCGCGGCGGAGGCGGCTCGCGCTCCGGCATGCCCCGCCTCCCTCGTCGAGACCCGAACGCCGTGCGGGCGGGCGCGCGAGGCGCCCGCGGCGGTCACTCCTTGACGCGCTTGATCGGCAGCTCGCGCGCCGGCGGGACCTTGCCCGCCGACCAGATCAGGATCGCGTTGGACTCCGCGCCGGTCGACAGCTTGACCGCGCCCTGGGCCTTCGCCTCGGTCGTGAACGTCAGCGCGTCGAGCCCGGCGCCGTCGATGCGCGCGAGGCGCTCGCCGACGTCGACCAGATCCGCGGCGCCGACCTTCTTCAGCTTGATCCCGCGCGCCGCGAGCATCTTGGTCACGCTCCACACGTCCTTGCCCGGCTCGACGCGGCCCTCGTCGCCGAGCGAGTTGCGCTTGATGACCATCGCCAGCCGCCCGTCGACGTAGACGCGGATGCCGCCGCGCAGCGGCTGCCCGTAGTAGGGGATGCCGTCGATCGGCACGCCGTCGAGCTCGAGCCCGTTCTCCTCGTTCACGTCGGGCACCGGCTTGTCGACGATCACCGAGATCCCGGCGTAGCGGTCGTAGCTGGTGTTGGTGTGGAGCAGCTCGTCGCCGGGGAGGAACACGCGGAGCTTGAGGTTGGTGTTGCCGGTGAGGTCGAACAGGATGTGGTCGCGGAGCCGGCGGAAGTCGTCGCCGTAGACGACGGCGGTGCCGCGGCCGCCGTGCAGCAGCAGCGCCTTCACCTTCTTCAGGTCGACGCCGGCGGCCTCGAGGTAGTCGGCGACCCGCCAGCGCAGGATGTGGTACTTGCGCTCGCGGGGTCCGGTGTCCCCACGCTTGAAGTCGAGCAGCTCGACCTGCTCGACCCACACCTCGCGCATCGGCGGCAGCTCGGCCTCGCGCAGCACGCCGATCGGCTGGCCGTCGACGTAGACCCAGGCCTCCTTGAACTTGGTCATGCCCCCGGTCATCGCCGGGTCCTCGGGGTCGGCCCACTTGTCACCGTGGACCTCGGGCGCGACGGGGGCCGCGTCGACCGCGGCGCTGGTACCGCCGTCCGAGGCGGCGGCGCGGGGTGCTACGACCTCGGTCCGGGCCTGTGGCGAGGCGCCGGCGGCGGGGGCAGGGCTGTCCTTGCACGCGCTGGCGGCGAGCGCGGCGGCGAGCGCGGAGAGGCGAGCGACTCGGTGGAGCATGGCGTCGCGATCGTAAAGCACGGGACGTGCCGGGACCATTCCCGGCTCGGTTGGGGAGCCGAGTCCGGCGAGGAGTCCCAGTTGCACCCGCGCGCGCGATCCCGTAACCAGGGAGTATGCGCACCCGCTGGTTCGTCGTCGGTGGGCTGGCCGCAGCGGCGGTCGCCGGCTTCGTCCTGCTCCGCGGCACGGACGAGGCGCCCGCGCCCGCCGCCGCCGGCGCCGCGCCGTCGCGCGCGCAGCCCGTGCCGCAGGCGACGTCGCGCCGCGCGCCGGTCAAGCAGCGCGCGGGCGGGCCGAGCGACCCGGAGGCGGGGCGCGTCTACATCAACGGCCAGGACCTGTCCGACCCCTCGCCGAGCGTGAAGAAGTGGAAGGAGGACGGGCTGCCCGGCACCTTCCGCGAGATCGTCGCGCCCGACGACGGCGTCAACGAGGAGGAGCGGCTGACCTACCGTGTCCGCCGGATGCGGTTCGAGCTGAACGCCGCCGCCGCGGCGTGCTACGACGGCCCCGACGGCACCGGCGAGATCACGCTCGACTACACGCTCGTCGTCCGCGCCGGGCAGCTCGTGATCGAGGACGTCGTCAAGGTCGGCTCGACGATGAACGACGCCGCCACCGAGGACTGCATCGTCGCCGCGATCCGCGCGCTGCGCGCTCCCGCGCCGGACGTGCCCGACATGCGGCGGCCGCAGGGCACGGTGATCTCGCAGCACGACCTGTACCGCATCAACCGCGACGCTGATTGAGGGCGTGCCTCGCCCCGCCCGACGGGCGACGGGCTACTCGAAGTCCTGCGCCGCGGTCGTGCAGTGGGCGATCGCCGCGGGCAGCTCGTCGGGCAACAGGCCCCGCCACAGCACGACCCAGGCGACGCCGTGCGCGTGGACGCGCTGCAGGCCGTCGCACTGCTCGCGGTACCACGAGGTGATCGGGTTGTCGGCGCGGCTGCGCCAGAACAGCCGCGGCAGGTCGGCCTGCATCGCGCGCCACAGATCGCGCCCGACGCCGTCGCCGCGCGCCTCGAGCGTCACCGCGAACTTCGACAGGTACGGCGCGAGCGGCGCGTCGGTGATCACCGCGGCGCCGCGGTAGTCGTCGGCGACGTAGATCGATCGCACCGGGCGCGCGGTGAAGTCCGGCGCGAGCTTGCGCCCGAACGCCTCCTCGATCAGCGCGACCAGCCGGCCGCGGTCGACCGCGTCCCACCCGGCGTGGCGCGACACCCACGACCCGCGCCGCACCAGCGTGCCGGCGCCCTTGACCGTGAACAGCTCGCGCAGCAGGTCGAACGGCGAGGTCACCGACACCGACAGCCGGTGGCCGACGCGGTCGAGGATGCGGTCGATCTGGCGCAGCAGCAGCGCCTGCTGGCCGGTCAGCACCTCGGGCGAGGCGAAGTGGGCCCGCTCGTGGGTGAGGTCGATGATCGACACGACGCGGCCGTCGCGCGGCTGGACGCCGGAGCGGCGGCCGAGGAACACCAGCTTGCGCGTCTCGAGCGCGCTCGCGAGCGCCGCGAGCGCGTCGAACCGCGCGTCGGTCGCGGCGCGATCGTCGCCGTCGGGCGTCGACAGCGGGCAGATCGCGAGCTTGCCGGCGCGCACCGTCGCCACGACCTCGCCGGGCGCGACCACGGCGCACGGCACGGTCGGCGACAGCTTCGCCGCGAGCCGCGCCGCGCGCGCCGCGGCGGTGCGCGGCAGCACCGCGCCCATCGTCACGACGGGCCACAGCCCGACCTCGGCCAGCACGCGCAGGTCGACGGCGAGCGCGTCCTCGGCGGCGCGGACCAGCGCGTTCGAGACGTGGAGGATCGCGAACCGCTCGGGCTCGGCGGCGCGGAACAGCTCGAGGTAGCGCGACGCCTCGTCGGGCCGCCCGATCGACGCCAGGAACCGCAGCACGAGCGCGCGCGGGTCGAGCTCGCCGGCGGGCGGCGCCGCGGCGCTCACGGGCCGACCTCCGTCGGCCCGTCGATCGATCGATCGGCCGGGCGTGGACGCCCGCCCGATCTCGGTCGGACCCGGATTCCGTTCGCGGCGCTCACGGGGTGCCGTCCGCGTGGCGCGCGAGCGCGGCGGCGAACCCCGCGGCCGCCCACTCGAGGTCGTCGATCGCGACCGACTCGTCGGGCGCGTGGGCGTGGCCGATGTCGCCCGGGCCGATCACGACCGCGGCGATCCCGGCCGCCTCGTACAGCGCGGCCTCGGTCCAGAAGTCGAGCGCGACGACCTCGCGCGGCATGTCGCCGAGCAGCGCGGCGAGCCCGGCGGCGTCGGACGAGCCGAACGGCGCGTGGTCGATCCGGCGCTCGATCGTGATCGCCGGGTCGATCGCGCGGGCGCGCGCCGCGACCTCGGCGTCCCACGCGGCCTCGTCGAACCCCGGCGCCGGGCGGATCGACCACGACAGCGACGCGGCGTCGGGGACGACGTTGAACGCGACGCCGCCGTCGAGCGCCGCGACGTTGAGGCACAGGCCGGTCATCCCGGCGGGGCCGCGGTCGCGGTGGGCGCGGCCGAGCTCGTCGAGCGCGACCGCGAGCCGCGCCATCGTGACGATCGGCGCCGGCATGCGGTCGGCGTTCGAGCTGTGGCCGCCGGCGCCGCGCACGCGCGCCGCGTAGGCGAGCACGCCGCGGTGGCGCGTCCCGGCGCGGCGCGAGGTCGGCTCGCACACGATCGCGCGGCGGATCCCGCGGGCGAGCGGCGAGGCGAGGAACCCGCGCACCGCGGCGGTGCCGCGCTCCTCGTCGCCGGAGAACAGCACGGCGGCGTCGCGCGGGCGCTGCCGCCCGACGGCGTCGACGATCGCGGCGATCGCGCCCTTGGTGTCGGCGGCGCCGAGCCCCCACACCCGGCCGTCCTCGATCACCGGCGTCCACGGATCGCGGCGCCACCCGGTGTTGGCCGGGACGGTGTCGACGTGGGCGTTGAGCACCAGCGTCGGCGCGCCCCACCGGGCGTAGACGTAGCCGCCGGGGCCGCCGGCGGCGCGCCCGGTCTCGACCGCGCGCACCTCGTCGGCGCCGCGCGCCGCCAGCAGCGTCGCGACGTGGCGGCACAGCGCGAGCTCGTCGCCGCCCGGGTTCTCCGTGCGCAGCCGGATCAGCTCGCACAAGAGGTCGACCAGCGCGGTCACGCCCGCGCCTCCGCGGCGGCGAGCGCGCGCGGGCCGGCGTCGCGGATCGCGCCCCACGCCTCGTGCTGCCCCAGCCGCGCCAGCGCCCGCGCCAGCAGCGTCTTGCCCGGCTCGGTGCGATGCCAGGTCGACGCGCCGGAGGGGTGGGGCAGGGGCAGCACGTCGCACGCGTGGCCGTGCCACGTCACGCGATGCACCGCGCCGACGACGTCGACGAGCTGGGCCGCGTCGGGCAAGAGCTGCGCGATCGCGAGCTTGCCGACCGGGACGACCAGGCGCGGCCGGACGAGCGCGACCTCGGCGGCGAGGTGCACGCCGCACCGCGCGATCTCCTCGGGCGAGGGCACGCGGTCGCCGCCCTTGGCGCCCTTGCCGGGGAAGCAGCGGCACACCGCGGCCATGTAGACGCGGCTGCGGAACCCTTCCTCGTCGACCCCGAGCTGGGCGAACCAGCCGAACATCGTCTTGCCCGCGGTCCACGCGAACGGCTTGCCGGCCGGACCCTCGCGGTTGCCGGGCGCCTGGCCGACCAGCATCACCGGCGACAGCACCGGCCGGCCGGACACCACCGGGCCGATCATGTCGGGGCACGCGCGACACTGACGCAGCTGGTCGACGTGGGCGTGGAGCAGGCGCAGGCGGTCGGGAGTGCGCGGCACCCGCGACGTATATCACCCGCCCCCGTCCACGGCAGCGCCCGTCACGGGCCGTTGTCGGCCGGCTGCGCTAGCCTTGAGGCGTGACGAGCTCACCCGACAACACCGATCTGATCCGCAGGGTCCTGGGGGCCAACATGCTCGAGCTGAGCCTGGCCCGGCTGTCGCTCGAGGAGACGGTCGACGGCGCCACCCGGGTCAAGGTCGTCGTCGCCGAGCGTGGCAAGGAGGTCGAGGTGGAGGGCGAGGGCGTCGGCCTGGTCGACGCGCTGTACAACGGCCTGCTCGGGCGCTACGCGCTCGAGTACGCGTCGCTGCGCTCGATCCAGCTCGCCGGCTTCCAGGTCGACGCCGACGTCGAGACCACCAAGAAGCAGCACGCCGGCGTCGACGCCGTCGGCAAGGTGACGATCGACGTCACCAACTCCGAGGGCCGCCGGTTCACGTTCAGCGACGCGTCGCGGTCGGTCACCGCGTCGGTCGCGCGCGCCGTGCTCGCGGTCGTGCAGTACTTCGTCAACGCCGAGCGCGCGTTCATCCTGCTCCACAACGCCCGCCGGGACGCGCAGGACCGCGGCCGCGCGGACCTCGTCGCGCGGTTCACCGCCGAGCTGGCGGAGGTCGTGAAGTCGACCAGCTACGCCGAGGTGATCGAGTCGATCAAGAAGGACGCCGGCGTCTGAGGCCGAGCCGCCGACGCGGCGCGTGACCGTCGGGTCGGGCCGTCGGTGACGCCGGCGTCGCGCCAGTGCGACGAAATCGTCACGCGATCGCCCGCGCCATGGCATCCTGGGGCCCGCCCCCGGGCGGTACCATGCGCGCTCCTTCGTTCTTCCGCGGTCCTGGCGTGTCCACGCTGTCCCTGCTCCTGCTCGCCGCCGCGTGCGGCGGTGATGACGGCGTCGACGACGCCCCCGACGCCCGCGTGGTGGTCGTCGCCGACGGGGGGCGGCTGGAGCTGCCCGGCTGCGGCTACGATCTCGTCACCCGCGCCGGCGCCGAGGCGCCCGCGGCCGGCGTCGACGCGCTTGGCGCGGACCCCGCGCCGCGCCAGATCCACCTCGGCTACGGCGACGCCCCGCCCGCGACGTCGATCGCGATCGTGTGGCGCACCGACGAGGACACCACCGCGACGACCGTGCGGTGGGGCGTCGCCGGCGGTCCGCTCGATCAGGAGACCGACGGCCTGACCTACCGCTACTACTCCGGGCTCGCCGGGACCGGCGATCTGATCCGCCTGCACGAGGTCCACCTGTGCGGGCTGCAGCCCGACACCGCCTACGACTACCAGGTCGGCGGCGTCGGCGTCGACGGGACGGAGGCGTTCTCGACGACCGCGACGTTCCGCACCGCGCCGGCTCTCGCCGCCAGCCCCGACGCCGAGGTGACGATCGGCTACGTCGGCGACGGCCGCGGCGGCTACGACGTGTGGACGGAGATCGCGTCGCGCATGCAGACCTTCGCGCCGGACCTGCTCGTCTACACCGGCGACGTCGTCACGATCGGCCAGTCGCAGGACGAGTGGGACGAGTTCTTCGCCGGCGCGCCCGAGCTGCTGCGCCAGGTGCCGGTCGTGCTCGCGCACGGCAACCACGAGGTCAACGCGATCCACTACTACGCCCAGTTCGCGATGCCGTCCGACGAGGAGAACTTCGCGTTCGACTTCGGTCCGCTGCACCAGGTGATCCTCAACGACAGCCCGGTCGACAGCGCGACGATGGCCGGCAGCACCCGCGACTTCCTCGACGACGACCTCGCGGCCGCGGTCACCGCGGACGCGCCGTGGAAGGTCGTCACCCACCACCGCTCGCTCTACTCGTCGAGCACCAACCACGGCTCCGACACGACGCTGCGCGCGCTGTGGGCGCCGGTGTACGACGAGCACGGCGTCGACCTCGTCGTGTCGGGCCACGACCACATCTTCGAGCGCACGTACCCGATCCGCGGCGAGGTCATCGGCACCGAGCCCGCCGACGGCACGATCTACATCGTCTCCGGCGGCGCCGGCGCCGACCTCTACGGGATCGAGCCGCAGGAGTTCTCCGCGTTCTCCGAGAGCACGCACAGCTTCACCGTGATGGAGATGCGGCGCGGGATGCTGTCGTCGGCGTCGTACCGGGCCGACGGCTCGCCGCTCGACAGCTTCACGATCACCAAGCCGGCGCCATGACCGCGGGCGCGGCGGCACCCCGCGCGGTGGCCGTCGCGCGCGCCGTCGCGCTGGTCGCGCTCGCGCTGGCCCTGGGCGTCTCGCCGGCGCACGCCGCCGACCCGGCCGCGGATTTCCGCGCCGCCGCGCGGCTCTACGCCGACGGCGACCTCGCCGCGGCCCAGGCCGCGTACGAGGCGGTCGCGGCGGCCGACCCGACCGGGCCGTGGGCCGACGACGCGCTGAGCGAGGCCGCCGGGATCGCCGAGAAGCGCGGCGAGCTGCTCGCGGCGCGCGCGCTGTGGCGGCGCCTCGTCGACGAGCACCCGACCAGCCGGCAGGTGCGGCGGGCGCGCGCGCGCCTCGGCGTGATCGAGGCCGCGATCGGCCCGGACGGGCGGTGGCTCGACGTCGCGCGGCGCCACGACGCGCTGCTCGCCGAGGCGGTGCGTCAGTCCGATCCGTCGCCGCAGGCGATCGCGCTCGCCCAGCTGATCGCCGAGCACCCGGACTACCCGCGCGCTCACGACGCCCGGATGTGGATCGCCGACGCCTGGCTGCGCGTCGGCGAGATCGATCGCGCGATCGCGGGCTACGCCGCGGCGGTGCCGCTGGCGCCGGACGCGCTGGCGCGGTGGCGCGCCGGCAAGGCGCACGGCGACGCGCTCGCGCTCGCCGGGCGGTTCGACGACGCCGAGCGGGTCTACCGCGGGCTCTACGGCCAGAGCGACGCGCTCGCCGACCGCGCGGTCGATCGCGCCCTCGACGATCTCGCGACGCTGCGGCTGCGCCAGCGCCTCGTCTACCTCGCGTGGGCGCTGATCGCGGCGGCGCTGGTGACGTTCGTCGGCTGGGCGCGGCGGTCGTGCGGGACCTGGCGCGCCGCGGCGCGCGCGCTGACGCGGCCGCCGCTCGAGGTCATCTACTTCGCGCCGGTCGCGCTGCTGCTGGTCGCGACCTCGCTGACCGGCAACCGGCTGGTGGAGCGCGCGGTCGAGACGATCCTCCTCGGCGGGCTCGTCGCCGCGTGGGGCGCGGGCGCCGGGCTCGAGGCGGCGCGGCGCCACGGCCGGCTGACGCTCGCCGCGGCGGCGTCGCACGTCGCCGCCGCCGGCGCGATCGTCCTGGCGGTCGTGTACCTGGCGCTGCTCGACGATCGCCTGATCGACATGATCAAGGAGACGCTGACCCACGGGCACGACTGAGCGCCGCCTCGCGGCGCGGGCCGCCGGCCTTGCCCGACGGGCCGCGGTGCTTACGGTGACGCACGTCCCATGCAGTCCTCCGTCACCTCGGTCACCTCGGTCACTTCGATCAGGGGCAGAAATCAGCTGAAGACGTTCGCCCTGCTGGGCGGGCTGTCGGCGCTGCTGATCGGCCTCGGCGGCGCGCTGGCGCCGGGGTCGCTGTGGCTGTTCGGCGCGCTCGCCGTGGCGATGAACCTCGGCGCCTACTTCTTCAGCGACCGCATCGTGCTGCGCATGCACCGCGCGCGGCAGGCGTCGCGCCGCGAGGATCCGGCGCTGTTCGCGATGGTCGAGGAGCTGTCGGCGAAAGCCGGAATCCCGGCGCCGCGGATCTTCGTGATCGACGACGCCGCGCCCAACGCGTTCGCCACCGGGCGCAACCCGGCGCACGGCGTCGTCGCGGTGTCGACCGGGCTGCGCCAGCTCCTGACCGACCGCGAGCTGCGCGGCGTGATCGCCCACGAGCTCGCCCACATCGCCAACCGCGACATCTTGATCGCGTCGGTGGCGGCGATGATCGCCACGGTCGTGTCGTTCGTCGCCAGCGCGGTGCAGTGGGCGGTCCTGCTCGGCACCGGCCGCGACAGCGACGACGACTCGGCCGGCGGCGCGATCGGCGCGCTCGCGCTGGCGATCGTCGCGCCGATCGCCGCGACCGTCATCCAGCTCGCGATCTCGCGGTCGCGCGAGTACATGGCGGACGCGACCGGCGCGCGGCTCGC
The DNA here is from genome assembly GCA_011526095.1 of Myxococcales bacterium. GTDB lineage: Bacteria > Myxococcota_A > Polyangia > Haliangiales > Haliangiaceae > WYBA01. The sequence continues at coordinate 5,610 of WYBA01000342.1, read as the reverse complement.
CGACGACCCGCTGGCGCTGGCCTCGGCGCTGGCCAAGCTCGACCGCGGCAACCGCCGCATCCCGATGCACACCGTCGGCGACTCGCCGGCGGCGGCCAGCCTCTACATCTGCGCGCCGTCGTCGCGGCTCAGCGCCGGGCAGGTCGCGAGCTGGTTCTCGACCCACCCGCCGATCGCCGAGCGGATCCGCCGGCTCGAGGCGCTGGCGCGTCCGGCGGCGCGCGCCCCGGTCAGTGCTCGAACCAGCGCGTGGCGCCCGCGGGCAGCTTGAGCCCCGAGACGTGGGCGCGCTGCACCAGCTCCCAGAAGTAGCGGTAGGTGGCGCGGTCGTGCAGGTCCCCCGCGTGCTGGATCGGGCCCCACGCCGCGGCCTCGGCGGCGAGCAGGATGTCGCACGCGCGCGCGACCTCGGAGAAGTCCGGCGCCATCGCGTCGACGATCGGCTGGACCTGCGCCGGGTAGATCGACCACATGCGGAGGAAGCCCAGCTCGTCGCGGGCGCGGCGCGCGTCGGCGTAGGTCGCGTAGGTGTTCTTGAGATCGAGCGTGACGTTGTGCGCCGGCACGACGCCGCTGGCGAGCGCCGCGGCGACGACCTCGGCCTTGGCGCGGCGGACGAGCGCGTGGTCGAACTGGCCCGGTGACTTCATCGCCGACGACGGGATCGCCCCGTGGTGGCCCGAGACGAAGTCCATCAGGCCGAAGTCGAGGACCTGCACCCACGGCAGCTTCGCGATGTCCCACACCTCGCGCAGCGCGCCGTGGGTCTCGATCAGCACGTGGATCGGGATCTCGCGGGTGAGGCCGGCGCCTCGCGCGACCTCCTGGATGTAGCGGATCATCTCGGCGACCTGCGCCGCCGCGGTCGGCTTGGGGATCGTGATGTACGCGAGCTGTGCGCCGGCGCCGCGGACGATCTGGTCGACGTCCTGCCGCCACAGGCCGTGCGACGGGTCGTGGATGCGGACGCCCGCCTGCTTGTGGACGTTGGCCGCCGAGGTCTGCATCGCGACGATCATGTCGGCGTGCTCGCGCTCGCGGCCGGTGGGCGCCCCGTCCTCGCAGTCCATCGTGATGTCGAAGATCGGGCCCAGCTTGCCCTGCAGCTCGAACGCCTTGGCGATGAGCTTCTCGCTGCCGGCGAAGTGCTCGCAGGCCGGGATGACGGGGAAGGGGCGCTCGCCCCCGAACAGTGCCTCACGCGGATGCATGCGCTGCGTCATGACCGTTTGATATCAAGCCACGCGGTCGAAACGCACCTGAAAATGCGGGGTTGACCAGCGTTCGCCGTGGAGATACTTCACTGGTCATGCCAATTCGCCTCCCTTGGTGGACCCTCTCGGCCCTCGGGGCCATCTCGCTCGCCGGCCCGGCCGGCCTGGCCGGTTGTGGCGACGATGCGCCGGCCGATCCGTGCGCCGGCGTCGAGGGCACCTGCGTGGCCGTACCGGCCGGGGCTGACCGCGACGTCATCCAGACGATCCTGATCGAAGCCCAGCCGGGCACGACGATCGCGTTCGCCGCGGGCACGTACGACCTCGGCGGCTCGGGGATCTCGCTCGACGTCGACAACGTGACGATCCAGGGCGCGGGGATGGACGAGACGATCCTGTCGTTCGCGAACCAGGACGACGGCGGGCAGGGCCTGCTCGTCACCTCCGACGACTTCCAGATCCAGGACATCGGCCTCGAGGACTCGCCGGGCGACCTGCTCAAGATCGAGGGCGCGGTCGGCGTGACGATCCGGCGCGTGCGCGCCGAGTGGACCGGCGGACCGTCGCCGGACAACGGCGCCTACGCGCTCTACCCGGTGCAGTGCGAGGACGTGCTGATCGAGGACTCGCTGGCGATCGGCAGCTCGGACGCCGGCATCTACGTCGGCCAGTCGCGCAACATCGTCGTCCGCCGCAACCGCGCCGAGTACAACGTCGCCGGGATCGAGATCGAGAACTCGATCGGCGCGGACGTGTACGACAACGTCGCGACCAACAACACCGGCGGCGTGCTGGTGTTCAGCCTGCCGGGGCTGCAGCTGGCCAACGGCTCGATCACCCGCGTCTACGACAACGAGATCGTCGGCAACAACACCGAGAACTTCGCCCCGCCCGGCAACATCGTCGGCAAGGTGCCGACGGGGACCGGGATCGCGCTGCTCGCGGCGCACCAGGTCGAGATCTTCGGCAACACGATCGAGGACCACGACTCGGTCCACATCGGGATCATCAGCTACTCGACGACCGACATCGAGTTCGACGACCCCGACTACGACCCGGACCCGGACACGATCTTCATCCACGACAACACGATCACGGGCGACTCGACCAGCCCGACCGGCGAGCTCGGCGCGCTGCTCATCCTGGGGATGTCGGAGATCCAGGACCCGTTCATGCGCGTCCACGACATCACGTGGGACGGCGTCGTGCCGGCGGCGAAGGCGGACCCGAAGGATCCGACCAAGCTCGCCGCCGAGCTCCAGATCTGCCTGCAGGACAACGGCGACGCCGACTTCGCCAACCTGCACTGGCCGAACACCGAGCTGCCCGAGGCCTCGGCCGACGCCACCGACCACGACTGCACCCACGACCCGCTGCCCGCGGTCGAGCTGTGATGCGCGCGGGCTGGGTCCTGGGGATCACGGCGGCGCTCGCGCCGGCGTGCGGCGGAGGCGACGACGACGACGCGCCCGCCGACCGCTGCGTCGTGCCCGAGGGCGGGCCCGGCTTCGATCCGGACGGCCCGATGTGCGATCGGCTGTCGTCGTACCGGCTGTTCGACGACGCCAACGCCCAGGCCCCGGCCGACGGCGTGGTCCCGTTCGAGCTCAACACGCCGCTGTTCTCGGACTACGCCGACAAGAGCCGGTTCCTGTTCGTCCCGCCGGGCGAGGCGATGCAGTGGGACGACGTCGAGTCGTTCGCGATGCCGGTCGGGACGATCATCGCCAAGACCTTCTGGTACCCGCACGACAAGCGCGATCCCGCCGCCGGGCGCGACCTGATCGAGACCCGGATCCTGCTCCACCGCGCCGACGGGTGGGAGGCGGCGGCGTACGTCTACGACGACGCCGACGAGGAGGCGCACCTCGCGGTCGCCGGCGCCCGCGTCGACGTCGCGTGGACCCACGACGACGGCGAGGCGCGCACGGTCGAGTTCGCGGTGCCCGACAAGAACCAGTGCAAGAACTGCCACGAGGAGCTCGACGACACCGTCGGGCCGCTCGGGCCCAAGGCGCGGCACATGAACCGCGCCGGCCGCGCCGACAGCGGGATCGACGATCAGCTCCAGCACCTGATCGACGCCGGCGCGCTCGCGGGCGCGCCCGCGCCGGGCAGCTGGCCGAAGGCGCCCGCGTTCGACGACCCCGACGCCGGCACGCTCGAGGCGCGCGCGCGCGCCTGGCTCGACATCAACTGCGCGCACTGCCACAACCCGCGCGGCGCGGCGCGCACCAGCGGCCTCGACCTCAGCCTGGCGCAGACCGAGCCGTACGAGTACGGCGTGTGCAAGGGGCCGGTCGCCGCGGGGATGGGCTCGGGCGGCCGGCCGTACAGCATCGTCCCCGGCGATCCGGACCAGTCGATCCTCGTCTACCGGCTCGAGTCGACCGAGGCCGAGATCAAGATGCCCGAGGTCGGGCGGTCGCTGGTGCACGAGGAGGGCGTCGCGGTGATCCGCGCGTGGATCGCCGCGATGAAGGGCAGCTGCGAGCCGCAGCCGTAGCGGCGGGCCGGACGCCTACCGCGGCGGCAGCGCGTCGAGCAGCTTGCGGCGCGTCACCGGCTTGGCCACCATCGCGCGCACGCCGAGGTCGCGCGCGCGGCGGCGGTTCTCCGGGTTGGTGCGCGAGGTGATCACGACGACCGGCGTGGCGGCGAGGCCGCCGTCGTCGCGCAGCCGCTGGATCAGCTCGAACCCGCCCATCCGCGGCATCTCGAGGTCGGTGACGACGAGGTCGTAGCGGAGCTGCTGCGCCATCTGCCACGCGCGGCTGCCGTCGTCGGCGACGTCGACGATCCAGCCCTCGCGCGCCAGCATCGTCGTCAGCGCCTCGCGGATCGCGCGGCTGTCGTCGACGACGAGCGCGCGGCCGGCGAGCCGGCGCGGCTCCATCGGCGCCATCGCCGGCTCGTCCCCGGCGCCGGGGTGGGCGAGGCGCGCGAGGTGCGCGACGTCGAGGATGAGCTGGACCTTGCCCGAGGCCGAGACCGTCGCGCCGGCGTACAACGGCAGCGGCGACAGCACCGGCCCGAGCGGGCGCACGACGATCTCGCGCGGGCCGATCACCTTGTCGACGGTGACCGCGAACACCTTGCCCGCGTAGCCGAGCACCAGCGCGGTGCGCTTCTCCGCCGCCGCCGCCGGCGTCGCGGGCGTCGCCAGCACCGTCGGCAGCGCGACCAGCGGCACCGTCTGGCCGCGGTGGTCGAGCGTCGTCGCGTCGCCGGCGACGGTGGCCGAGGTGTCGACGTGGACGTTGGGGATGGCGTAGACCTGCCCGCCGACCTTGAACAGCATCGCGTGCGACACGGCGGTCGACACCGGCAGCCGCAGCGTGAAGGTGGTGCCGCGGCCGGGCAGGGAGGTCACGGTGATCTCGCCGCCGAGCCGGGCGATCGTCTCGCGCACCAGGTCGAGGCCGATGCCGCGGCCGGACAGCTCGTCGGCCTCGTCGCGGCTGGACACGCCGGCGTCGAACAGCGCGGCCATGACGTCGGCGTCGGTCGCCAGCCGCGCGCGCGCCTCGGTCCACTGCCCGGCCGCGACGAACCGCGCCCGCAGCTTGGCGGTGTCGATGCCGCGGCCGTCGTCGGCGACCTCGATCACGACGAGGTTGCCCTCCTGGCGCGCGCCGAGCGAGATCACCCCGGCCGGCGGCTTGCCGCGGCGCGCGCGCTCCTCGGGCGGCTCGATCCCGTGGACGACCGCGTTGCGCAGGATCTGGACGAGCGAGTCGGTCGCCTGCTCGGCGACGGCCTTGTCGAACTCGGTGTCGTCGCCGGTCGTGCGCAGCTCGACCCGCGCGCCGGCGGTGCGCGCGACCGCCCGCAGCGACCGCGCGAGGTTGGTGAACAGCGCGCGCGCGGTCTGCATCCGCACCCGCGTCAGCCCCTGCTGGAGCGAGGCGATCGTGCGGCGCAGCGCCTCGGTGTCGTCGAGCAGCGCCGCGGTCGCCTGGGCGAGCTGGGTCGACAGCTCGGCGAGCCCGGCCTCGGCGACGCCGAGCCGGGTCTCGACCGCGGCGCGGGCCTCGGCGGTGTCGGCGCCGTGGACCCGCGCGACGTCGTCGCGCAGCGCCTGGCGGGTGCGGCCGAGGTCGCGCGCGAGCGTGCGGAGCTGCTGGACGCGCCGCTCGATCCGCGTCCGGTCGAACAGCAGCTCGCCGGCGGCGGCCATCAGGTCGTCGACGCGCTCGGCGTCGACGCGCAGGACCGAGCGCGCGTCGTGCGCGGCCGAGCCGTCGCCGGGCCCCGGGACCGGGACCCTCATCGACATCGACGTCCGCGCGCCGACCTCGTCGATGATCGCGTCGGGGACGGCGCCGTCGGTGGGCGGGCGGCGGCGCGGCGCCGGCGCGGGCTCGGCCGGAGGGGGCGCGGCGGGCGCCGCGGG
>WYBA01000341.1 GCA_011526095.1 Myxococcales bacterium | reverse complement strand
GGCGCGACCGCGACGCCGACGGCGCGCCCGCGCCCGCGCCCGGCGCGACGACCGCGCCCGACGCCGGCGTCGGCGCGAGTCGCAAGGATCCCGCGCGCGGGATCCGGATCGACGAGCTGTGAGCTCCCGCGGCGCCCTCGTCCTCGTCCTCGCCGCAGCCCTGGCCGCCGCCGCCCCGCGCCCCGCCCGCGCCGACGAGCCGCCCGCCCCCGCCTCCGATCCGGACGCCCAGGCGAAGGCGCGCGCGCGCGTGCTGCTCGACGCCGGCAACCAGCTCCAGGACGCCGGCGACCACCTCGGCGCGCTCGAGCTGTTCCGCCAGGCCCACGCGGCCTACGCCAGCCCGCGCCTGCGCGTCGCGATCGCCACCTCGCTGTGGAACCTCGGGCGGTTCCGCGAGGCGTCCGAGGAGCTCGAGGCGGCGCTCGCCACCGGCTCGCTCGATCCGCAGCTCGCGGCCGAGGTCGAGGCGCAGCTCGGCGAGCTCGCCCGCGCCTACGCCGTCGTCACGATCACGCTGGACGCGACCGACGCCGCGGCCGCGCGGGTCCACGTCGACGGGCGCCGCGTCGCGGTCGAGGGCGGCGCCGCGGTGGCGCGGGTCGATCCCGGCGCGCACGCGATCGTCGTCGAGGCGCCGGGGGCGCCGCCGTGGACCGAGACGCTCGAGCTGGCCGCGGGCGAGCGCCGGACGCTCGGCGTCGATCTCGAGCCCGCGCCGGCCGCGCCGCCGCGCGTGGTCGAGCGCGTCGTCACCCGCGCCCCGGCGCTGCGCGGGACGGGCGCGCGCGCCGGCGCCTCGCTCGGCGTGCTCGTCGACGCCGGCGGCCCCGGCGCCGCGGCGGCGATCGGCGGCGGCTGGGGCGTCACGCCCTGGCTCGATCTCGGCGGCGGCGTGATCGCCGGCGGTCAGGTCGGCGCGTGGGCCGGCGCGACCGCGTTCGCCCGCCCCGCCGCCGCGACGCGCCCGACCGCGACCGTGGCGCTCGTCGCGTTCGCCGCCGGGCAGCTCGAGCCCGGCGCGCGCCTCGCGCTCGGCGTCGAGTGGCGCGCCACCGACCGCGTCGAGCTGACCGCGCAGCTCGGCGTCGAGCTCTACCCGTGGGTGCCCGACGACCACGTCACGACGCTGGTCGTGCCCGCGCTCGGCGTCGTCGCCCGCCCGTGAGCCGCCCCGCGGCGCCCGCCGCGAGCACGACGACCACGCCGCCGCCGGCCCCGTCCCCGCCGCCGCCCGCGCCGCAGTCGTAGACGCTGCGGGTCGGCGCGTCGTCGGGGCGGACCAGGCACGACGCGCTCACCTTCGTGCCCGGCGCGGGCGTGGCGTCGCGCTCGACGAAGATCGCCAGGCCGGTCGCGGTGTCCGCGCACGCGTCGGCGCGCGCGACGCGGTAGCACGGGGCCGCGCCGCCGGTGTCGTCGCACGCCGGGATCTCGGCGAGGTCGGCGCCCTCGATCACGACGCAGTCGACCTGAACGCCGGGGCGATCGGCGTCGACGTCGTGGACGACGCCGTCGAGGCACGCGCCGTCGAGCGCGTCGCGCAGCCGCGCGACGATCGTCGCGGCGGCCTCGGTCATCACCGCCGCCGCCTCGTCGGTGCCGCTGTTGCAGATCGGGAACGTCACGCCGCCGGTCGCCTCGGCGACGGCGTGCAGCCGCACCGCCGGCTCCGCGTAGCCGACGTCGCTGCGGCACGTCCGGTCGAGCTCGAGCCGCTGGTCCGGCACCGAGTCGATCACCTCGATCACGTCGGTCGGCCCGGTGATCGCCGCGACGATCACCGGGCGCCCGGCGGCGACGAGGCCGTCGAGCAGTTCGACGTAGCGAGCGACCGGGTGGACGTAGGCCGAGTCCTCGCGCGGGACGCAGCCCTCCTTGATCCCCGGCACCCGCGGCGCGTCCGGGTCGCACACGACGCCGTGCTCGAAGCAGCGGTACGACGCCAGCGGCCCCAGCGGCGAGTCCAGCGAGTCCTGCGCCGGCGTCGTGTCGAACAGCGTGTCGCCGATCGCCGAGCAGTCGTCCTCGTCGCCGACGAAGATCACCGCGAGCGCGGCGCCGTCGCGCAGCAGGTCCGGGTTCTGGTCGAGCGCGCGCTTCATCGCCTCGAGCGGCTGCTCGAACCCGCACCCCGCGGTGCCGAGCGCCGACAGGCAGGCGAACGCCTCCTCCGGCGTCCCGGGGAAGTTGCGCACGCGGCAGTCCTCGGGCGCGCCAGTGCAGCCCGGATCCTCGCGGTCCTCCATCCACCGCGCGCCGACGTCGAGGCAGCCGCGATTCAGCAGCTGCGCCGCGTCGCCGAGCGCGGTGCACCCGCCGATGCTCCACGCGCCGGTGCCGAGATCGGTCGACACGACGGCGACGCGGAGATCCGGCACGCCGCCCTCGGTCTGGGCGAGGCGCGCGCGGAACGACGCGAACGACGAGGCGATCGCGGCCTGCTCCTCGGCCATCGAGCCGGAGCTGTCGATCACGAACAGCACGTCGAGCGCCCGCTTGGCCTGGCGATCGCTGACGGTGCGCCGCTCGAGGTCGTCGAGGTCGACGCGGCGGCCGTCGCACCCCGGGAACGAGAGGACCGCGAGGAGCGCGCCGAGCCCACCGAACAGCGGCGCGGCCACGCCGCGCGCGCCGACGCGCCGGCTACAGGTCGATGATCCCGCCGCCACCGGTGCCCGTACCGGTGCCGCCACCGCCGCCACCGCCGCCGCTGCTGCGCTTCTTGAGCTTGACGGTCAGCGTGTGATCGCCGGTGAGCGTCACGTCCTCGTCGAACGTCCGGTAACCGGACGCCTTGACCACGACCCGCACCTTCTTCTTGCCGCCCGGCAGCTCGACGACGGTCGAGCCGCCGGTGACCTCGACCTTGTCGACGGTGACCTTGGCGCCCGCGACGGCGGGCGAGATGTCGAGGGTGAGCGTGGCCTTGACCACCGCCGGCTTCGCGGTCGTGCCCGTGCCCGTGCCCGTGCCCGATGCCGTCCCCGTCCCCGACGCCGTCCCCGTCCCCGTCCCCGTCGCCGTCCCCGTCCCCGTCGCGGTCCCCGACGCCGTCCCCGTCCCCGACGCCGTCGCGGTCCCCGACGCCGTGCCCGTCCCCGACGCCGCCGCCGTCCCCGACGCCGCCGCCGTCGCGCTGGCCGTGCCGTAGCCGGACGCCTTCGCGGTCGCTTCGCCGGTGCCGTCGCCGCCCTCGTCATCATCGCCATCCTCCCCACCCTTCGACTCCGACGCGTCGCTCTTGCCGGTGCCGAGGCCGAGCGTCAGCCCGGTGAACGTCCCGGCGGCGAGCGCCATCGACACGACGATCGGGACGACCTTCGACGTCCCGCGACGGGCGGGCTGCGGGCCGGGGGCCGCGCCGACCGGCGCGGGCGCGCCGGGCGGGACACCCGGCGCGCCGTAGGGTCCGGGAGCCTGCGGATACGGGGGCTGCGCCATGGCGACCATCCTGCCACGGCCGCGCGGTCCGCGCCGCCCGTCGGCGGCGCGGACCCACGCGGACGCGGCCGATCAGAAGCTGCCGACCACCGACAGGCCGCCGCCGTCCCGATCGATCACCGGCACGATCGACAGCTCGTCGTGCCAGCCCTCGCGCTCGCGCTCCGCCGCGGACCGCTCGGCCGCCTTCGGCTTGTAGACCTTGAGGTAGTAGTACGCGGTGAACCCCGCGGCGACGACCGTCCCCGCGGTGAACACGTCGGACAAGAGGGCCATGCGCTTGCCCGACGACTGCGCGGCGTCGCGCTCGTCCTCGGGCAGCGACTCGTCGGTGAACGTGCCGTGCTCCCCGACCGCGAGCACGCCGGTCACGGTCGCGCCGACGAGCAGGCCCAGGGTCGCGCCGGCCGAGGCGTAGAGCACCGTCTTCTTCGGCGCCGGCGGCAGCGGCGGCGGCGGTGGCGGCGGCGGCGGGCGCGGCTTCTCGACCACGACGGGCACGGGCTCGAGCTCGAACGTGCGCTCGGACTCGCTGCCCGCCTCGATCACGAGCTTGGTCTCGAACGCGACGAACCCGTCCATCGCCAGCGCCAGCGTGTACTCGCCGGGCTTGAGCAGCAGCGGGGTCGGCAGCGGCGCCTCGCCGAGCGGCGTGCCGTCGAGCGTCACCGTGGCGCCCTCCGGCACGACCGTGACGACCAGGACGCCGAGGTAGAGCTTGGTCCGGTCGAGGGCCTCCTGCGCCCGCGCCCGCCCCTTGTCGTCGAGCGGCTGCTCGGTCTCGGCGAGGGCGCGCTCGTAGCGCCGCGCGGCCTCGTACCACAGCTCGAGCTTCTCCTCGAGCGCGCCGGCGGTGAGCAGCGTGACCGCCGCCGGGTCGAGCTCGAACGCCTTGTCGTAGATCTCGATCGCGCGGCGGTAGATCTCGTGCGCCTCGGCGACCTTCTTGCGCTTGAGCAGCCTGTCCGCCTTCTTGACGAACTTCGCCGCCCCGTCGCGCAGCTTCCTGGCCAGCTTGGGATCGCGCACCGGGGGCGCCTCGACGGCGACGTCGCCGTCGCCGTCGCCGTCGCCGTCGGGTGTCGGCTCCCCGGCGTCGGGCGGTGGCTCGGAGGCCGATCCCTCGCCGAGCAGGGCCTCGAGCTCGGCGTCGATCGGCGCGTCTTCGTCTCCGGCGGGCTGCGCCGCCGCGACCGTCGTGGCGAGCACCGCCACGATCAGCGTCGCGAACGCAGGCCCCGCGCCCCTGGCGGCGGTGCGGCTCATCGCGGGTGAGCTTACTACGGGACGTCGCCGCGGCGATGCGCGCTCTGGAGCTTGGCGATGAACTCCAGCGTCTTGAGCGGGCGGCCGAGCAGGTGGCCGAGCATCGCGACGACGGCGTCGCGCGCCTGGGCGTGCTCGACCCGCGCCGCCTCGTCGGCGTCGGCGTCGAGCGGCGCGGCGTCCCGGGGGTGGTCGACGGCGCGCGCCGCGCGCAGGTAGGCCCGCGCGCCCGGCGGCAGCGGCCGCACCGCCGGCCCGCGGCTGGCCGCGGCGCAGCCGGCGCACACCGCCCCGCCCCGCCCCGGATCGAACACCGCGCCGGCGGCGTCGAGCACGTCGGCGCGGCCGCACCCGACGCATGCGTCGAGCTGCGGGGCCGAGCCGAGCGCGTCGAGCAGCTGCAGCTCGAACGCGCGCAGCGCCGCCGGCCGCGCGCCGACCGCGGCCAGGCTCTCGTGCGCGGCGATCACCAGGTCGAGCACCTCGGGCTCGGGGACCTCGGGCGGGCACAGCTCGCGCGCCAGCTCGATCACGTACGACGCGTGGGCGAACGCGGCGACGTCGGCGGCGAGCCGGGTGAAGTCGGCGATCACCTCGGCCGACTCGAGCGTCCACAGCTCGCCGCGGGTGCGCGGCCGCAGCGCGTAGCGACACACGGTCAGCGGCCCGAGCGCGCCGCCGAACCGGCGACGCGACCGCCGGGCGCCGCGCGCCAGCGCCGAGATCCTCCCGTGGTCGCGGGTGAGCAGCGCGACGATCACGTCGGCCTCGCCGAACGGCGTCGTGCGCAGCAGCACGCCGACGGTGTCGACGGCGGGCGCCGCGGAGCGACCGCCGCCGGTCACGCGTGGTGGACGGGCGCGCTCGACGTGTCGAGGGTGATGCCCTCGCCGGCCGAGCTCGGGCGCCGCATCAGGTACGACAGGGTCAGCGTCGCGACGATCAAGAGGATGATCACCGCGAGCGTCAGGCCGCCCTGGCGGGTGCCGCGATCGCCGTCGAGCAGCGACGGCGGCAGGAAGCTGCGCCGCGACGCGTCCGGCTGCTGCCGGGCCTCGCGCTCGCGCTCGGCGCTCTCGGGGTCGTCGTCGTCGATCGTCAGGACCGGCGAGGCCGAGGCCTGCGCGCGCGGCCGGAACAGCGCCGCGGCCCACGAGACGGGCGCGGGCGCGCTCACGACCACCGGGCCCGCCGCCGTGGCGGCCTCGGCCTCGATCGTAGCGGGCGCGTCGACGACGGACGGCGCGGCTGCGGCCAGGGGCTGGGTCGGCTCGTTCGCCTCGATCGTGATGACCAGCGCGCCTTCGCCGGCCGGATCGGCAGCCAGCTCCGCGACCACGGGCTCGACGACAGCGGGCTCGCCGAGGACGGGCTCACCGACAACGCCGACGACGGGCTCGCCGACGGCGGCGGCGACAGCGACGACGGGCGCCTCGGTGGTGGCGCGGGCCTTCTGCCGGCCGCGGCCGCGGCGCTCGCCGCGCTTGCGCGCGCGCTTGCCGCGCGTCGCGGGCTCGGCCGCCGCCTCGACGACGGGCTGGGCCACCGCCTCGACGACGGGCTCGGCCACCGCCTGGACGACAGGCTCGGCCGCCGCCTCGACGACAGGCGCGGCCGCCGCCTCGACGACGGGCTCGGCCACCGCCTCGACGACGGGCTCGGCCGCCGCCTCGACGACAGGCGGCGCCGCCGCGGGCATCTGCAGCGATCCCGACGCCAGGATCTGCGGCGCCGCGGGCAGCGCGGCGACCGGCGGGACGGTGTGCTGCTGCGAGCGACGGCCGACGCGCTGCGCCGAGGACGGCGCCAGCGGGGCCATGGTCTCGATCATCCCGTCGACGCGCGCGCGCGCCGCCGGGCCCGGCGACACGCCGCACTCGTCGTAGCGCGCCAGCGCCAGCGCGCCGTCGATCCCGACGACGCGCGTGTAGTTGCGGATGAAGCCGCGGACGAACACGTCGGCTGGCAGGTGCTCGAACAGCCCGTCCTCGAGCAGCTCGAGCGTGCGGAGCTGGATCTTGGTGACCTTCGCGATGTGCTCCAGCTCGACCCCGCGCGCCTCGCGCTCGGCGCGCAGCCACGCGGAGAACCCGGCGCGCGCCGCGGCGACCGCCTGCGGGTCGCGCGCGTGCGTCGTCGCGGCGTCGTTGCCCGCCGCCGCGCCCGGTCCGCGAACATCGGTACCTCGGCCCTGCTTCACGGCGTCTGCGTCCCCATTTCCGACAACTCGGACATCGCGGACATCTCTGTCCGGCACTGCGCGGCGATGCAGCTCGTCGGCGTCATCGCGAGGCACGCGTCGCGCGCGCGCTGCGCGTCGTCCATGAGTCCCTGAGCGATGCTGGCCTTCATCAGATACAAGCTGGCCTCCTGCGAACCACAGGCAGGTTGATCGCTAACAGCCTGGAACTGCTCGGCCGCTTTGTCCCACTCTTCCCGGGCGAAGTAAACCCTCCCGAGCCGATAAGTCGCGACGCACATGCCCGGCTGGAACTGCAGCGCCTGGAGCAGCTCCTTCGCCGCGCGCACCTCGTCGCCCATGTGGAAGTACGCCCACCCCAGGTGAGCACGCGTCAGCGACGGGTTGATCAGCCGGTCGGGGTGGAGCAGCGCCTCCTCGAGGTGCTTGGCCGCCTGCTCGTGATCCGCCTGGAGGTTGGCGACGATGCCCCGGTTGGCCCACGCCTCGCCGAAGTCCGGTGCCAGGGCGGTGGCGCGGTCGAAGTCGGTCGCCGCCTTCTCCAGGTGCACGTCGAGCTCGCCGCGCAGCGCCTCGGCGTCGACGCCGGTGAGGCACTGCTCGACCTCGAGCAGCATCTGCACGCCGGCGGCCCGGAGCACCTCGACGAGCCCGCGGACGTTGTAGGCCTCGTCGTTGCTGGGCGCGAACGCGAGCGCCTTGTTCGCCTCGGACGCGGCGCCGTCGAGGTCGCCCTTCGACAGCAGGTCCTTGGCCAGCTCGAGCCGGGTCGAGCTCTTGGCCAGATCTTCCTTGGGCCGCGGGCAGCCGGCGGTCACGACCGCGATCGCGACGACCAGCGGCGCGAGAAACGACTGCAATATGAAACGGTTACCTCCCAAGACGCGCGGCATCGTAGTGGACAGGGACGCCGAACACAACCGCCGCGGGCGCCGGTTGGCGGGCGCGCGCGATCCCGTGTGCGGCGGTTCGCCACAGCGGACGCACTCCCGCCGGCCAGGTCCGACGACGGCCGGCGCCGCGGTGTTATAGATGCGCTTCCGCATGTCCCGCACGTCGATGACGCCGCCAGGCCCGCTCGCCCCGACCCGGACGCTCTCGATCCCGCGCCCCGACGCGACGCTCCACGCCGAGTGGTTCGCGCCGGCCGCCGCGGCCGCACCCAGAGGCCTGGTCGTCGTGTCCCACGGCTACGCCGAGCACTGCGGCCGCTACCACGAGGTCGCCAACGTCCTGGTCGGCGCCGGCGCCGCGGTCCTCACCTACGACTGCCGCGGCCACGGCAAGTCGACCGGCGCGCGCGGCCACGTCGGGCGGTTCTCCGACTACCTCGACGACCTCGAGGCGGCGGTCGCGTGGGGTCGCGGCGCGATCGCCGAGCTCGGCGTGACCGAGCCGAAGCTGATCCTGCTCGGCCACTCGCACGGCAGCCTGATCGTCCTGCGCGAGCTGACGGATCGCAGCCGCTCGCTCGGCGCGTCCGCGGCGGTCGTGTCGTCGCCGTTCCTGGGGCTGCGGCTCAAGGTCAGCCCGGTCAAGACCGGCGCGGCCAAGCTGATGGCCAGCCTGCACCCGTCGCTCACGCTCGCCAACGATCTCCGGATCGAGGACCTGACGTCCGACCCGGGCAAGCTGGCGGAGCGCCGCGCCGACACCCTGTGTCACTCGGTCGCGACCGCGGGGTGGTTCGTCGCGGCGCAGCGCGCCCAGGCCCACGTCGCCGCCAGCGCCGGCCCGATCGACGTCCCGACGCTGTGGCTGGTCGGCGGCGCGGACCCGATCGCGGACCCGGCGCGCAGCCGCGCGGTCGCCGACTCGATCCGCGGCGCGCCCGTCGAGTACCACGACCTCGCCGGCCTCAAGCACGAGGTGTTCAACGAGAGCACCCGCGGCGAGGTGTTCGAGCTGCTGACACGGTTCGTGCGCGCGCAGCTCGGCTAGTGCCGTGACCGTCGCATTCTGCTCCGGCACGGCACGTCGCCTCGATCACACGGGGCTCGCCGCCCCGCCCGACGAGCAGAGCTCGTCGGGACCCACCCCGCCCAGACGTCCTCCGACGCG
>WYBA01000340.1 GCA_011526095.1 Myxococcales bacterium | reverse complement strand
GCGTCGGAGGACGTCTGGGCGGGGTGGGTCCCGACGAGCTCTGCTCGTCGGGCGGGGCGGCGAGCCCCGTGTGATCGAGGCGACGTGCCGTGCCGGAGCAGAATGCGACGGTCACGGCACTAGCGCGGCCGGCGCGCGGTGCCGGGCGCGGCGCCGGAGTCGCCGCCCGTCCCGGCCGCGGGGGCGCACTCCTGCGCCTTGCCCGCCGCCGACTTCTTCATCACGACCGCCGTCCCCAGCGCCGTCACCACGGACAGCAGCAGCGCGACGGCGATCCACACCCCGCGCCGCGCGGGCGGCGCCTGCGGCGGCAGCGCCGCGGCCGCCGCGTCGGGCTCGGCCGGCGGCGGCGTCGCGTCGCCTTCGTCCGCCTCGACCTCGGGCAGCCCGCGCGAGGTGAACAGGTGGACGGAGCGCGCGCCGACCTTGCCCTTGGCGAACAGCTCCATGTCGAACAGGCCGATCACCTCGGTCGAGCTGCCCGGATCGAGGTTCATCACCAGCTTGCTGCACGACTTGAGCACGCTGACCAGGCCGAGCCCCGCGCCGCCGACCTTCTTCTCGATGTCCGCGGTCGCGGCGCGCGCCTTGGCCAGGTACTGCATCGCGCGCTGGCGCGACAGCGACCCGCCACCGTCGCGGACCGAGATCCCGAAGTAGCGTCCGCTCGACCCGTACTGCACCTCGATCGGCGCGACCTCGGGCAGCTGCGCCAGCTCCTTGATCGTCCGATCGCGGTACAGCTCCTTGCCGTCCTTGTCGGTCGGCGCGTGGTACAGCCCGTTCATCATCAGCTCGTCGGCGACCGTCTGGATCCGGTCGCGCACCGGGCCGCGCACGCCCGCGAGGTTCGCGTAGCGAAGGATGACCTCGATCGCCTTGTTCTTCTGCTCGTAGTTCTTCACCACCACCGAGTAGGTGGTGACGCCCCACGGGAAGTACTTGTTGAGCCCGAACACGTTGCCGCGCAGCGCCTTGGTCGCGCTGGCGATGAACTCGTCGTCGTCGAACCGCGCGCCGTGGCCCATCACGCTGACGACCCGCGCGTCGTCGAAGTACGGCAGGCCCTCGAGCAGCTTCTCCTCGTCGAGGATGTAGATCACCTGGCAGCCATCCGGCAGCTTGGCCTTGAGCCCGGCCGGCGGCGGCTCGGTGCGCGCGTCGACGATCACCAGATCGGGGCGGCGGTCGCCGTCGAGGACGGTGAGCTCGCCGCCGAAGTCCGCGGTGGACGCGGTCGCGGCCGTGACGCGCTGGACCTCTCGCTTGAGGCGATTGTCGCGCGTGAGGACGGTCATGTGATGACGGAGCATCGTCAGCCTTGGTCAGCCGGGGATCACGGGACGGGGGACAGCTGGCGGAGGGTCGTCTTGGCGGGGCTGCGCCACGCCGCGGGCGGTCCGCCGACCGGACCGCCGCGACGGCGCGTCGTCACTTCTCTCGTCACTTCTTCTGGGGCGGCAGCCCCGACGTCGACGGCGACGACGCGGTCATCGGCGGCGGCGTGGTCTGCTTGGTCACGCGCGGGATCCCGCCGGCCGAGGCCGCGGCGTCGCCGGGCTTGGCGTCGGCCTTCGCGTCGGCCTTGGCGTCGGGCTTGGCGTCGGGCTTCGGCGCCTTGCCGATGTTCTCCGCCAGCTCGAGGCGCTCGCGGACCAGCGTCGTCTCCTTGTGATCCGTGTCGAGCCGCTCGATCTCGTCCTTGCGCTGCTTGATCTCGCTCTCCAGGTCCGCGATCTCGGCCTTGAGCACGCCGATCCGGCCCTGGATGTCGCGCTGCCGCCGGATCGCGTCGTCGATGATGACCGGGAGCTTGATGCCCACCGACTCGAGCGAGAACTTCACGACCTGAACGACCAGCTCGACGTTCTCCTGCGGCAGCGTCCGCATGAGCTGGATCGCCTTGTCGATCCCGTAGTCGTCGGTCTCCGGCTCCGCCCGGCTCGGCGCGGGCGCCGCCCGGCTCGGCGCGGGCGCCGGCTCGGCCTTCGGCGGCGGGGCGGCAGCGGCCGCTGGTGGCGGTGGTGCGGGCGCCGGCTCCGGCGTCGCCGCCTTCACCGGGCCCGAGCTGGCGGCCGGCACGGCGGTCGGGACCGACCCGAGGTCGATCTGCTCCACCGGCGAGTCGAAGTCGTCTTTCCGCTTCTTGTCGCGCTTGTCGAAGAGTCCCATGGTCCCCCTCTGCAGCCATCGTAGCGCCCATCACGGATCGCTGTCACCCGACTTTCCCCAGGATCGTCGCGGACCTCGCGCGCCCACCTCGCACGACTCCGACGTGCTCGACCTCATCCGAAGCGCTCGCGCACGAGATCCCGAACGCGCGCGTACCGGCGAGCCCCTTGCGCTGGGCGCCCGAACCCAGTAAAAGGCTGCCCCTACCTCGCCGATGTAGCTCAGTGGTAGAGCAACGGTTTCGTAAACCGTAGGTCCCCGGTTCAAACCCGGGCATCGGCTCGAAGACAGCACGCGCGGGACGCCTCGGCGTCTCGCGCCCGACGACCGGGCGACGACCGGGCGACGACCGGGCGACGACCGGGCGACGACCGGGCGACGACCGGAGCCTACCGCCGCGGGCACGCGGCCAGGGCGACGGCGCCCAGCGCGGCCCCGACGAGCGCGGCCGCGCCGGGCGCCACGTCCAGCGCGTCGACGACCGCGGCGCCGGCGAACGCGCTGCCGACCATCGCGACCGTGACGAGCAGCTCGTCGAGCGCCGCGAGCCGGCCGATCACTGCGTCGGGGGCGTGGCGCTGCAGCGCCGCGTGCGTGAGCACCCAGTTCGTCCCCGTCCCGATGCCCCAGGCGCCCGCGACGAGCGCGAGCGCGACCGGCTCGCGCACCCACGCCAGCGCCGCGATCGCCGCGAGCGCGAGCGCCCACGCCGCGCGCTGCAGCGCCGCCTCCGCGACCCCGTGGCCGGCCAGCCGCGCCGCGACGGCGGGTCCGACGCCGGTGCCGGCGCCGCGCGCCGCCTGCAGCACGCCGATCGACAGCGCCGCCGCGCCGAACGGCTGCGCCGCCGCGCCGACGCCCGCGAGCGCGATCCACCCTGCGCCCCCCGCGGCGGCGAGCGGCGCCTTGCCGATCACCGCGGCGAGCAGCGGCCGATCGCGCGCGGCGACGACGAGTGCGGCGCGGGTGTCGCGCGGCGTCGCGGCGAGGATCGCGCGCACGGAGGAGCGCGTCGCGTTCGCCGCCGGCGGCAACGCGGGCAGGCTGCGGTACAGCGCCGCTGCGACGACGAACGACGCCGCGTCGAGCACGAGCGCGAGCGCCGGACCGAGCAGCGCGGCCGCGCCGCCGAGCGCCATCCCGGCGACGTAGGCCACGCTCCACGTCGCGGCGAGGATGGCGTTGGCGGCGACCAGCCCGTCCGCCGGGACGACCCGGCGCAGCGCGGCGGTCTCCGCGGTCGGGACGACCACGCTGATCGCGCTGCGCGCGACGAGCAGCAGCTGCAGCGCCAGCGTCCACCCCGCCGCCGCGGCGGCCGCCATCGCCGCGGTCAGCCCCGCCGCGATCACGGTCGCGCCGACGAGCACGCGGCGGCGGTCGACCCGATCGATCACGGCGCCGGCGAACGGCGCGAGCGCCGCCGCCGGCAGCGCGTGCGCCGCGAACACCACTGCCAGCCCGAGCGCGCCGCCCCCCGCCTGCACCGCCACGACGCTGACCGCGACGAAGCTGAGCCAGTCACCGAGCTGCGACACGGCGGCGGCGGCCCACAGGCGGCGGAACGCGGGGAGGTGGCGTGGCGAGCGCATGCCTCAGCTTGCGCGCCCCTGGACGAGGACGTGGCCAGTACGCCAATGGATTGGCACGACGCCAACCAGCCGGCACGGAGACGGAGACGGAGACGGAGTCGGAGACGGAGACGGAGACGGAGACGGAGTCGGAGACGGAGTCGGAGTCGGTGACGGAGACGGAGTCGGAGTCGGTGACGGAGTCGGTGACGGAGTCGGTGACGGAGTCGGTGACGGAGTCGGTGACGGAGTCGGTGACGGAGTCGGTGACGGAGTCGGTGACGGAGTCGGTGACGGAGTCGGTGACGGTCTACCCCGACTCCCCGAGTGGTCTCGGCGACGGCACCCTCGACGCCGTGCCCCGCCGGCGACGAGCTCACCGACTGAGCGCGCGGAACCGGCGGACGCCGAGCGGCGCGAACACCGCGAGCAGGACGACCGTCCAGGCGACCGTGATCAGCACCGGGTGCTCGGCCGGCAGCCCGTCGGCGACGTAGGGGTTGGGGTTGCCCCACAGCTGGCGCAGCGCGGCGGTGAGCACGCTGGCCGGGTTCCACTCGGCCACCGGCTGCAGCCACGACGGCAGCGTCTCGGGCGGCACGAAGATGTTCGACACGAACGTGAGCGGGAAGATGAACATGAAGCCGACCTGGTTGGCGACCTCGACCGTCGGCACGTTCATCCCGATCCACACGCCGATCCACGACATCGCGAAGGTCACCAGCAGCATCAGCCCGGCGCCGGCGAGGAACTCGAGCACGCCGGTGTGGACGCGCCAGCCGACCGCGAGCCCCGAGACCATCAGGACGATCAAGATGCCGGCGTTGTAGACGAGATCCGACAGCGCCCGGCCCGACAGCAGCGCCGACCGCGCCATCGGCAGCGAGCGGAACCGGTCGATCAGGCCCTTGTTGACGTCGTCGGTCATGCCGATCGCGGTCGTCACGCAGGCGAAGAACACCGTCTGGACGAAGATCCCCGGCAGCAGGAACTCGCGGTACGAGCCGCCGCCGGGCAGCGGGATCGCGCCGCCGAACACGAACGCGAACAGCAGCACGAAGATGACGGACTGGATGATCGCGAAGATCGCCAGCTCGGGGATCCGCGGGACGCGGCGCAGGTTGCGACCGGCGACCAGCAGGCCGTCGCTCAGCGCCCGGCGCAGCCCGCTCACGGCGCCCCTCCGTCCGCGTTCCCGGCGCCGGCGCCGTTGCCGCCGTCCTCCGCGGCGTGCCCGGTGAGCGTGAGGAACACGTCGTCGAGCGTCGGCCGGCGCAGCCCGACGTCGTCGAGCGCGATCGCGGCGGCCTCGAGGTCGCGCAGGATCTGCATCAGCCGCAGCACGCCGCCGTGCGCCGGCACGACGATCCGCCGCGCGCGGTCGTCGACGCGGCAGTCGTCGCCGGCGTCGCGCGCGAGGATCTCGCGGGCGCGCGGCAACGCGGCCGGATCGTGCACGACGACCTCGATCCGCTCGCCGCCGATCTGCGCCTTGAGCTCGTCGGCGGTCCCGCGCGCGATGATCGTCCCGTGATCGACGACCGCGATCGACGTCGCGAGCGCGTCCGCCTCCTCGAGGTACTGGGTCGTGAGCAACACGGTCGCGCCCTGGCGGACGCGGTCGCGGATCACGTCCCACAGCGCGTTGCGGCTGCGCGGATCGAGCCCGGTGGTCGGCTCGTCGAGGAACAGCAGGCGCGGCCGACCGGTGAGCGCGCACGCCAGATCGAGGCGGCGGCGCATCCCGCCCGAGTACGTCTTGACCACGCGGCGCGCCGCCGCCGTCAGCGCGAACTGCTCGAGCAGCTCGCGCGCCCGGGCGTGCGCGTCGGCCTTGCTCAGCCGGTACAGCCGGCCGAACAGCACCAGGTTCTCTTCGCCGGTCAGGTTCTCGTCGACCGCCGCGTACTGCCCGGACAGCCCGATCGACGCCCGCACCGCCTGGGCCTCGGCGACGACGTCGTGGCCCGCGACCGTCGCGCGGCCGCCGTCGGGGCGCAGCAGCGTCGCCAGGATCCGCACGGTCGTGGTCTTGCCCGCGCCGTTGGGCCCGAGCAGCCCGAGCACGGCGCCCTCCGGCACGACGAGGTCGAGCCCGTCGAGCGCGCGCACGGTGCCCGCGCGCGTCGTGTAGGTCTTGACGAGCCCTTCGGCGACGACGGCGTCCACGGCGGCACCGTACCCGATCTCGCGCCCCGAACATTCCCGAGCGCCGGTGGCAAGATCCCGCCGTGACCTCCGCCCTTCGCTCGACCTGGCTGGCGCTCACCCTCGGCCTCGTCGCCGCGGCCGCCGGCTGCCGGGGCCGCGACGCTACCCCGTCGGCGACGGGCGACGCCGCCCCGTCCGCGCCCCGCGCGATCGACGCCGCCGGCGACACGCACGCGCCGGGTGAGCCCGCCGCGGCGACGAGCGAGGCGGTGCTCGACCGCGCCGCCGCCTGGCTCGCCGCGTTCCCCGCCGAGGAGCTGCGGTTCGACGCGGCGATCGGGCTGGCGGCGCTGCGCCGTCACCACGACACCGGCGACGTCCGCCGCGCCGAGGCCGCGGCCCGCGCCGTCGCCGACCGCGACGCCGACAACCCGCTGCGGCGCGCGTTCGATCCGGCGCACCGCGCGGCCCGGTCGACGGCGAGCTGGGAGGTGCCCGCGGCCGGCGCGCCGCGCGCCAACGTCAACCGCGTCGTCGCCGAGGCGCTGCACTGCGACGTCCACGGCCTGCGCGACGCCACGCTCGACTACCTCGGCGGCGCGATGCGCGACGGCGGCGGCTACCACACCGCGCACGGGCTGTGGGCGCTGGTGTTCGCGCGCGACGCCGGGTGCCTCGACGCCGCACGCTTCGACGCGGCCGCCGCGCCGCTGCGTGACGAGCTCCGCGCCGCCCAGCCCGCCGCGCCCGGCCCGGCCGTGCTCGAGGTCGATCTGTTCGCCGAGCGCCTGCTGATGCTGGTGCTGGCCGGCGAGCGCGGCCCGGCCGTCGACGCCTGGGCGCGCGCGCTGGCCGCGGCGCAGCACGCCGACGGCGGGTTCGGCGCGCCGGATCCGGCCGCGCCGCGCTACCACCGCTACCACGCGACGATGGCGGCGGCGTGGGCGCTCGCCGAGGCCGGCGCCGCTAGCTCCAGGCCGTGACGAGGAACGCGACCATCGCGGCGGTCAGCACCAGCGCGATGCCGACGGCGTGGAGGATGTACGTCTGGGGCGGCTTGTGATCGGCGCTCATGGGCGCCCGAACTTAGCGGAACGGCCACTGGCTGGCCAGCCGGACGTCGAAGTCCAGCCTGCCGCGATGTCGCACGCAACTGTGAACCAATGCGGTCGATGGTGCGAACAGCGCGCACGTCTTCCTCGGCGCGACCGGCTCGTGGTCGACGGGATCGCCGATAGCAACTTCTACGGGGAGCCAGGGGACGCGGCAGGGACAGCCGTAGCGCGAGACACCACGAGCGGCGCTCCCGTCAGTTGGCGCACCGACTCGTCCCGCCAGATTCACCGGTATTGCCCGTCACCGTGAGCGTCCAGGCCGCGCACGTCGTCGCTGGCGAGGTCGGGTCGTAGCGCACCTCCACGAGCACGTCGAAGGTCCGGCTCCCGGGCCCGTCGTCCCTCCCGACATCGATCGAGTCGTCTACTTCGTTGATGGCGGCGGCGTCGCATGGATTGGCGGGGGGCGCGTTGCAGTGAACGAACAGGTCGTAGTCGGTCCCTGTACCGCTCGTGAGCACGATGCGTGCCGTGAGCGGGATGTTCTGGCTCGCGCCGACGCTCTCGACGATCGACACCTCGACGAAGCGCTCGGTCGTACCAGTCACCATCGCGACGTTGCCGGTCATCGCGTCCCCGTTCACGGTGACCGTGCTCGACGGGGATGCGCAGACTGGATCGGTATCCAGCAGGTCGCAACCGTCCGTCGGATCGACATCGCAAACGGCCGCGCCGTTGTTGCACACCGGCTGGCAGGTCCCCATCGCGCACGAGGTCGTGCCGAGGGCGTTGGTGCACTGGGTGCCGCACTCGCCGCAGTTGTCGACGTCGCTGTCGAGGTCGAAGGTCTCGTCGATCTCCTCGTC
>WYBA01000339.1 GCA_011526095.1 Myxococcales bacterium | reverse complement strand
TGTCAGAGGGGCCGAGTAGCGTTCGCCACAATCCAACCACCCATCAAGGGAGGGTCCGAACAATGGCCGATAAGGTCGCGAAGCTCTCGATCCAGCGTGACAACGATTTCATGTACTACATCAAGAAGGGCGACGTCTGGCGCTCGCCGCGCAAGAAGGCCGGCTCCGGCAGCGCGAAGGGCAAGGCGGAGAAGGTCGCCTCGGCCGGCGTGACGCTCGACTACGCGAAGTACATCTACTACCTCGACGGCGACGGCGACATCGCCCGCGAGGCGCGTCAGGTCGGCGGCAGCAAGCGCAAGGCCGCCAAGAAGGCCGCGCCGAAGAAGGCGGCGAAGAAGCCCGCCAAGAAGGCCGCGCCGAAGAAGGCGGCGAAGAAGCCCGCCAAGAAGGCGCCGGCGAAGAAGCCCGCCAAGAAGGGCAAGAAGAAGTAAGCACGGCGCGCGTCGACTTCTCGACGAGCGAGCACCGCGAGGGAGCGCCATCACGCTCCCTCGTCGTGTTTTCGGCGACGGCCGCGCGCGCTGACGCGCGTCGGGGCGTGACCGGCGGACGGCGGCAATCTCGTAACGCGCGGGAATCGCTATCCTTCGCCCCTTGCGTGGCCTCCCGAGCGAGGGCTAGCATCTCTGACGATGCTCGCCGACGGGAAGCGACTCCTCCGCCTGGGTCTGCTCGTGACCTCCGCGACCATGGCCGCCGCGTTTCCGGTGACCACCGCGTGGGCGGATGACGACGAAGAGGAAGACGAGGACGAGGACGAGGGCGACGGCGACGAGGACGAGGACGAGGACGAGGACGAGGACGACGAGGACCAGCCTCCCGTCACCGCCGGCGGCCTGTACACGAAGAAGACGTACCCGATCTCGGAGCTGCAGCGCCCGCTGACGCTGACGAAGAAGATGACCGAGCTGCGCGTCGGCATCGACGTCGACGTCAGCGCGGCCACCGCGTTCGAGAAGTGGGGCCTGGGGTTCAACGCGCGCCACGGCCTCGAGGACAACGTCGAGCTGCAGTTCGACCTGCGCAGCGACCTCAACAAGTTCTCGAACTTCCGCGTCGGCGCGGCGATCGAGACGAGCATCAGCTACGACCTCGTCGACTTCCGCGTCGGCGTCGTCGTGCCGGTGACGAAGGACGCCGCCGGTGAGACCAGCACCGCGTTCGACTTCGAGCTGGGCTTCCCGTTCCGCTACGCGCCCAAGCCCAACGTCGGCATCGTCGCGCTCGACACGTTCATGACGTTCAACACCAACGGCAAGCCGGACCTGACGCCGTCGGTGGGCATCATCGTCCAGCCGATCCCCGTGCTCGCGATCAAGCTGCACGGCAAGGTCATCATCGTCGACTTCAACACCGACGCCGATAACTTCCAGATCCCGGTGTCCGCCAACGTCCAGTTCTCGCCGAACAACCTGCTCGACATCGGCGGCGAGTTCACCTTCCCCAACCTCAAGCCCGCAGAGGGCAGCTTCACCGACAGCCGGATGCTGCTCCTCTACGGTCAGATCCGGATCTAGGCGGCCGATCCGAACCACGGCCCATGCGCGTCTGCCCACGCTGTGAGACTCGCTTCCCGCCGGGGGAGCGCTTCTGCCTGCACGACTCGTCCGTGCTGGTGGAGGAGGAGGACATGGCGCGCCTGGGCACGCTCGTCGGCAACTACCGGCTCGACAAGATCCTCGGCCGCGGCGGGATGGGCACCGTCTACAGCGGCGAGCACGTCTACATCAAGAAGCCGGTGGCCGTGAAGGTGCTGCACCCGCAGTTCGCGCGCTACCCCGAGGCGGTGAACCGGTTCCTGCGCGAGGCGCGCGCGGCGTCGTCGATCAACCACCCGAACATCGTCGACGTCACCGACTTCGGGCTGCTCGGCGACGGGCTGGTGTACTTCGTCATGGAGTACCTGCCGGGCAAGAGCCTCGAGGATCTGATCGAGCGCGAGGGCGCCGTCGAGCTGCACCGCGCGCTCAACATCGCCAACCAGATGGCGCTCGCGCTCGAGGCCGCGCACCACCAGGGCGTGATCCACCGCGACCTCAAGCCCGACAACATCATGCTGCTGCTGCGGCCCGGGCGCCGCGACCTGGTCAAGATCGCGACCGGCCAGCACC
This sequence comes from Myxococcales bacterium, assembly GCA_011526095.1. Classification (GTDB taxonomy): domain Bacteria; phylum Myxococcota_A; class Polyangia; order Haliangiales; family Haliangiaceae; genus WYBA01. The sequence goes on along the minus strand of WYBA01000339.1, from coordinate 5,574 downwards.
AGTACGTGACCGAGCGCGAGCAGCAGTGGGACTTCGTGAAGATCCTCGACTTCGGGATCGCGAAGGTGCTGATCCCCGACGAGCTGTCGGCGGAGACGGTGCAGGGCGCGGTGTTCGGCACGCCCGAGTACATGTCGCCGGAGGCGGCGCGCGGCGAGGACGTCGACCACCGCGCGGACGTGTACTCGCTCGGCGTCATCATGTTCGACATGCTGACGGGGCGCCCGCCGTTCGAGGCGCAGGCGGCGAACGAGGTCCTGCAGATGCAGATCCACAAGCCGCCTCCGTCGCCGCGCGAGTTCGCGCCGCACCGCGAGATCACCGAGCTCGCCGAGCGCGTGATCCTCAAGGCGATGCAGAAGGATCCGGACCGGCGCTACCAGGACATGGGCGAGCTGCGGACGGACCTGCAAGCGGCGTACGGGTCGGTGTCGTACCGGCGCAACGCCCAGGGGATGCCGCCGCGCGGCGCCGAGTCGCGCAAGAAGCGCCTGACCGAGGAGCTCGACGACTGGATCCGCGAGGACCGGTCGGGGATGAACATCGAGCAGGCACGGATGGCCGCGCTGGTCGAGCAGGCCGAGCGCGCGTTCTCGGGCGAGCAGCTCACGCCGAACGAGGCCGAGACGCTGGCCAACGCCCTCGACCGCGCGCTCGACGACGACGAGTAGCGCGGCGCGTCCGCGGCCGCGGCGATGAGGGCGTGGTCGCCTGGCCCTTCGACTGCGGGCTCGCTGGCGCTCGCCCTCCGCTCAGGGCGAGCGGAGAGGTGGGCCGGGCGATCAGCCCGGTGGTGCCACAGCCGGGCGATCAGCCCGGTGGTGCCACAGCCGGGCGATCAGCCCGGTGGTGCCACAGCCGGGCGTTCAGCCCGGCGGTGCCACAGCCGGGCGATCAGCCCGGCGGGGGGAGCAGGCGGAAGACGAGCGCGTCCTTGTTCTGCGCGGCGACGCCGACGCAGTTCTTGAGGTCGACGAGCGCGGAGGCGGCGACCTCGGCGAGGTGGCGGCCGTCGTCGCGGCGGCGCGGGGCGTCGGGCTGCTCGCGCACGTACTTCACGAACTCGTCGTACTTGTCGAGCATCTTCTTGGGGTCGTACTCGGCCAGCATCGGGATGAAGTGGCGCGGGTTGACGACGACCCAGTCGCCCTTGCCGATCTCGAGGACGTTGCGGTCGGCGTACGGCGTCGACAGATCCTCGTGCGGGATCGAACCGAGGAAGCCCTCGTCGTCGGCCTGGAACTTGTGCGGCACGACATCGACGTAGAACGCGAACAGCTCGACGCCCTTGCGCAGCTTGCCGAGGTCGTCCTCGTCGAGCGGCGGGAACGCCTCCGGCGTGCCGACGTGCAGCGCCGGGACGATCACGCGCTCGAGGATGTCGATCGCGATCGGCGCGGTGGCGCGGCGCATGCCGATGATCTGCGCGACGGCCTCGAACAGGCCGCGGTCGCGCGTCTGCTCGTTGACCGGCTTGTCCTGGTTGGCCTTGCCGAGCGCCTCGACGACGCGCACGACGATCTGCTGGTTCTGCCCGCCGAGGCGCGGCGCGGCCTCCTTGAGCGCCTCGATCAGCTCCTTGACCGGCGCCTCGTTCCACAGGTGCGCGATCCGCGAGAAGTCGAGCGACATCCACTGGCCGAGCGGGACGGTGTGCATCCGCACGTAGTGCTGCGACAGGAACCGATCGACGTCGCGGCCGTTGTCGCGCTCCTGCTGCGCCGCGTGCTGCTCGCGGATCTTCTCGACCTCCGTCACCATCCGGCGCAGCGCGCCCGAGCCCATGCGGATCAGCTGCTCGGCGAACACGAACGGCGCGATCTCGAGGAAGATCTTGGAGAAGCCGATCCGCCAGGTGTGCGGATCGTCGCCCATCATCAGCCAGTGGCCGCCGTGGCGGCGGCGCAGCGTCTCGCCGATCCACGAGCCGAACTCGAACCAGACCTCCCAGTGGGACTTGTCCTGGAGGTCGAGCTCCTCCTTGTCGCCGATCTGGCCGAACAGCCAGGTGTCGAACTGGATCAGCTCGAGCGGCATGCCGAGCGCGAGCGCGCCGGCGTCACCCTCGACCTCCGCGATCGTCGCGACGCACTCGCCCTCGGGGTCGATCAGCTCCTCGACGACGATCTGGCTCTCGGTGCGCGCCCGCGACGCGAACCGGTACGCGCCCTCGCGCAGCTCGGTGACGGCCTTCTCGAACCGCTGGCGCGCGGCCTCCTCGTCGGCAGCGAGCTTGCGAGAGGCCTCGGTTTCCTTGCCCGGTTGTGACACGACGGCAGAGTATACGCGCCGCGACGGCGCGCAACGGGTCAGGTCAGGTCTTCTCCGGCTCCCACAAGGGCTCCGGCTGCCCGTCCTTCAGCGCCGCCCACCGCCCGAAGACGAACAGCGCGTCCGACAGGCGGTTGAGGTAGATCACGGGCCACTGCCCGAGGTCCTCCTCGGCGCCGAGCGCGACCAGCAGCCGCTCGGCCCGCCGGCACACCGTGCGGGCGAGGTGGAAGTACGCCGACGCCCAGCCGCCGCCGGGGAGGACGAAGCTGCGCAGCGCCGGCAGCGCGTCGTTGCGGGCGTCGATGTCGCGCTCGAGCGCCTCGACGTGGCGACCCTCGACCCGCGGCAGCTTGGCGCGCGTCTCGGGCGCCGGCGCGGCGAGCTCGCAGCCGAGGTTGAACAGCTCCTGCTGGACGCGGTGGATCACCGGCAGCAGATCGCTCGCGCCCGACGCCTCCAGCGCGGTGCGGACGAGCCCGAGCACCGCGTTGAGCTCGTCGATCGTGCCGTACGCCTCGATCCGCGGCGCCGCCTTCGACACCCGCTCGCCGCCGATCAGCGAGGTCTCGCCCTTGTCGCCGCCCTTGGTGTAGACGCGATCGATCCGCATGATCAGTCCCGCGCCTGGGGCAGCGACGGCCGCCGCCCCGCGGGCGCCATCGCCGACACCGCGTCGGGGTCGGCCGGGACGGTCTCGCCGCCGACGAGCTCGAGCTCGAACCCGGCGTCGCGGATCAGCTCGTGGTCGGCGCGCGCCGAGGCGCCGCCGGTCGTCAGGTAGCCCTGGGTGAAGATCGAGTTGGCCGGGTACAGCGCCATCACCTGCAGCCCGCGCAGCGTCAGCTCGCGGCCGCCGGCGACGCGCAGGTCGGTGCGCGGGTGGACGAACCGGAACATGCACAGCGCGCGCAGCGCGTACTGCGGGTCCACCTGCGGACGGCCCGCGAGCGGCGTGCCCGGCCGCGCGTCGAGGAAGTTCACCGGGACGGAGTCGACGTCGAGCTCGCGCAGCGACATCGCCAGATCGATCAGGTCGTCGTCGTGCTCGCCGAGCCCGACGATGCCGCCGCAGCACGTCTCCATCCCCGCGGCCTTGGCGAGCTGGACGGTGTGGACGCGGTCGCGCCAGGTGTGGGTCGAGACGATCTGTCCGTAGTGGCGCTCCGACGTCTCGAGGTTGTGGTTGAACCGCCCGACGCCGGCGTCGGCGAGGCGCTTCGCCTTGGCCTCGGTCAGGATGCCGAGCGAGGCGCACAGCTCGATGTTCATCTCGGCGCGGATCCGCTGCGCCGCCTCGCAGATCACGTCGAGGTCGCGCGTCGATGGCCCGCGCGTCGCGGTGACCATGCAGTAGCGCTTGGCGCGCGCGGCGTGGGCGCGGCGCGCGCCGGCGACGAGCTCGTCGACCGTCTCGATCGGCGCCTCGCCGCTCGGGCTGCCCTCGGGCTGGTGCTTGCTCGACTGCGAGCAGAAGCCGCAGTCCTCGGGGCACGCGCCGAGCTTGGCGTTCTCCAGCACGTGGAGCGAGACGCGGCGGCCCCAGTGGTGCTTGCGCACCGTGAACGCGGCGTCGAGCAGCGCGAGCGTCTCGTCCACCGGCGCGTGCAGCACGCGCCGGCAGTCGTCACGCGAGGGCACCTCGCCGGCGAGGGCGCGGCGGGCGAGCTCCGACCAGGACATCGTCATACGGCGCGCAGCCTACGCGCCTGGCCCCCCGCGGCGCAACGGCGGCGCGGTCGCAGCCGCCGAACGCGCGTCGGCTCGACCACACGGGGCTCGCCGCCGCGCCCGACGAGCGAAGCTCGTCGGGCCCCACCCCGCCCAGAGGTCCTCCGACCCGGTCGCGTGTGCCGGTCGGAGGACTACGGGGCGCGGCCGCGCAGCGTCTCGCCGGGCGTGCCGGCGTGCGCCGCGGCGGTGCCGGTCGCGTCGACCTCGGCGCGCACCGGGAAGCTGTGGACGATCTGGTCCTGCTCGGCGAACAGCCGGCCCTCGAGCGTGAGGCCCGCGCCCTCGGGCAGCTCGGTGTCGTCGTCGAGCAGGATCGGCACCTCGACGACGACGGCCTGGCCGGCGTCGACGGTGCGGCCGAGCTCGACGACGCCGGCGCCGCTCGCGCCGCCGGCGGCGAACGCGTACTGCAGGCGCTGCAGCCGCATCGGCCGCTTGGCGTCGTTGACGACCTCGACGAACAGCTTGATGCGACGGCCTTCGTACGCCTCGCCGCTCTGCTCGAGGCCGAGCACGGTGAGGCGCGGCGCCGGGCGCGCGCCGCACGCAGCGAGGGCTGCGAGCAGCAGGGCGATGGCGACGCGATGTAGGAGACGACGTGACATCTTCGACTGACCAGTTATGCCCGAACCGTGCCAGGTCGCAAGAAATCGGAACCATGAATTGTTACGAGGGGTTCTGAACTCGGCTCGGCGCGTCACCGTGAGCGGCCGTTCACGCTGTGCGATCGCGATGTCGCGGCGCGCCACGGCCCGGCCTGCGGCGTCGGACCACGCGACACCGCGCGCGAGATGGCGAGCACTCCCGCGACCGGACGCGTGACGCTGCGGTACCGTAGCGACGTGAAGATCGAAAAGGGCCGCCGGGTCCGGATCCGCGTCCATCTGTCCATCGTCGGCGGCGACACGATCGAGAAGTGCGTCGTCGAGTACGTGCACGGCGGCGGGACGATGCTGCCCGGGCTCGAGGCGTTGATGCTGGGCAAGGAGTCGGGCGCGAAGCTCGAGGGGGTGCTCGCGGCCAAGGACGCGTTCGGCAACCCGGCGCTCCACCCGGTCAAGAAGATGAAGCGGACCGAGTTCCCGAAGGAGGCGAAGCTCACCAAGGGCGAGCGGTTCGCGGCCAAGGGCGTCAACGGTCAGGACGTGGTGCTCGCGATCGAGCACGTCGGCAGCGACGAGGTCGACGTGCGGCTGGTCCACCCGCTCGCCGATCAGGACATCAAGTACGACCTCGAGATCCTCGAGGTGCGCGACCCGGTGCGGCCGCCGCCGATCCCCGCCGCGGCGCTGAAGCTCGAGGAGGGCTGACCGCGCGAGGGTCGTCCGCGATCACCGCGGCGCGCCGCTGCCCGGGCGGATGAAGTCGAGCTCCGGCTCGGCGGGGCTGCTCGCGGCGTCGGTGACCGGCGCGGGGTCGCGGTCGCGCGGGCGCGCGCGGTCGCGGGTGCGGCCGGGGCCAGCGTCGAGCGTGGGACGCACCGGCGGTGGCGACGCCGCGTCGACGCCGGCGTCTGCGGCGGGAGGCGCGAGCGCCGGCGCCGCGTCGGGCGCGGCCACCGCCGCGCGC
>WYBA01000338.1 GCA_011526095.1 Myxococcales bacterium | reverse complement strand
GCGGGGCGCCCCGCGCCGCCGCCGGCGGCGGGGCCGGCGGCCCCGACCGACTTCACGGCCGCGCCCGCGGCGCTGCCCGCCCCGCTGCCGCCGCCGACCCCGCCGGGCGCCACCGCGTCGCGCAAGTCGGCGGAGCTGCGCGAGGCGGCCGCGCGCGCGGCCAGGGCGGTCGCCGAGGCCGAGGCGGCGCGGGCCGAGGCGGCGCGGGCCGAGGCGGCGCCGGCGGCCCGGTCGCCGGAGGACGAGTTCGCCGGCCTCGACGACGCGTTCGCCGATCCGTCGGCCGAGCAGGCGGCGGTGGCCCTGCGCTCGCGCCGTCCGACGCCGGCGGTCGCCGCGGCGCCTGCGCCGGAGGCGGTGACGCCCGAGGTGGTGGTCGCGCCGGAGGCGGCCGCCGCGCCCGAGACGGCGGCCGCGCCCGCGGTGCCGGCCGCGCCCGCGGGGCTCGCGCCGGAGCCGGCCGCGACCGAGCCGCCCGTCGTCGCGGTCGTCGAGTCACCGTCGGCGGCCGTGGCCGAGCACGCGGCGGCGGTCGCCGCGGAGGCGGCGGCCCAGGCGAGCGTCGAGCCCGACGTCGCGCCCCAGCTCCCGCCGCCGCGGTTCGTCGGGCGCGAGCCGGAGCTCGATCTCGACGCGATCGCGCTGCCGGAGCGGGTCGATCCCGAGCCGGCGCAGGACGTCGCCGAGCAGGCGGCGCGCGCCATCCTCATCTACGAGCGCGAGCTCGAGACGGTCGACGACGCGGAGGTCGCGGCGGCGCTGCGGTGCGAGGCGGCGCGGCTGTACGAGCGGATCGGCGACGTCGATCGCGCGCGTCACCACTACGAGGCGGCGCTGCTCGCGGAGCCACGGTCGTTCACCGCGCTGCGCGGGTTGCGCCGGCTGGCGCGCGGCGCCGGCGATCTCGCCGAGGCGACGCGGCAGCTCGACGCGGAGATCGGGATCGCGGGCGCGCTCGAGCGCCGCGCGCTCGCCCACCACCGCGTCGACCTGCTGATGGCCGCCGGCGAGCAGGACCTGGCGCGGGTCGCGGTCGGCGAGCTGCTCGACGAGGCGTCGGGCGACGTGCGGGCGCTGCTCGCCCAGCTCGAGCTGGCGTTCCTCGACGGCCGGGTGGTCGAGCTGTCCGAGGCGCTCGCGCGCCTCGGCGGGCCGCTCGGCGACGACGAGCTTCGCGCCGCGGTCGCGGTCGCGCTCGGGCACCTGTCCGAGCGCGGCGACGGTCAGCGCGGCGCCGCGGCGGTCGCGTTCGCGCGCGCGCTCGACGCGGACGCGCGCTCGGCGCCGGCGCTGCTCGGGTTGCGCCGCGTCGGAGACCGCGGCGCCGCGGCGCGGGCGACGTTCGCGCTCGCGGCCTGGGTCGGCGACGCGGCCGCGGCGGAGGCCGAGGCCCCGGTCGCCGCCGCGCTCGCGCTGCGCGCCGCCGCGACCGCACGAGCCGCCGGCGACGCGGTCGAGGCGATCGGTGCGACCCCCGGCCAGATGATCGATCGCGCGATCGCGTGGGCGCCCGGGGACCCGCTGATCGCGCAGGAGGCGCTCGCGGCCGCGCCAGCGCTCGGCGTCGACGCCCAGCTCGCCGCGCTGGCGCGGCTGGTCGAGGTCGCGCCGGGCGTCGCCACCCGGACGTGGGCGCTCGCGCGCACCGCGCGCCTGCTGCTCGAGCGCGGCGGCGACGCCGACGCCGACGCGGCGCTCGCCGTGCTCGCGCGCGCCGCGGCGCTCGATCCCGCCAACGATCACGTCACCGCCGCCCACGAGGCGCAGCTCGCCGTGCGCGGCGACTGGGCCGCGATCGCGGCGTTCGCGCGGGCGCGGGTCGCCGCCGATCCGGGCGCGGAGCGCGATCGCGTCACCGCGGCGCGCGCGCTCGCGGCGCTGCCGGCGGAGCCCGCGGCCGACGAGTCGCCCGAGTCGCCGGCACCGACGGCTCCGACGGCCCCGACGGCCCCGACGGCCCCGACGGCCCCGACGGCCCCGATCGACGAGGCGATCGCGCTGCTCGCCGATGGCCGCGCGCTGTCGCCCGGCTCGGCGACGCTGGTCGACGTCACCGCCGACGCCCTCGCGGTCGCCGGCCGGTGGGGCGATCGCGTCGCGCTGTGGAGCCACGCCGCGACGCTCGACGGCGAGCAGCTCGATCCCGAGCTCGCGACGCTGCGCGCGGCGGCGGCGGCGGAGGAGGCGGTCGCGGCGCTCCCCGCCGACGCCGAGGCCGACGTCGTCGAGCGCACGATCACGGCGGCGCTCGAGGCGTGGGGCAAGGTCGTCGATCTCGATCCCGACAACCTGCGCGCGCACGGCGCGGCGATCGCCCTGGCCCGGCGCCTCGGCGACCTCGACGTGCTCGCCGACGCCCTCGCCCGGGCGCAGGCGGCGCGGTCCGGCGCCGCCGCGGCGACGCTCGGGCTCGAGCGCGCCCGCGCCGCGCTCGCCGGCGACGCGCCGGACCTGGCGCGCGCCGAGGAGGTGCTGGCCGAGCTCGCGACGTCCGCGCCCGACGACCCGCGCCGGCTCGCCGCGACCGTGGTCGTCGCCGCTCGCGGGCAGAAGTGGGGCGAGCTCGCGCTCGCGCTCGAGGAGCGCGCCGCGGCGGCGAGCGAGGCCGGCGCCACGCTCGAGGCGGTCGCGCTGCGCTATCGCGCCGCGCAGCTGCTGCTCGATCGCGGCGACGATCCCGCGCGCGCGGCCCAGCTGCTCGCGCAGGTGCTCGAGGATCGCCCCGGCCTCACCGCGGCGGCCGACGCGCTCGGCGCGGCCCGCCGCCGGCTCGGCGACGCCGCGCCACCCGCCGCGCCGCTCGTCGGCGGCGCGCGCGCGACGACGGCGGAGCTCGGGTCCGGCGCCGACGCGTTCGCCCGGCTGGTGCGCGACGCCGAGCTGCTCGCGCAGCAGGGCGACGCCACCGCGGCGATCGCGCTGCTGCACCGGGCGCTCGAGCTGCGCCCCGGCGACCCGCTCGCGACGCTGCCGCTGGAGCGGACGGCGCGGGCCGCCGGCGACGCCGCGCCGCTGGTGCGGCTCGCGCTCGAGGAGCTCGAGCACGCCGGCGCGGCCGGCGACGCGGCCGCGCGCGCCGACGCCTACGAGACGCTCGCAGCGATCGACGCCGACCTGCGCGGCGACGCCGAGGCGGCGCTCGCCGCGTGGGAGTCCGCCGCCGCCGCCGATCCTTCGCGCGCGTGGGTCCAGCGCCGGCTCGAGCGCGCCTACGTCCAGGCCGGCCGGCTCGGCGACCTGATCGCGCTGCGCGGCCGTCAGCTCGCCGCGCTGCCGCCGCCGCCGACGGAGCCCGCGGCCCCCGGCGTCGTCGGCGCGCACGATGACCAGGCCGACGCGGTCGCGCTCGGCGTCGACCGGGCGTGCCTCGCCGACAAGGACGGCCGCGCCGACGACGAGCTCCGCGCGATCTGGCAGGACGTCATCGATCGCGATCGCCGACAGCGGCTCGCGCTGTTCCACCTCGAGTCGCTGGTGCGGCGCGCCGGCGCGTCGCCGCAGCTCGCCGGGCTGGAGGAGGCGATCGCCGAGCTCCACCACGACGAGCCGCGGTCCGCCGCCGCGTTCCTGACCCGCGCGGGGGAGACGCTGGCGGAGCTGGGGCGGCTCGAGGCCGCGATCGAGCGATTCCGCGCCGCCGACGCGGCGCAGCCGGGGAGCGTCCCGGCGCTGCAGGGCTGGCGCGCCGCCGCGCTGCGCGGCGGGCTGTGGCTCGACGTCGCCGAGGCCGCTGCGCGCGAGGCGGCGGCGACGAGCGACGACGCGGCGCGGGCCGCGCTGTACCACCTCGCCGGCGTCGCGCTGATGGACAAGGCGCTGGTCGGCGAGCGCGCCGTGCCGGTGCTGCGCAAGGCGCTCGCCGCCGACCCGCGCCACGTCGACGCGTTCGTCCGGCTGCGGATCCTCCTCGACGAGCAGGGCGAGCACGACGACCTCGCGCGGCTGCTCGAGGAGCGGCTCGTCCACGAGGACGCGCCGGGCGCCCGGATCGCGCTGCACCGCGCCCTCGCCGAGCTCCACCGCAACTTCCTCGGCGACCGCGACGGCGCCAAGGCGAGCTACCGCGCGATCCTCGAGCTGGCGCCGGACGATCACGGCGCCGTCGCGGCGCTCGCGGACATCTGCTGGGAGCAGGGCGCGTGGGGCGAGGCGGCCGAGGCGCTGGTCGCGCGGGCGCGCCTCGAGCGCGACCCGTCGGTGCTGCGCGGCATCTTCTACCGCCTCGGCACGATCTACGCGGACCGCCTGCCGCAGCCGGAGCTCGCGATCAAGGCGTTCCAGCGCGTGCTCGCCGCCGACCCCGACGACACCGACGCGCTCGAGCGGATCGCGGTGCTCGGCATGCGCGCCGGCGAGTGGAAGCTCGCGCTCGGCGCGTGCGAGCGCCTGGTCAAGGGCGAGCCGGACGTCGAGCGGCGCGTCGTCCACCTCCACCGCGTCGGCCAGATCTTCCTCGAGGGGTTCGGCGACCGCGCCAAGGCGGAGCGCGCCTACCGGATGGCGCTCGACGGCGCGCCGACCAGCGATACGGCGCTGACCGCGCTCGTCGAGTTCTACCAGCACGCCGGCGACCTGCGGTCGGTGCGCGTCCACCTCGACCGCGTCGCCCAGGCGATGCGCGCCCGGATCGAGGCGGATCCCGCCGACGGCGTCGCCTTCCGGGTCGTGTCGCGCGTCATGGCGGCGCGGCAGGGCGCCGGCGTCGTCGGCAGCCTCGAGGTCGCGCGGTGCGCCGCCGAGATCGCGGTCGCGCTCGGCACGCCGGGCGAGCTCGACGCCGAGCGCGCTCTCGCCGCCCAGCACGTCGCCGGCGATCTGCGCGCGCTGATCAAGCCCGAGGCCGACGACCTCTTGTTCCCGCGCGTGGTGTCGGGCGAGCTGCGGCAGGTGTTCGCGCTGCTCGGCGAGCGCGTCGCCAAGCACGTCGGCGTCGACCTGCGGCCGTACGGCGTGACCCGCGGCGACCGGCTGAGGGCGCGCGAGCACCCGGTCGCCACGATCGCGCAGGAGGTCGCCGACGGGCTCGGCCTGGGCGAGATCGACGTGTTCCTGTCGCAGAAGCAGCCGCTGGCGATGCAGGCCGAGCCGACCAGCCCGGTGTCGCTCGTCCTCGGCGCGCAGCTCGCGGGCGCGGCGGATCCGACGACGATCCGGTTCGCCGCCGGCGCGGCGCTCAAGCTCGCGCAGGGGCACCTGGCGATCCTCGCGCGGCTCCCCGAGGGCGAGCTCGCGGCGCTGCTGGTCGGGCTGATCCGGCTGTTCCAGCCCGACTTCCCGTACCTGGCGGTCGACGCCGACGCCGCCGCGGCGCAGCACAACAAGCTGCGCCGGCTGATCCCCTCGGGGCTGTCGGCCGAGCTCAAGCCGTTCGCGCTGGCGATCAACGCCGCCTCGTTCGATCACCGCGCGATCGCCCGGGCGATCCGCGTCGGCGGGCTGCGCGCCGGCGTGCACGCCGCCGGCTCGGTGACGCCCGCGCTGCGCGCGCTCGCCGCCGAGCTCGGCGCGCAGGACGCGCGCACCGTCCTGGGCCACCCGCTGACCCGCGAGCTGGTCGGCTGGGCGGTCGGCGAGGATCACGCCCGGCTCGTGCAGCTCTAGCCAGTTGGCGACGCAGGCGAGAGTTCGTTCGTCCGCCGCCTCTCACCGACGTCGTCGGGAATGGCCGTCTGGCGAACAGCCCTGTGCCGCTCACCCTGGGAGGGGGCGATCAGCGTAGATCCCCTTCGCTCGTCCTGAGCTTCCCACCGACGTCGTCGGAGATCGCGGTCTGACGAGCAGGCTTGTCCCGCTCACCCTGAGTCCCGTCGAAGGGCGCTGGCGCTCGGCCTGGCCCAGGACGAGCGGATCTCGAGATCCTGCGAGCTTGGACGAGCTGTTCGTAGGAGCAGCGCCTGGCGCTCGGGCCTGCTCGAGGTGAGCGGGGAGACGGACGCGCACACGCTCACTCTGCCGAGGCCGGCCGCGGGCACGCACGCAGGGCCGCACGGAGCCAGGCCTCCAGCGGTGCGTCCGCGCCCACGTGGACGCTCGCTTGCTCGACCGCGCGCGTGACGTCCGCCGGGCGGAAGCCGAGTCCGCGCAGCGCGGCCCTGACCTCGGCGACGACGTCGGTCGCGTAGGGCGTGTCGCCGGCGCGCT
>WYBA01000038.1 GCA_011526095.1 Myxococcales bacterium | reverse complement strand
GCGTCGCCGGCGGCGTCGCGACCGGCGCGACGCCGGGCAGGCCGGGCAGGCCGCGCGGCGCGGCGGTCGCGCCGGGCCGGGGCGGGATCACCAGGCTCGCCAGGTCGTCGGCCGACAGCTCCATCGTCGCGTCGGCGCGGCGCTTGGACGCGCTGCTCTCGACGACGAGAGGCGCCGCGGGCGCGGCCACGGCGGACGCCTCGCCCTGGGTCGAGCCGCGGTCGAGCATGACCTCGTCGAGATCGATCGGCTGGGTCGAGTCGCCGACGGACAGGTCGCCCTCGACGTCGTCGTCGCCGGGCGCCGGCGGGTCGACGCTGGTCGCGCCGCGCGCGACCTCGGCGATCAGCTCCTCGGTGCGCGCGCGCGTGCCGCGCTTGACCGGCCCGGCGGCCTCGCCCTCGGTGACGGCGGCGGCGTGGACGCGGTCGGGGTGGATCGTCGCGCCGGCCGGCTCGGGGCGCGGCGTGCGGTCCGCGTCGCCGTACTTGCCGATCGCGCGGGCGAGCCGCCACAGCGCCTGATTGGTCTCGGCGTCGTCGGGCGCGATCAGGAACGCCACGAGGTGGGTGCGGAACGCCCGCGGCAGATCGGCGAGCCGCTCCTCGATCACGGCGGCCTTGCGGCGCAGCAGCGCGACGCGCGCGGCGTCGGTCGGGGCGCGATCGATCAGCGCGGTGTCGAGCGCGACCAGCTCCGGCCAGGCGCGCGCCCGGTCCGCCAGCCGCTCGAGCGCGGCGCGCACCTCGGCGCGGTCGGGCGCCCACGCGAACGCCGCCATCAGCTCCGCGACGGCGGCCTTGCCGTCGCCGAGTCGCTCGTCGAGCAGGCGCGCGCGCTTCTCGTGCAGCGCGACGCGCGCCGCCGGGGTCGAGCGCTTGAGCACGGCGTCGTACGACGCGAGCAGCGCGCGCCACAGCGGGCGGTCGTCGGCCTCGGCCGCGAGCCGCTCGCACTCCGCGAGCAGGCTGTCCTCGCGCGGGACGATCTCCAGCGCGTCGCGCAGCGCGTCGAGCGCGCGCGCGCGATCGCCCAGCTTGCGCTCCGCGATCGCGGCGAGCTCGCGGCTCGCGGTGACGTACGCCGCGACGTCGGCGGGCACGCCGCCGCCCTGGGACAACAGGCGCGTCCGCTCGTCGGCGTAGACCTCGCCGAGCTCGCGCCACAGGCCGAACGCCTCGGCGGCGCGGCGCAGCTCGGCCAGCGTCGCGGCGTCGGGCGCCTCGTCGTGGGCCTTGCGCAGCCAGCGGAACCCGCCGCGCGGATCGCCCAGCCGCTCCGCCGTCGCCTGCGCGATCGCGAGGATCAGGCCGCGCCGCGCCTTCGCGCCGTCGGCCTGCGCCAGCCGCCGCTCGAGCACCTGGACGTGGCTGCGCCAGTCGCCGAGCCGGGCGTGCAGGTCGGCGGCGGCGGTCAGCGCCTCGTCGTCCTCGGGATCGAGCGCGAGCACGCGGTCGAACGCGCCGAGCGCGCGCACCGGATCGTTCAGCCGGTCGCGGCACAGGATGCCGATCTCGAGGCCGCGCGCGATCTTCTGGCGCGGCTCGTCGGTGAGGAACAGCTCGCGCTCGGCGACGCGGACCGCGGCCTCGATGTCGCCGCGCGCCTCGTGCAGCCGGCGCAGCGCGCTGTGGGCGTCGAGGTCGCGCGGGTCGATCTCGGCGATCACCCGCTCGAGCTGCTTGACCGCCTCGGCGGGCGCGCCGAGACGCTCCTCGAGCAGCGCGGCGCGCTCGAGCGCGATCGCCGCGGCGCGCGGCGGGTCGTCGACCTGGTGCAACGGGAGCTGCGCGGCGAGCACCTCGGCGAGCTCGCGCCACCGCCCGGCGGCGCGGTGCAGCCGCGCCAGCGCGTCGAGCGCGGTGCGATCGCGCGGCGACAGCTCGAGCACGCGCTGCCACGCCTTGGCGCCGCGCGCGGCGTCGCCGAGCTTCTCGTCGACGACGCGGGCGTAGCGCTCGAGCTCGCGGACGCGCAGCGCCGCGGCCGCGGTGCCGGGCTGGACCGCGGGGCGCGCGGCGTCGAGCCGCTCGAGCACCGCGGCGAGCTCGCCCCACCGTTGGGCGCGGTCGTACAGCGCCGCCAGCGCCTCGAGCGCCTCGCCGTCGGTCGGCACGGCGCGCAGCGTCTGCTCCCACCGGTCGAGCGCGCGGACGTCGTCGCCCGCGTCGGCGGCGAGCCGCGCCAGCCGGCGCAGCACCCGCGCTCGCTCCGCCGGGCCGCTCGCCGACGCGACGTGGTACTCGAGCGTCTGCTCGAGCCGCGGCAGGTCGCCCGCCTTCTCGAGCACGCGCTCCATCCGGTCGAGCGCGTCGCGATCGCCGGGCAGCAGCTCGAGCACGCCGGTGCAGGCGTAGACGACGCCGTCGCTGTCGCCGAGGCGCGCCTCGCACATCTGGGCGAGCCGGCGCAGCATCGTCAGCCGTTCGACCCGGCGGTTGACCGGCCACTCGCGCGCGCCGCGCTGCGGGTCGGCGTCGCCGAGCCGGCGCGACTCGAGCTCGAGCTGGCGGCGCATCGTCCGGGCCATCCCGGCGTCGTCGCCCTCGCGCTCGTACAGCTCGGCCAGCGCCTTGAGCGCGCCATCGTCGTCGGGCGACAGCTCGACGACCTCCTCGAACAGCGCGATCGCGCGGCGCGGCTCGACCTGGCGCTCGCGGTAGGTCTGGGCGATCCGGCGCAGCGCCTCGGCGCGCTCGCCCGAGCTGCGCGCCTGCTGCGCCTCGGCCTCGAGCACGCCGACGAGCTGCTCCCACATCTTGGCGCGGGAGCCGAGGCGGCGCAGCGCCTCGCGCGCCTTGGGGCTGCCGGGCTCGAGCTCGTCGATCCGCTGCCACGCGTCGATCGCGCGCGCGGCGTCGTGCAGCCGCAGCTCGGCGATCTGCGCGATCTCCTCGAGCCGGCGGATCTGCTCGGCGACGGGCGCGCCGTGATCGCGCGCGGTGTCGAGCGCGAAGTCGTAGAGGTCGGCGAGGCCGCGCCAGTCGCGGCGCTCGCGGAAGTGCTCGGCGTAGCGCGCGAGCGCCTCCTCGTTGCCCGGGTCGACCGACAGCGCGCGGTGGAGCAGCTCGGCCGCGCGGTCCTTGTCGCCGACGTGCTCGCGGATCACCGTCGCGAGCTCGAGCAGCTCGGTGACCTGGGCGAGCGCGTCGTCGGCCGACAGCTCGATGTCGACCTCGATCCGCGCGGCGAGATCCTCCCACCGCTGGTCCTCGCGCAGCAGCTGGCGCAGCTTGAGCCCGGCGGGGCCGCGCGCCGGCTCGCGCGCGGCGAGCTGGGTCAGCGCGTCGATCAGCGCGGGGCGATCCGCGAGCGGGCCCTCGTAGAGCGCGATGCGGCGGCCGAGCAGCTGGAGCCGCTCGCGGTCGTCGTCGCACGTCGCCTCGCGGTGGCGCAGCACGCGCTCGAGCTCCTCGTGGCGGCCGCTGTCGGCGAGCGCCTTCTCCAGCGCCTCGCTCGACGTCCGCGAGTACGGATCGGCGCCGAGCGCACGGCGCAGGTAGCCGATGCCGGTCGTGTCGTCGCGCTCCTTGAGCCGGCGGCGGCCGAGCTCGACGAACAGCTCGCCGGCGCGGCGCGCGCCGCGCGCGGCCTCGGCAGCGTCGTCGGCCGTGGCGGTGGCCCACGCGGCGGAGGAGTACGCGTCGGCGAGCGCCTCGCGCGCGGCGATCGACTCCTTGTCGAGCGCCAGCGCCTTCTCCAGCGACGCGACCGCGGCGACGGCGTCGCCGCGCCGGGCCGCGAGCTTGCCGAGCTCGATCAGCAGCGCGGCGCGCCGCGGCGCCGGGCCGCGCTCGCCCAGCACCTCGAGCTCGGCCTCGAACAGCCGGGTGACCATCGCGTCATCGCCGAGCGAGGCGTACAGCGCGCGCGCGGCCTCGAGCGCGTCGGTGCGCGCCGGCTCGAGCCGCCACGCCTGCTGCCAGTGGTAGAGCGCGCGGTCGATCCGCCCGAGCTGCTCGCCGAGCCCGGCGGCGACGCGGTGGCGCTCGGCGCGGTGCGCGAGGTCGGCGCCTGCCTGGGCGCCGATCTGAGCCCCGGTCGCGCGGCCGGCGCGCCGGCGCGCGTCGCCGCGCGGGTCGGGCGCGGCGTCGCGCTTCGCCAGCTCGGCGAGCTCGGCCTCGAGCACGTCGGAGGCCTCGGCGAGCCGACCGGCGGCGAGCAGCCGCTCGACCAGCGTGGACGCGGCGCGCGCGTCGGCCGGATCCGCGGCGAGCGTCGTGCGCAACGCCACGATATCGGTGTCGTCGCCGCCGGCCGTGGTGAGCGTGGGGTCTTCGGGAGCGGTGGTCATCGCGGCGCCAAAAAACCGAGTCGGCGTCCCACGATATCACGCTCGCCGTCCGCGTTGCGCGGGGCGGCCCGGCGCGGCCGGCCGGTCAGTTGCCGATCTTGGGGACGGCGGGCGGCTCGACCAGGGCGGGATCGGTGGAGGTGGCGCGCGGCGACGGCGCGGCCGCCGGGGCCGGGCGTCGCGTGGTGAGGATCTGGTGGATCCCGGCGCGCGACAGCACGAAGTCGACGGCGCGCACGCGCTCCTGCATCGACACCGACTCGACCGGCAGGTACGGCACCCGGTGCAGCTCGAGCAGCAGCTTGATCATGCCGTCGATCCGCAGGACGGACTCCCACGACACGCCGGCGCGCACGCCGTCCTCCTTGAGCAGGGACGGGTGGGGCCGCAGGAAGAACACCGTGCCCGAGGACACCCACCGCATGTAGTCGGTGAACCGCTGCTCGTGCATCAGGTCCGCGACGACGGTGGTGTGCTCGGCGGCGTAGGCGAGGTTGTCGAACGCGCGGTCGGAGACGAACCGGCCCTCGTGCTGGCGCTCGACCGTGACCTGCCGCGCGAACACGCGCTCCTGGTACTCCGCGACGAGGTCCATGTCGGTGCGCAGCGCGTCGAGCGACGACTCCATCTCCGCGAGCACCGCGCGCGCGACCTCGGTGATCATCGGCAGCCCGTAGCGCCGGCTGACGTAGCGGCACAGCGTGGTCTTGCCCGTGGCGTGGCTCCCGACGAAGTAGACGCGCATGGAAGGGAGGCGTACGCCGGCCGTCTGACAGTCGGGCGGGGCGCGCCGGGGCGCGACGACCGCGGCGGCGCGCGCTACCGCTTGCCGCGCGGGATCTGCTTCGCCGTGACCTCGTCCTCCAGCACCTCGCCCGTCAGCACGTGCTCGAACCGGTGCGCCCCCGGCGCGCCGATCGGCGCGGCGGCCCAGTACAGGCCGGCGCCGCCGCCGTCGGGATCGGGGCGCTGGCGCAGGTGCGGCTCGAGCGGGACGACGATGCCCTCGGCCAGGCGCGCGAGGTAGGCGAACGGGCCCATGCGCAGGTCCTTGACCAGCGTCACCTGGCGCGGCGTGCCGCCGCCGTGGGTGCCGGTGTAGTCGACGTAGTGCACCGTCTCGCAGTCGCCGAACACGTCGACGCGATCGACCCGCTCGACGTGGATCAGCGTCCAGCCGCGCAACGGCCGCAGCGCGACCAGCAGCTCGATCACCGTCGCCTCGAGCCGGTCGAGCCCGCGCGACAGCGAGGCCGCGGTCGTCGCGCCGGTGATCGCGGCCGCCTCGTCGGTGGCGAGCGCCAGCGCCGGGCGCGGCCCGCCGCCGTCGAACAGCGCGGCGACGAGCTCGCCGACGCGGCCGGGCGTGCCGGCGAGCGCGGCGGCGGCGGTGCACGCCAGGTGGCGCCACGGCCCCGCGACGGGGGCGGCGGGCGCGGCCGCCGCGGCGCCGGCGAGGTCGAAGTCGCGGCGGCCGGCGAGCGCCATCGACGCCAGCGCGATCGCGGTGAGCCGCCACGTCGACGCGACGACGCCGACGAGCGCGGCGGCGCGATCCGACGGCGCGGTCGCGGTCAGCGCGGCGCGCACCCGCGCGGCGATCGGCAGCGGCAGCGTGTCGACGCCAGCGCCGAGGCCGCCGCCGGTCACCAGCTCGGCGGCGAGGCGCGCCAGCTCCGGCAGCTCGCCCGCGCCGACGACGGTCAGCGACACGCCGCGCTCGACCTCGACCACCTCGCCGCGGATCGGGCCGCGCGAGTGCCATTCCATCGCGATCTGCCGCGCCAGCGGCTCCGCCGCGTCGGGCCCGGCGAACGCCACCGCGCCCGGCGCCGGCCTGCACAGGACCGCGCTCGCGCCCGCGATCCGCCCCGCGACCTGGAGCAGCTCGAGCTCGAGCGCCGCGACGACGCCGTCGCCGAACGAGCGCAGCTGCGGCTGATCGTCGAGCACGACCAGCCCGGCCTGACCGCCGCGCGCGAGCGCCGCCTGCGCCTCGCGCACGAACGGGCCGAGATCGAGCAGCCGCACCGCGTGCTCGCCGAGATCGATCACGTCGCGCGCGAGCGCGTCGGGCGGCGCGGTCGTCGCCAGCCGCTCGAGCGCGCCGCACGCCTCGTCGATCCGCGCGCCCGCCTGATCGCCGGAGGCGCCGACCGCGAGGTGGCCGACCGCGAGCGGCACGCCGGCCGCGGCGCGCGCGGCCGCCGCGACCGCGGCGAGGTCGGCGTCGGCCGGCGCGAGCACGCCGACGAGCTTGCCGAACCGCGCCACCGGCCACGTCGGCCACGCGGCGTGGACCGCGAGCGCGGCGCGGCACGCGACGGTCTCCGCGCCCGACGGGCCCGCGCCCGGCAGCCCCAGCGGCATCGCGATCGCGACGCGCCGGCCGTCGCCGAGCCGCGCCGCCAGCGCGATCTCCCACGCCAGGCCCTCGCGCCCGAGCAGGCCGGTCTGCTCGTCGACCGCCTGCGCCGGCGCCTGCGCCGGGACGTAGCGCCCGTCGTGGAACACCCCGGCGACCACGCCGATCGCGATCGGCTGGCCGTGGTGGAGCGGGCGCTCCTCGTCGCGCTCGAGCATCAACAGGCCGACGCGGATCGGCACGTTGCACTTCGGCTCGCGCCGCAGCCACACCCGGCCGTCGCGCAGCACGACGCGCGCGGCGTTGCGCGACACCTGGCGGTGCGGCAGCACCAGATCGTTGGCCAGGCCGTCGATCGAGGGGACCGAGCCGATGAAGTACTCGGTCCTCGCCGGCGGGCCGCCCGCCGGCGCCGGCGACGCCGCCGGGATCTTGAGCGCGCGGGTGCGGAAGTCGCTGGGATAGAACCCGCCCTCGGGCGCGACGAACCGCAGCTGGTCCTCGGCGCCGGTCCGGCCGCGCCACAGCGGCGTCGCGACCGCGCCGGTGATGTGCATCGTCTCGAGCGCGTGGGTGCCGACGATCGCCGCGGCGGGCGTCGCGCTCTCGCTCCTGGTCGCGGCGCGGATGACGTTGGCGATCTGGTTGTAGAGCTCGGTGACGGTGCGCGGCCGGTCGTCGCGGTTCTTGGCCATCGCGCGCGCGAGCACGTCGTCGAGCGCGGGCGGGACCTCGGGGTTGAGCGTCGACAGCCTCGGCGGCAGCTCCGCGCCGGAGATCTTCTCGACCAGCTCGAACACGCTCTGCGCCTGGTACGCGGTGCGGCCGGCGAGCGCCTCGTACATCACCGCGCCGAGCGCGTAGACGTCGGTGCGCTCGTCGATGAGGTCGCTGCGGCCGCGCACCTGCTCGGGCGACATGTACAGCGGCGAGCCGAGGAACTGGCCGGCGGCGGTCGAGCTGGTGCTCGACAGCACCTTGGAGATGCCGAAGTCGATCACCTTGACGACCTCGCCCTCGTCCTCGCTGCGGGTGAGAAACACGTTCTGCGGCTTGAGGTCGCGGTGGACGATCTTGTGGCGGTGCGCGACCGCGAGCGCGGACGCGACCTGCTCGCAGATCTTGAGCGCCTGGGCCAGCGCGATCGTCTTGACGCGCGCGAGCCGCGCGGCGAGATCCTCGCCGTCGAGCAGCTCCATCACCAGGTACGGCTCGCCGGTCGGCAGGTGGTTGAAGTCGAACACCTGGGCGATGAACCGGCTGCCCAGGCTCGAGGTGATCTCGGCCTCGCGGCGGAACCGGGCGAACGCGTCCGGGTCGGCGGCGCGCAGCACCTTGACCGCGACCGGGCGACCGAGGCGGAGGTGGCGCGCGGCGTAGACGGCGCCGAACGCGCCCTCGCCGACGACGCGCTCGACCTCGTAGGTGCCGTCGAGGATCTTGCCGATGAGCTTTTCGGGAGCGGAGTAGGGCACGGGCAGGCCGACGTCCAGCGTACCATCGGCGCGTGGACCGCGTCCCTCGCCGGCTCGGGATGAGCGCCGACGCGCTGGCGGCGCTGCCGCCGGTGCTGCGCGCGCCGCTCGCCGAGTGGGCCGCGGAGGACGAGCCGCGGCTGGCGCTGTGGCACGCGTGCGACGCGGTCGAGATGGCGCTGCGGCTCGCGGTCGCGCTCGGCGTCGGCGACTGGGCGCGCGCCGGCGGCGCGCCGCCGGCGGTGCGCGCGGAGATCGCGCGGCGGCTGGAGCAGCCGACGCTGGGGCGGTGGCGCGGGATGGCGCTCGCGATCGCCGCGAGCCCTCCGGCCGACACGCCGCTCGGCGCGCTGTGGGCGTGGGTGCGCGACGCGCTCGAGCCGATGATGGTCGGCGACGGGCCGGCGACGTCGCTGGCGGAGCTGCGCAACCGCCTCGCGCACGGCGGCGGCGTGTCGCACGCGCTGGCGCGGGAGCTGCTCGCCGGGTGGGAGCCGCGCCTGGCGGCGCTGCTGGCGCCGCTGGCGGCGCTCGGCGAGGTCGTGCTCGTCGCGGTCGGCGGCGGCGAGGTCGTCGAGCTGGACGGGGCGCCGCCGGGCGCGGCGCTCGCCGCGGCGCGCGCGTGGGCCGCGGCCCAGCCGGCGGTGCCGCCCGACGCGGTCGTGGCGGTGTGCGGCGCGGCGGTCTTGCCGCTGTGGCCGCTCGTCGGCTGGTCGGCGCCGGCGGGCGAGGCGCACGCGGTGCCGCAGGTCTACGTGCGGCGCGGCGAGGTGCGCCTGATGATGACGCCGCTCGGCGCGGCGCACGCGGCGGTGGCGGAGTCGAGCGACGCGGCGGTCGCGGCGCTGCTCGCCGCGGGCCTGTTCGGCGAGCCCGCGGTCGCGCCGCCGGTCGCGTTCACGATCGCCGGGTTCGACGCCGAGTGGAAGCGCGACGCCGGGCAGTGCGTCGGCCGCGACGCGGAGGTCGCCGCGCTGGTCGCCGCGGCGGACGCACCGGCGGGGCTGGCGTGGGTGTGGGGCGCGGCGGGCAGCGGCAAGTCGCTGATCGCCGCGAGGGTCGTGCGCGCGCTGACCGAGGCCGGGCGCGCGCCGATCGCGTTCCGCGCCCGCGCCGGCGACGGGCGGTGCACGCGCGAGGCGCTGCTCGCGTTCGTGGTCGAGCGCGCCGCGGCGCTGGCGGGCGCGCCGCCACCGCGCGGCCGGCCGCCGCGCGAGCAGGCGCGCGAGCTGCTCGCCGCGCTCGCGGGCCGCCACGCGCTGGTGCCGGTCGTGATCGACGGCCTGGAGGATCTGGTCGCCAGCGAGCCGTCGGGCGCCGCGCTCGTCGCCGAGGTGCTCGCGCCGCTGGCGCGCGCCGCCCGCGTGATCGCGATCGGCCGCGCCGACGCCGCGCTCGACGCGGCGATGCGCGCCGCGGGGGCCGACGCGCCGCTGCCCGACGGCGTGCCGCCGATGTCGGCGGCCGACGTGCGGGAGATGCTGCTCGACAAGATCGGCCCCCTTTCCAGGCGGCTGCTCGCGCTCGACCGCGACGCCGGCATCAACCCGTTCGTCGAGGCGGTCGTCGCGCGCGCCGAGGGCCTGCCGATCTACGTCGCCCACGTCATCGGCGACGTGCTGAGCGGCAAGCTCACCTCGCTCGACGCCGGCGCGCTGCCGCCGTCGCTCGACGCCTACCACGCGCGCGTGCTGCGCCGCGGCGGCGCCGGCGCGGCGCAGCAGCTCGTCACGCCGCTGGTCGCGACGCTCGCGCTGCTGGAGGAGCCGCTCGAGGCGGCGGCGCTGCACGCGCTGATGGTGCGGCGCACGCTCGCCACCGACGACGCGGTCGGGCTCGCCGCGGTCCACGACGCGCTGGCGCAGCTCGCCGGCGCGGTCCGCCGCGTCGATCGCGACGGCGACGGCGTCCCCGAGTTCACGCTCGCCCACGCGACCCTGCGCGACCACGTCCGCGCCAGCGCCGAGCAGGCGATGGCGGTCGCGACCGCGCGCACGGCGCTGGCGGCGGCGGCGCGCGCGCCGCGCGCCGAGCCCGAGCCCGAGCCCGACGACGCGGCGGCGCGCTACCTCGACGATCACGGCGTCGCCCACCTGCTCGACGCCGGCGACGCCGCGGGCGCCGCGGCGGCGGTGGCGTGGCCGCGGCTGGTCGCGCGCCTCGCCCGCCCGGGCGCGCTGCCGCGGGTGCTCGGCGACCTGCGCCGGATCGCGGCGCGCGCGCCCGGCGTCGACGCCGGCGGGG
>WYBA01000337.1 GCA_011526095.1 Myxococcales bacterium | reverse complement strand
GACGGCCAACTCTGGGCGGGGTGGGCCCCGGCGGGCTCTGCCCGACGGGCGGGGCGGCGAGCCCCGTGTGGCAGCCAACAACCTGGGCGCGGTGTTCGAGTACCTGACCTCGGGAGGTCCGAGATGACGGCGCGTCCGCCGCTGGGAGGCGTCGAGGCGTCGCTCGCGCTCGGCAAGGTGACGCTGACCCGCGCGCTGCGCACCCGCGCGCTGTGGGTCGGGTTCGTCGTGGCGTTCCTGCCCGAGCTGTTCGCCGGCTCGGCGCTGCGCTCGCCGGAGATCACGCAGTGGGAGGGCGTCGTCCGGATCTGGATCCAGTGCCTCGGCGTGCTCGTCCCGGTGCTGCTCGCCAGCTCGATCGGCGAGGAGCTGGAGGAGAAGACGATGACCTACCTGTGGTCGCGCCCGCTGCCCCGGTGGAGCATCCTGACCGGCAAGCTCACCGCGCTGGTGCCCCTGCTGTGGGCGTTCATGGCGGCGGCGCTGCTGCTGCCGTGGTTCACGGTGTTCGGCCAGGCGACCGCCGGGCACGGCGAGCTGCTGACGCGCGGGCTGATCGCGGTCGTGGTCGGCGGCGTCGCGGTCGCGGCGGTGACGACGGCGCTGGCGACGCTGGCGCCGCGCTACGGCATGGCGCTGTCGATCGCGTACCTGCTGTTCGTCGACGGCGCGCTGGCGCAGTTCGACGGCTCGGTCAGCAAGATCTCGGTGCTGTTCCACACCCGCCAGCTCGCCTACCCGCCCGAGGCGGTGGAGGCGGCGGGGACGTCGGTGGTGTGGCTCGTCGCGCTCGCGACGGCGTGGATGACCGTGGCGGTGCTCCGCATCCGCCGGTTCGAGTGACCGCGCCGTGACCCGCCACGCGCTCGGCCAGTGGTTCACGCCGGCGCCGGTCGCCGACCTCGCGGTCGCGCTGGCGTGCGCCGGCCGGCCGGCGCCGCGGCGGGTGTGCGATCCGACGTGCGGCGACGGCGCGATCCTGGCGCGCGCCGCCGCCGCCCTGCCCCGCGCCCGGCTCGTCGGCGTCGACATCGACCCGGCGGCGGCCGCCGCCGCGCGGGCGCGGCTGCCCGGCGCGACGATCGAGGTCGGGGACGTGCTCGACGGCGCCGGCGCCCGGCACCTGGGGGCGTACGACCTGGTGATCGGCAACCCGCCCTGGGTCCGGCCCGACCGGCTGGCCGCCGATCGCCGCGCCCGGCTCGCCACGGCGATCGGCGACGACGCGGGCGACGTGCTCGACGACGAGGCGCGCGGCGTGCTGGCGCGGCGCGGTGACCTCGCGGCGGCGTGCGTGCTGCGCGCGCTGCGGCTGGCGCGCCCCGGCGGCGTGGTCGCGCTCGTGCTGTCGACGGCGCTGCTCGACGCCGGCTACGCGGGCCCGCTGTGGCGCGCGGTGACCGCGCGCGGACGGGTCCGCCGCCTCGTCTCCGCCCCGGCCGAGCGGTGGTTCGCGGACGCCGCGGTCAACGCGATGATCGTCGTCATCGAGGTCGGCCCCGGCGCCGCCGACGACGCGGTCGAGGTGCTGCGCCTGCGCGTGCCGACGGCGGACGCGGCGCGGCGGATCGGCGGCGCCGCGCCGAACGCCCTCGCCGACCTCGCCGACGTCAGGGCCGTGCCCGCCGCGGCGCCCACGCGGTGGGGCCGGGCGCTGCGGGCGCCTGCGGCGTGGACCGCGCTCGAGGCGACCGCGGGCGACGCGCTCGTCCCGCTCGGCGCGCTCGCCACCCTGCGTCGCGGCATCACCAGCGGCGCCAACGACGTGTTCTACCTGACGCGCGACGCCGCGCGCCGCGCGCGGATCGAGCCCGACGTCCTCGCGCCGCTGGTCCACTCGCCGCGCGACGGGGCCGAGCTGGCGATCGCGATCGACCCGGACGCGACGCCCTTGTGCGCGCTGGTCGTGCCGCCCGGCGGGCTGACGCGGCGGCGCGGCGCGCGGCGGTGGATCGAGGCCCACGCCGCCGCCGCCGCGCGCCCGAGCCTGCGCGGCCGCGACCCGTGGTGGGCGCTGCCGGCGCGCCCGGCCCGGCTGTTCCTGACCAAGGCGTACGGGCCGCGGTTCCTCCAGCGCCTCGCGCCGCGCCCGGTGATCGCCGACCAGCGGGTCTACGCGGTCGAGCCGCGCGCCGGGGTCTGCCTCGAGGCGCTCGCCGCCGCGCTCAACACGACGTGGACGGCGCTCGCGCTCGAGGCGCTGGGGCGCGCGTCGATGGGCAACGGCGCGGTCGAGTGGACGGTCGGCGACGCCGAGGCGCTGCCGGTGCTCGACGTCCGGCGCGCGGACCGCCGCGGCAGCGCGCGGATCGTCGCGGCGCTCGACGCGATCGCGGCGCGCCCGGTCCGCCACGTCACGCTCGAGCGCGACCTGCCCGACCGCCGCGCGCTCGACCTCGCGGTCGCCGCGGTCGCGCCCGGGCTCGCGGCGCACCTCGACGACGCCCACGCCGCGCTGATCGCCTCGGTCGCGCTGCGCGACCGGTGGAAGCTGCCGGTCGTCAGGTAGGCCGGTAGCCCGGCGCCGACGCCGCTACGGCTCGAGCTCGAGCGACGTCGCGAGGTCGTAGTCCGCGGCCTGGGTGACCCGCGCCTTGACGAGGTCGCCCGGCTGCGCGGTCCCGTCCGCGACGTAGGTGACGCCGTCGATCCCCGGCGCCTGGCCCCACCACCGGCCCTGCAGCAGCAGGTCCGTCTCGTCGGACAGCCCGTCGATCAGCACGTCGACGACCTGGCCGACGCGCGCCTCGTTGCGCGCGCGGCTGATCGCGCGCTGCAGCTCCATGACGTGGGCGGCGCGCGCCTGCGCGACCTCGGGCGGGACGCGGTGGGGCAGCAGCGCCGACACCGTGCCCGACTCGATCGAGTACGGGAACACGCCGACGTGGTCGAGCCGCGCCTCGCCGACGAAGTCACACAGCGCCTTGAACGCGTCCTCGGTCTCGCCCGGGTGCCCGGCGATGAACGTCGTGCGGATGACGACGCCGTCGATCCGCGACCGCAGCCGCTCGATCAGGTCGTAGGTGACCTTGGCCGAGTGGCCGCGCCGCATCGTCTTGAGCATGCCGTCGTCGATGTGCTGCAGCGGCACGTCGACGTACTTGACGACCCGCGGCTCCTCGGCGATCGCGTCGATCAGCTCGTCGGTGAACGCCGAGGGGAACGTGTAGTGCAGGCGGATCCAGTCGGCGCCGTCGACCTGGCCGAGCGCGCGCAACAGCTGCGCCAGCGTCGGCCGGGTCTCGGGCGCGTCGCCGAGGTCCCAGCCGTAGCGCGTGAGGTCCTGGGCGATCAGGTTGAGCTCGCGCGCGCCATCGGCGACGAGCGCGCGCGCCTCGGCGACGATGTCGTCGATCGTGCGGCTGCGCTGCGGCCCGCGCAGCTTGGGGATGATGCAGAACGAGCACGGCCGGTCGCAGCCCTCGGCGATCTTGACGTAGGCCGAGTGGCGGTGGCCGACGCGCAGCCGCGGCGCGTCGTGGTCGTAGATGTAGCTCGGCGTCTCGGACACCTTCACCACCGGCAGCGCGCGCTTGCCCTTGCCCTTGCCCCGCCCCTTCGCCGGCGTCGCCTCGAGCGCCTGGGCGATGCCCTGGAAGTCGGCCGAGCCGAGGATGTGGTCGATCTCGGGGATCTCGGCCGACAGCTCCGCCGCGTGGCGCTGGGCCAGGCAGCCGGTGACGACCAGGCTCTTGCACGCGCCCTTCTTGAGCTCGGCCATCTCGAGGATCGTGTCGACGCTCTCCTCCTTGGCCTGGTCGATGAACGCGCAGGTGTTGACGACGATGACGTCGGCGCCCTCGGGGTCGTCGACCAGGACGTGGCCGGCGCCGCGTACCTGGCCGAGCATGACCTCGGTGTCGACCTGGTTCTTGGGGCAGCCCAGGGAAACGAAGTAGACCTTCTGGGAGGTCGGAGCGGTCATGCGGCGGCGCAGTCTGCTAGGCGACCGGCCCCGTGTCAATCACGGCGTCAGTCCAGCCCGGGGGCGCCGCGCGGCGTCGGGGTGCGGAGCGCCACGACGGCCAGGACGGCCAGGCCCCCGAGGCCGAGCGCGCCGCACAGGAACATCGCCGAGGCCGCGCCGTAGAAGCCCGCCACGGGCGAGAACACGCCCATCGCGCCGCGCCGGCCGATGCTCTCGACCGACAGCACGGTGGCGCGGCGGCTCGACTCGGTGATCTCCCGGTTGAGCAGCGGCTTGACCAGCGGCGAGTACAGCCCGTTGGCGACGGCCTGGATCGCGAGCAGGCCGAGCACCCACGGCCCGCGGACCTCCTCGAGGAGCAGGAACGATCCGGCGAGCATGGCGAGCAGGCCCCACAGCAGCACCTCCTCGCCGAACCACCGGCGCAGCGCCGGGCCGCGCATCGCGACGAACGACGCCAGCAGGTAGACCGCGGCGTAGACCATGCCGGTCTCGCCCGGCGAGAACCCCTGGGCCTTGAGGAACGGCTGGTAGAGGTAGACGGTCGCGCGCAGCAGCACGAACACCACGGCCGAGTAGGCGATCAGCCACGCCAGGCGGTTGTTGCCGCGGACGTCGCTGGCCGCGCCGCGCATGTGGTCGATCCACAGCCGGACGACGCGCCCCGCCGGCAGCCGGGCGGGCGGGGCCGCGTCCGGCCGGTCGTCGCGCATCACGCACGCGATCGCGAACGCCCCGAGCGAGACCGCGGCGGTGACCAGATACGGCAGCGCGAGATCGACCTCGCCGAGCGCGCCGCCCGCGGCGTAGGCCGCGGCGCTGCCGGCGAGGTGCCAGGCCGACGCGGTGCTCTCTCGGTGGCCGTACTCGTGGGCGCGGCCGTTCTCGCGCAGCAGGTCGAACAGGTAGGCCGAGTCGGCCCCGGAGCACAGCGACATCGAGATCGCGGCGAGGCACTCCGACAGCGCGAACCCGGCGAGCGAGTGCGAGTGGAACGCGACCAGGCACGCCGCCACCATCGCGAGCGCGCCGAGCTGCATCGAACGGCGGCGGCCGATGCGATCGGCGAACACGCCGGTCGGGATCTCGACGAGGATCACGACGGCGCTGTAGATGCCGCCGAGCGCCATGATCTCGCCGAAGGTCAGCCCCCGGCTCTGCATGAACAGGACCGAGATCGGGACCCACAGGTACGAGGTCGCGAGCAGCCGGAACAGGTAGAACAGGCGGAGATCGCGGGCCATCAGTCGCGCTCCGCGATCGAGGGGGGGCCGACGAGGATCAGGATCGCCTCCGCCGCGGACACCCGCGCGGTGTCCTTCTCGCCATCGAGCGCCGCGACCAGCGCCGGCAAGAGCGGCAGCGGGTCGAGGGCGGGGTCGAGCCGGCGCAGCCCGAGCGCCGCGCCGACCTGCAGCGTCGGGACCTCGAGCTGCTCGCGCAGCCGCGGCTCGGCCACGCGATCGCCGAGCCGGGCGAGCGCCGCCGCGCCGCCGACGTTGTACATGCCGTCGTCGAGGATCTCGTGCAGCCCGGGCGCGACGTCGGCGCGCCCGGCGCGGCCGAGCGCGACCAGCGCCCGCATCCGATCCTCGTGGCTGGTCCTGGGCGAGGCGAGCGCGGCGTCGAGCACCGCGAGCGCGCGGGCGTGACCGAGCCGCGCCAGCGTCTCGGCGGCGCCGAGCCGGTACTGCGAGATCGCCATCATCTGCTCGAGCACGGGGACCGCGGCCTGGTCGCCGAGCAGCGCGAGCCAGCGCGCGGCGTCGGCGCGGACGTCGCGGGTGGCGCCGCGCAGCCCGGCGTGCAGCGCCTTGCCGCCGCGGGCGTCGCCGGCGCGCGCCAGGGCGTAGGCGACCTCGAGCCGGGTGATCGTGCTGGACTCGGTCTCGAGCAGCCGGGCGAGCGCCTCGACCGCCTCGGCGTCGCCGGTGCGGGACAGCGCCATCGCCGCCTCGCGCGCGATCCGCGTCGACGGCGACGGCAGCAGCGCGCGCAGCGCCTGCTCGGCGCGGGCGCGGGCGGTCGCGGCGTCGAGCGGCGTGACGCCGGCGTCGGGCGCGGCCTCGGCGGGGGCGTCGGCGGGGACGGCGCCGCCGGCGCGGACGTCGTCGCGCGCGGCGCGGACGTCGGTCGGGGCGGCGGGCGAGAACGTCTGGATGATCGCGACCGCCATGCCGCCGGCGACGATGCCGGCGGCGAGCCACAGCGCGCGACGGTTGCGGCGGCGACGGAGGTCGGTCGCGCGCCGCGGCGGCGGGGTGTGCTCGTCGTCGTCGGGGGCGGCGGCGGCAGACCTCGTGGCCGCGGCGGCCTTCGGAGACGGAGACGGAGTCGGAGTCGGAGACGGGGACGGAGTCGAAGACGGAGTCGGAGTCGGAGTCGGAGACGGAGACGGGGACGGAGTCGGGGACGGAGTCGGAGACGGCTTCGCCGCCGCCGTCGGCTTCGCCGCCGCCGCCGGCTTCGGTCCCGGCGCCGCCGGCGCGGGCGCGCCCGTCGCGACCCCGGCCGCGGCGCACGCCGGCGAGCAGAACTGCGTGATCTTGCCGTCGACGATCTTCGTGACGCCCTTCCACAGGGCTTCGATCGGCTTGCCGCAGGCGGGACAGGGGCTCATGGGGTCACGGCAGGGCCAGCACGACGTCCGCGCCGTGCTCGGCGATCAGATCGTCGACGTAGGTCAGCAGCAGGTCGCGCCGCGCCATCAGCGCGGTGACCTCGGCGTCGGTGAGCAGGCGGGGGAACGGCGCGTGGTCGCGCTCCATCACCCCGCGCACCTCGTCCTCGGTCAGCGCGCGGATGCGGTCGATCAGGCGGCGCGAGAACGTCTGGACCCGGCCGAGGTAGGTGTGGCTCTTGCGGTGCGCCCGCTTGTTGGCGGTGAACGCCATCGTGTTGTCCATGAAGTACAGGACGGCGCCGTCCTCGGACACCTTGGCGTTGTTCCCCGTCCAGCGGTCGGTGTTGTCGACGAGGAAGTCGAACACGATCATGTCGCTGATCTGCGAGACCAGCGCGCGGTGCGCGTCGGGGATCTTGCCGCCGGCGCGCAGCCACCGCTTCCACGTCACGATGCCGTCGGTGGAGTCGATCTGGAACCCGTCGACCTTGCCGTCCGCGATCACCGGGATCCACCACGACAGCTCGCCGCGGAGCTGATCGCCGCGCGCGATCGCCTCGTCCGCGATCCGGACGGCCTTGCCGCGCTCCGACGGCGGCACGGCGGCGCGGACCTCCTCGACGGTGAGCGCGCGGCCGATCGCGGGCGGCACGCGGTTGAGGCCGAGCAGCCGGTCGAGCCGGTAGGCCGCGATCTCGCGCCGCGGGTTGGACTGCGGGTGGACCTGCTCGGGCTTGAACGCGGCGCGGGCCCCGTTGTCGAAGTCGAGGCGCAGCGACAGCGACGAGCCGCCGCGGTTGAACTTGACCTTCGTCACCGCGCCGGTGCGCAGCGGCGCGAGCGCCTCGGCGTCGGTCCGGCCGCCCGCGTTCCACGCGGGCACGGCCGCGCCCGGCGCCACCGCGAGCTCGGGCGCGACCCACGCGGCGCCCGCGTCCGGCGCGGGGCCGGACGGCGCCGCGGGGAGCGTCGTCGCGACCGCCGCGCCCGTCGGCGTCCCCGCGTCGATCGGCGACGGCACCGGCGCCACCG
>WYBA01000336.1 GCA_011526095.1 Myxococcales bacterium | reverse complement strand
GACGCCGCCGAGGTCCCCGGCGCGCGCGCGGTCGACCAGCGTCGGCGCGGGCGCCAACCCGCCGGCGGGCGCGGCGCCGGCGACCACGCGATCGCGCAGGTAGAGCGGACCGAACGGCGCGGGGATGTACCCGGAGGTCCCCGCGCCGAGCTCGGCGCGCGCGTGCACGACCGCGCGACGGCCGGCGGGGAGCTGGCCGTGCGCGACGATGGCGAGGCCGGCGCCGAGCGTCGGCTGCCACGCGGCGTCGACGACGAGCGCGCCGCGCGCCGCGCCGAGGCGCCCGCGCCGCGCCGCCGAGGCGTGGAGCGCGACCAGCGGCGTGGTGTCGAGCGCGCCGGGCATCGCGGCGTCGCCGCCGGCGTGGACCGGCGCGCGCGGATCGAGCGCGAGCTGGCCGCCGACCTCGACCGGGCCCGCGTCGGCGCCGCCGGCGATCGCGAGCAGCGTGGCGCGCCCGAGGTCGCCGGTGAGCACCTCGATCGAGGTGGCGCCCCGCGCCAGCCGCGCGTGCGCGCCCGAGGCGCGGCGCTCGGCGAGCGCGCCGCCGAGGAAGCCGTCGATCGCGGTGCCGTGGGCGAGCCGCGCCGCGACCAGCGGGCCGACCGCGAGCTCGCCGCGCCACGCCGCGGCGCCGTCGAGCCGCTCCTCGACCCCGCGCCAGGTGAACCGGCGCACCATCGCCAGCCAGTCGCCGACCTCGTCCCAGTCCTCGGTCGCGAACCGATCGCCGATCAGCCGCAGCCGCGCGCCGACCGCCAGATCGACCGCGCCGGCCTGCAGGCGCACGACTCCGTCGATCGCCGACATCGGGGCGCCGGCGGACGCGCCCGCGCCGAACCCGGCGTCGGCCTCGTAGGCCGTGGCCGTCGCATTCTGCTCCGGCACGGCACTCGCGTCGATCACACGGGGCTCGCCGCCCCGCCCGTCGGGCGAAGCCCGCCGGGCCCCACCCCGCCAAGAAGCTCCCGCGGCGTCGGCCGCGGCCGCGACGTCCGCGGTGGCCGCGACGCCGTCGTCGGCGCGCGCGGGCGCGGCGTGGCCGGCCGCCAGCGCGGCGACCGCGACGAGGACCTGGCTGAACCGGGGACGGGGACCCACCATCCTGCGACGATCCGTTCCGGTCGCGGCGCGGGCAACTTTGTGGACGATTTGCTAGGGTGCGCCCCGATGCGCGCCGCCGTGCTCCTGCTCGCCACCGTGACCGCCCTCGCCGTCGTCGAGGCGCCGGGCGTCGCGCACGCGCAGCCCGCGCCCGCCGCGCAGCCGGCCGCGCCCGCCGCCGGCCTGCCGGTCGGCCCCGCGGTGAGCTTCGAGCCGGTGGCGCGGTCGCGCCCGGGCCCCTCGGGCTACTGGACCGGGTACCGGCCGGCGCGCGGCGGCGCGTACCGCTGGCGGATGCTGGCCATCGCCGGCGTGCTGCTCGGCCTGACCGGGCTGCTCGTCGTGCGCCTGCTGCGCCGCGCGGCCGCGAACCGGGCGGCGCTCGCCGCCGCTACTTCTTCAGCGGGTTCGTCGGCCGCGCGTTCTTGAGCGCGCGCTTGCGCCGCGCCATGCACTCCTGCTCGGTCTCGGTGCCGTCGCGCGCGAACACCAGCGGCGTCGCGACCGCCTCGGCGTGCTCGAGCTCGGTGAGCCGGCCGCGCTTGAGCATCAGCCCGAGGATCCGCTGGATCTTGCCCTCGGTCTCGCGCCGCAGCGTGCCCTTGCAGTACTGGTCGTAGCGCGCCTTGGGCGCGGGCAGGATCGACGAGAAGAACGCCGACTCGACCGGGTTCAGATCGCGCGGGTGCTTGCCGAAGTAGTGCCAGGCCGCCGGGCCGATGCCGTAGATGCCCGGCCCGTACTCGATCACGTTGACGTAGATCTCGAACAGCCGCTCCTTCTCGAACTTGGTCTCGATGAACCAGGTGAGGAACAGCTCCTGGAGCTTGCGCGCCGCGGTCTTCTCTCGATAGAGCAGCACGTTCTTGACCAGCTGCATCGTGATCGACGAGGCGCCGTACTTGAAGTAGCCGGCCTCGAGGTTCTTGATCAGCGCGGTGCGGAACTCGCGGACGATGAACCCGCGGTGGGTCATGAACGCCGAGTCCTCGGTCGTCATCAGCGAGTTGAGCAGGTGCGGCGAGACGTCGGCGAGCGGGACGAAGTCCGGGTTGTCGGGCCCGACGAGGAACGAGATCCACTGGTCGCGCTCGACCTCGACGAAGTGCTCGAACTGATCGCCGAGCCGGGTGACGTCCTCCGGCGCCTTCTTGCCGCGGCAGCCGAAGATCCCGACGCGCCCGTCGAGCCGCGTCGCGGGGATGTCGGCCCAGTCGACCGCGACGCGCAGGTCGGTGTCGAAGTTACCCGTCAGCACGAAGCCCTCGAGGTAGGGCACGAGCTCGATCGGGATCGCCGCGAGCACCTCCTGGCACGGCTTCTTCGGGATCACCAGCCGCAGGTCGAGCGCGGGCTTGTCGCGGCGCGTGCCGTCGGCGCGCAGGCCGCCGGGCGCGGCGAGGAACCCGGTGATCGAGAACGGCAGGCCACGCGACGACAGATCCGCGCGGGTCAGCGTCAGCGTGCGCGCGTCGCGATCGAAGTCGCCGGCGATCTCGCCGCCGAGCTCGAGCCCGTGCACCGGCTTCTCGGCCAGCATCGGGTGATCGACCGACAGATCGCGGACGTGGAACCCGCCGGCGAAGGTCGCGCCGGCGGCGGTCGCGTCGACGTGCAGCCGCGCGTCGACGGAGGCCTGCTCGTAGGCGATCACGCCGAGGTGCTCGATCACCGGGCGCAGCCGGTCGAGCGTGAACCGCTCCGCGTCGAGGTCGAGCGTCGCGGCCGCCGCGACCGGGTCGATCGAGCCGGACGCGGTCCACAGCCGTCCTTCGACGCCGCCGTAGCCGCCCTCGGCCGTGATCACGAACCGTCCACCATCGCCAGGCGCGACCGCGCCGGTGATCCCGGTGAGCGACATCCCCGGCCACAGCGACAGCTCGCCGCCCGAGGCCTCGACCCGCCGCGCGTCCCCGTCCGCCGTCGCCGTCACCGCGGCCGCCGAGGCCGACGGCCCGTAGCCGGTGTCGGCGCGCGCGCCGGTCGCGCGGACCACGGCGGCGCCGCCCCGCTGCCACTCGCCGTCGAACCGCTCGACCGCCGCGGTCGCGCCGGTGCCCTCGTCGACCACGGTCGCGACCCCGCGGCGCAGCTCGATCTTCGTCGGCCGCAGCGAGCCCATGCCGTCGCCGCCCGCGCTCGCCGCGTCGGGCCCGCCGTCGTCGACGACCCCGAGCCGCACCAGCACGTCGCGCACGTTGTCGGCGCCGTCGGCGCCGCGGCGCACCGCGACCGTGACGCCGTCGATCACCACCGCGCCGATCACCGGGTTGGCGAGCAGCGACTCCCAGAAGTCGAAGTCGACGTCGATCCGGTCGATCCGCGCCAGCGGCGCGGCGCCGTCGTGCGGCCCGCGCACGACGAGGTCCTTGAGCACCGCGTGGCCGCGCCCGACCTCGATCGAGCCGACCGTGACGTCGCGCCCGAGCTTGGCCTCGAGCCGCGGGATCACCTTGGACTCGACCATCCACACGCCGACCCGCGGGTACACGACGAGCACGCCGATCACCGCGAGCACGACCAGCCCCGCGACCACGCCACCGGCGATGATCAGCCGGCGGCGCAAGCGCGTCCCCGAGGGGGGCACGACGGTCCCGGACGCCGGCAGCATCTGCCGTAGCTAACCTACCCCCTGCCCCACCGCAAGCGCCACCGCGCCGCGGTGAGATCCGCGTGGGGCGCGCCCCGCGCGCTCGGACCTGCGGAGATTCCCCGGGCCCGCCGCGCGTTACTTGCAGCCGACCGCGGTGATGATCGCCTCGTCCTCGCCGCGCGCGAACAGCACGAAGTCACCGGCGTCGATCTTCGACTTGCTCTTGCCCGAGCTCTTGCCG